>JBAYVQ010000045.1:0-7413 GCA_041674565.1 Candidatus Absconditabacterales bacterium
GGAGAAGTTGGCTGATAAGGGCATCACGATAGATCCTCAGATTATTCAAGATATCAACAACTATATATACAATCATGACTACATGACTCCTATGCTCAATGGAGACAGATACACAGAACCATCTACCATAGAGGGTCAGATAGCAAGACTTGCAGATAGGATTAGTACGGATGCCATCACCGAGATAGAGAGATATCGAAAGACGGGCAAAAGACGTGGTACAGCCTTCTTCAACCCCAAAATCCATTTTGAGGATAGGGTAAATTTCAGATTTTCTCAGGCAGGTAAGTATATCAAAGAAGGTAAACTGGATCAATTCATGTTTTTTGCTACCTTGTTAGCGGTCAAAGCGAGTGACTTCACTCACCCCGTCCTCCAAGAGATCTACCAAGAACGAGCTCCCCAAAAGCGTGCTGCGGCAGAGCATATCTTTACGATGGCCACTCAGGAGGAAATAGATCCCGCTACTATAGCCCAGATGCGTGAGGTGGTGAAGGAGTATGGAAAATTGTATGAGTTTGAGTTTTAGGATTATAAGAAGATAATCTGAAAAAAAGCCTATTATAGCAATAGGTTTTTTTATGTTTCAGAAATAATACAAAGAAAATATAGGACAAGAAAAGAAAAGATACTGTTTATGGCTAGGCATTTATTATAGTCACGCACAGTTTTGTCTTTATTTTGTCCTAGTTTTTCTCGATGTTGCAAGATTATGAGTTTGTGAAGCATAGAAGAAATGGTAGCACGATCTACCGTTGTAAAGAGTACACACATTATATGAAGGTAGGACCTTGGGAGGAGATACAGCAGGAAGTAAGATTGTATGAGTTACTTTTGTCTTATGATGTGCCAATGCCAAAACTGTTGGGATACGAAATGATGACCGATGGTTTGTGACGAATGAAAGAAGAGTCTCTGAAGGGTAAATTATATTCCGAAATTTTCACAGAGAGTTGTGATACTCATGGGTTTGTAGAAGATAGTATATTAGATCAGTTTATCACGTATCAAAAAAAACATCTAGTGGCGCAGCGCAATACTATAGGTAAAAAGGTTGTAGATCGTGCATTCGATTGCCATCATCACTTACATACGGAATGATTCATGGAGAGCGATAAAGCTCACGCGCTTATGCAAAAAATTGATGGTATTGGTGTGAATGTGCCGCATGGTCGGAATCATGGTGATCATAACGCGTACAATATCTTCCAAGATGGATTGATTGACCTAGAAGATAGTTTCGAGTGATATTTGTGATATGATACAGTGACCGCTATTACACAAAATTACCGATTTCCTGCTTCGTGAGCAGAGTTATGCAGACAGCATGCGTTTACTGAGAAACAGATGAGACATTATCTTACACAGCTGAGTACTGACGATATGTCATTTTTGGATTCAGATACTTTTGGCTTATTGTTCTTGATGAGATGAATATTTTGCACGGTAGAGACGCAAGATGCACCGATGTTGCAGGCGTATAGATATAAAAGACTGCATGATGCGATTGATGCGCTGTTTGCGGGTGAAAATATGCTAGAGTTTTTTGTAAAGAGTTATTAATTCTGGTAATTATATCTTCTGGTTGTGTAAATAGACTGTTATTGATATTTGTATCATGGGTTTTATTTGTATCGAATTAAGATTGATTCATTTCGTTTTTTCACCGATTAAGTAAGTTAATGTTTGAAATTTTTAGGCTGAAACCTCATCAGCCGAGAACTGTTAATACGATAGTTGTTATCGCCGCTATAACGTTGTCTTTCCAGAGTAAAATACAGGCAAACCCTATCAACAATACGCATACTATGCCTATTATTATGATGATAGTCATACTTTGTATATGCTTATGATACTCGGTTTGTGAAGCAGACTTGAAATCAAGATCCATTTTTTTTGCATGGAAATCGGCTAGCAATTTTTGATCAGGACTAGGCCTGTTACTCCTAGTTCACATATTAACATTGAGTAAGTCATAAATTATCTAACCTAAACCTCATGGCTTGTTCTGAAACATTGAAAAACTTTGCTAACTCAGATATAGTATCAAATAAAGAGAAGTTTTTTTGAACTGCCTCACTTGGCATTAATAAATTTGCGGCAAAATCATTAGCCTCTACTTCTTGCTTTTTTTCTTCATCAGTGTAATTGTGGGTTGGATCTCTAAACTTTAAATTATCTTTGAGGATGCCTCCAGTAGGAACATGTCAAAGGACTATGTGTCATAGCTCATGCGCTATTGTAAATCTTTTTCTTCAATCAGAATCTTTTGCATTTACATATACATAGTACTTTCAATCTTTTTCCTGAACCACTCATGATAATTCCTGATTAATGTCGGTCATATCAACTTGATACACTTCAACATTGTTAAATTGTGCGATAATTTCTTTCATGGCTAAAGAAGGAAACTCAACCGCTGCTTCCTTAAGCAATTCTAGAGCTTTTAGTTCTGCATTAGTCATGTTTGCTGTGGGATCAACTAAATATATATTACGCAACAACTTATTAAACAATACTGTGCTTTCTTTACTACCACCATAGCTTTATATAAATTCATTTAGATGTTTATCAAGATGTTTAACGATGCATGGTGATAGATTCACTTGATTTCAGTGAATAGCTGGCTTGATTCATTTTTCTCTTGCAATAGAAATATTATTTTGTAGTGTATAGACTGCATTTTATATGGCAAACTATGTATCAAATGAAAATAGAGAAGAACAATATATATTGTTGAAACTGTGTTGATATAATGAGATCAATGGAAGATCTTTCTGTAGATTTAACGGTCACCTCTCCGCCGTATGATGATTTAAGAATTTACAAATGATATCATTTCCCTTTTGAGGATATAGCAAATGAGCTTTTTAGAATAACAAAAATATGATGAATTGTTGTGTGGGTTGTGTGAGATAAAATCAAGAACTGAGATAAGTCGTTGACTAGTTTCCGTCAGGCAATTTACTTTCAAGAAATATGATTTAACGTTCATGACACAATGATTTACAAGAAGAAAAATACACCATTTATGAGATCTAATGGCTACACAAATTGTTTTGAGTGGATGTTTGTGTTTTCTAAGTGAAAACCAAAAACATTTAATCCAATCACTACGTCAACCGTAAGACAGTGATTTGAACCAATGCCAGTAAATAAGTGACCAGACTGACTAAATACAAAAGTACTGAGAGAGCTGAAACCAGAGAAGAATCTAACAAATATCTGGGAATACGCTGTTTGATTACATTGAACAACTAGCGACAAATTCGCCTTCGAACATACGGCAATGTTCCCAGAAAAACTAGCAGAGGATCATATTATTTCACGAACAAACGAATGAGATACTGTATTCGATCCTATGTGCTGATCGTGAACAACTTGTAAAATGGCAAAAAAAAACAATCGTAATTATATCTGATGCGATATTTCGCAAGAGTATGTCGATATTTCAAGAAAAAGAGTAGAAGTTATTCAAAACGGGAAAGATAGTCAATCGCTCTTTTCATAAGATCTATGCTATCCTTAAATCTTCATAGTCAAGTGTTGCAGCTATCACATATTCGTCCTCTGATTTTTCCTGTGTTGTGGTCATGGTCTAGGACCACTTTGCTGGTTATTCAAGCGATGGTCGTTTTTTGGCATACAGGGCATTCGAATGGCTCTATATTTGGTCTTTTCCTGTACCAAGCGTTCTTTTCTTTTGGATTCATATTTTCTCAATCTATGATTTTTCTGCAATCGTTGCAAGATGGTCTTCTAACCGTTCTATTATTTTTTCAGTTTTGATTTTTCTGAAAAAAATCAGTTGGTTGTAATTTTTGACAAACATTACAGATTTTTCTATCATAGGCGTCTCATGTTTCATTAACATCAAACGATTCAAAATCATCATTGCTTAGCAAAACGCTATCTCGCAAACTAAGAAAGAAAATATGATGTCAATCGATGTATTTCTCATCCAGTATTCAAACATCATTTTTATTAATAGCGCCCATTGGGGTTGCTATTCTCTTTTTTGCGTATACAAATTGTTTCATTACCATCTAAATAGATCAGATAAATCAACTCACAACGCTTTTGCTAGTTTGCCGATATGTTCTAAAGAAACATTTGCTTCTCATCTTTCAATCTCAGAAATGTAAGTTCTGTGAACTTTAGATAAAAACCCCAATGTTTCTTGGGATAATCATTTGGCTCTTCTTAGCTCAGCTATTCTTTTTCAGAAATTTTCTTTTAGATATTCCATTCATTGTTAGATTGCTGTAAATTTGACTCATATATAGTCTTTTGTAGTCTATATCTCTACAGTCTATACACTACAATTTTATCTACAAATTTTATTTATGCAAAAAATGCCATTTGGAATTGAGCGATATAGACTTACGCCCGATTTGCTCATGCTATTAAATACTGTAATATTATTTACGAAAGTCGAAAAGATGGATATGAGTATGAATGAGTAAAAGTAGAACAAGATATTAGATCTGGCATCTTTTCGGACTTTATAGAAAGAGGCAATTGCATGATCCAACATTATGACGGTTCTACCCAACTTATTGAACATTCACAAATTGCATTACAGACATATGATGACATCATTGTAGATACTATCCACCACAAGATCTACCTCCCTTGACATAAACTTACCTCCAAAGATCTTCATACACAAACATCCACCAGTGAGATACTAGAAATAGCATTACAACATCTAGATACCGATATACCCAATACGAAACTCCCAGTAGGCGCTTATGCCAAAAACAAAAATGATATGACAGCCAAAATTGTCATACCGCTCAAAAAACTGATAGAAAAATACTGCAATAAAGACCTGATGTTTGCTTGTTCTGGTAGTCTATCTAGCTTTAGTATCAGATTATCTCCTGGTAAAGTCAGATTTGGTATCGTGAAACCTTTGCCCTAGACTCTACTTTCTCAGACTATTGACAAATATATAATAAAATATAATGTACTGCGTATATTTATAAAAATATGATGTAGTATGTTTTCATGGAGATCCAAACAATCTGAGCAAGTTGTAGCACGTGATTTACTCAATCCAGCGCCAGAGTATCCCAAGGAGCAGTTTGATGAGACTATCAAAGACTTAGACTGGGAGATGGTGGAGCGTTTTGGTAGACGTGTACATCGCAAAAGTTCATTTTCTCTGGAAGATGGGGCACAGGTGGAAGTTAAAAAATACTTGTCATCTGGTGGCACGAAATCAGTATATGATGTATTGGCGTGCGGCAAGGCTTATGCTTTGGGTATACCTAATATCATCCATGAGCCGGATAGCTACTATTGGTGAGATGTGCATACGGAGATATACAAAACCCAACAAATGCACGCACTTGGTTTCCAGACGAATGTATTTGGCATGTACAACGCAGTGGTTGCTAAAGACGTGTTGTTACCAGTAATATTCATGAAAAAATGGAGTGATTTCCCGTTTGCGATATTTGATGGTAGGAGTAATGCTAAAAATCAGTTTCCTTTATTTACGAAAGAGACGCTGATAACTGATCAAGATATCGTCAAAGTCCTAGATCCTGTGTGCAAGATAGCGGCGCAACTGATCCACAAGAGAGTAAATATCTGATGTGATAACTACAATTGGACTTTTGATCATGTGACTAAGCAAGCAGGACTATTTTTTTCTGATTTACATAATTTCAGTATCTTGCCTAAGAAATTTACTGACGAAGAAATGATAGATTGGCATTTTAGTCAGATTATTGGGTCATTTATGAATGCTTTGGGCCATGAGACTTATTACTACAACCCATACTTCAACGATAATAGATGAGCGAACAGATCCTTGCGAAAAAACCCTGTGATCAAAAAAGCGTTTTATGATAAGACGAGATTGTATCTAACACAGCTCAAAAACCAATAAAAAAAACGCCACTGCCAGACATACCTAAGCAGTGGGTTTTGGGTGAATGTAATAGGATTATCTGATGGTCACCCATCAGTGGTTTTTTCGTCCGTTGGAGCGGTGGTTATGGCGGGTGGTTCCGAGTTTGCAGGTGCTGCAGGGGGAGTGCCGTTGCTCACCGAAGCACGGCTACGAGCACAAAGCACGCCAATGACCTGTCCTGCCACAAACAGCGGGACCATGGTTTGCCAGTCCATGATACCCATACCTTTCCATATCAGCAACGGTACGGTTTGGGCAAATACGGCCCATAGTACCCAGGGGCGCATCCAGGTGGTGTGGCGGAAACTGTACCATAATCCCGCCAGGATGGCGAGGATCGTGATATGCCCCAAAGTTAGGGCTTGCGCGTCGTCGATGCCGCCGCTGTCCCAATTGAATTGGACCCACAGCAGCAAGATCAGCTGCATACTTACGAAGGGTACGAAAGTATTTTTCATACTGAAAGCGGTTTTAGTTCGAGCCGCTTGTGGTATATACATATTCTCTCTATATTGTCAATATATTTGACAGTGTCAGATTATTTCTATATCATTAGGGTATTTATACATACCCAGACTAATGGCTTTAGAATTTGGTGGATATAACGAAGGCAAGGAGGCTCCCAAGTCCAAACTACATACTCCTTATCAACCAGGTAGGGTCCCAAGCAATCCTGAAAACAAGGAGAAGTTGGATGATTATGCTCTAGTGATACCATCAAGTCTGACTTGACTGGAAGTGTGAAAAGGTGAGGTCCTGGCATATGAAGCTCCACTCATGAGCCATGATATCAATAAAACTTGAAATGTATGTACCTATAACCTGAGGGGTCTGGTGCCTATCAATGGAAACGCTGCTGATGCACAAAAAATTGTAGATCAGTTTATCACCCATTTCAAACTATTCTTAAAGGTTAATAATGTGATAGATGTGCAGTTTGGTATCGGGGCGGGCATAGGTACTTCTATTGCTGGCACAAAATATACTGGAGACTATATAGCGAGGTTGACTGCTACGTTTACTCTTGCAGATCCCAAAAAACCAGCCCCCAATCGCATTACTAAGATAGAGGGTGTCTCTCGTTACTATGTGAGCAGTGGTACGGATGATGACAAGAAGCGTGTGATCGCAGCGCACCAAAGCAATATGGGAGTATTTGAATGATACAACACTATAGAAAATACACAGCAAGTTAACAGTCAGGCAGCTCTTTTTATATTTGGATATAAGCTGAATGGAGTCGCTGCTACGCCAGTGGTAAACAAGCCAGTAGTAACCAATCAACCCATTGGGACATATGAGACACCACAAGGGAAGCTAACTCTAGGTGCACCAGTGGATCGTTTTTCTCATGAGGGTGCGGTTTGTTTACCGTTGCTACTGGATGGTATGCAGGTCTGATCTCTTGTAAAGTGTGAAACGAAAACTGGTCGAAAAGCTCAAGCTGACTTCATTAGCGCTAAAGCAAGCCCACAATGTTTTGATAA
>JBAYVQ010000046.1:0-7069 GCA_041674565.1 Candidatus Absconditabacterales bacterium
ATTGGATCTATACTGTGGTACAGGTACTATTGGTATTGCTTTTACCAAGGCATATGGAGATGCGATGCTGGTGGGTATAGAAGAAATAGAATCAGCCGTAGCCGATGCATACAAAAATGCTCAGACCAATGCTTTACAGTCAGACTATCACTTTTTTGCAGGGAAAGTAGAGAAGTTACTCTCTATGCAAAGTGGTAAACTTACCATAAAAAACACAACAGGAGAGTTGATTATCGATAATCAGAACCTATGACTGGTTATTGTAGACCCTCCAAGATCTGGTCTCCATGAGGGTGCTATCCAGACATTGTTGGAGCTCAAACAGCAAACTCCTGGACTTAGGGTATGTTATATTTCTTGCAATCCTGTTACCTTGGCTAGAGATCTGAAGCTCTTATCCGAGTCATATACATTTGATACGGTGCAACCAGTAGATATGTTCCCACATACCTACCATATAGAAAATATCGTTATCTTGAACTAATTTTTACATAAAAAAGCATCCCCGCCGCGGCGGACCGAGCGAGGATGGGGACGATAGTGTTTGCTGTCTTGTCCCTAATTTTTGTTGGGGTGGTAGATTGGTTTTTAATTTTTCTCCTTCTCTTCGACGCCCATATTCGTATCGGGCATTCGGATGGCTTTATCCACTTTCCCCGCTATGCCGCTTCCGATCTTGAAAAAAAGAACGAATGCTGCAGCGTATAGGACAACTATTGCCAGACAGCCGTAAATGAAGAAGGAGAATTTGGTGAAAATGATGGCGGCGATAATACCACCGATGAAGGATGCCGCACCCAGTAAACCGCAAACAATGACGGGCCAGAATTTTTTCAGCATCTCCATTTGCAGTGAGAACAATGCTTTGAACATGGTGATCTTTTTTTTGTGGTTTCCCACGTTTGTTATTGACGAACTTGCCAATGATATCCTTATAAATATATTGTTATATATGTCAATAGGAATTGGTCTTATGAAGCTTGTGCAGTCTGTTGTTGTTCAGCGTGATAGAGTCTATGAAGGTATGGATTGAGTACTCCGTCTAGCGTTTTGATTTTCTCATGCTGTTGTGGATCTTTCCTCATTGCCCTAAGGAATAAGGGTATATTTTGCGGCTGTATTGTATGCGACATAGGTTTGCCGCTCAGGCGTAAGTCATATTCATCTGCGTTGACGCACATAGCATTGGTAGTCTTTACGTGGGCGATATTGAGTACTTTTTCTAGGCCGTAGCCATACAAAGACCTCAGGCCTCATACTTCTTGTACTTCTTCTTGCACGTCCATGGTGTTTAAAGCGCTATGAGTTGTTGTTACTTGTACAGATCTTGTGCCTGATGTTTTCTTACCGTAGGTAGTATAGTGTTCATGTGTTGTTGTATATTCTGACCTGTGGCTAGTATATTCTCCTTGTTCACTATATACCATGCTATACCCATGCTCATAATCCCGCTTGGTATTGCTCGTGAGTCTAGATATAATATGAGCTGGCATATAAACCATGTCGGCGTCCGTCATCATAAGGTTGTCTATACCTGACTGTTTTGTGTAGCGCAAGGCTTCCAGAAATCTTGCTAATTTACCTTTGTTCTGATTATCGGATAGTATTACAAACTCTTTCCCGTATTTACCATCTTGTTTGAACTTGCGTATCCGTGCCAGTGTGTCGTCGTCACTTCCGTCATCTTGTATAATAATGCTATCTCGTACCCCTTTTTGGATCCAAGGCTGTAGTATCTGAAGAGTGCAAAAAATATTGGATGCTGTCCTGTGGATCAGACGCTGTTGGGTGGGGCATCGATATTGTGCCCCTTGTTTCCCCTCGTTGTAACATGGTATCCGCAAGGCTGATTTGTAAGTCATTGTATTGTTTACTGGTAGATTCAGATTATATTACATATAAATAAAGATATGTCAATATTATCTGCCATAATCAGATTTAGCTTGATAAGCGCTATCAAAAAGCTATCCAGTGATCATCATGACTGTTACGCGCCGCAATATCTACCATACACTTTCTCTCATCAAACTTATCATTGGTTTGGTGGTTTTGGTTATTGTATATCAGTACATCGATCCTTTTCAAGACCCTGAGACATGAGTGATAATCTGATCTATAGGATTATTATTTTTGTTGTGGGGTACGAGCTATTTTGTTTTTTACTTTGCGGGTTTGAGACGAAGTGACCACAAGATACAACTCATTGCTTCTCATGCTTACAAGCTTTCCTTGCTTGTTGCCTTATTTTTTTTGACCAACATAGTTTTCCTCGTGGTAGAATTTTGGACCGCTTTGCATAGTTTCGTTACGCTAATTATTTTTGGTGCTATCTATTGGTTTATTTTTCATAAACCGCTACCTGAGCAACATACAAGCATAGACTTCCTTTCGCAACACAAGGATATTGCACAGGATGATGAGCAAGAGGGCGATGTATATAGAGATTTGATTGATAAAAATAAGGAATAAACTATACTTATGTCTCTTGGTTCCATCGTTCAATGGATAGGACACGCCCCTGCGAAGGGCGTAATGCAGGTTCGATTCCCGCTGGGACCAATCTTACTTTTGACCCACTGATTTGTACTATACTCAAACACCTGCCAAGCGAACAAGGCAGATGTTTTTGTTTTGAGCAATTTTGAACGATTTTTACTTTTTCGATTGCGCGATTTGCTTCCTTTTAGCGGTACTCCATCTGATACCAATCAAAAGGAGAATAACTCCCGCGATCAGCTTGCCGTTGTGAAAGTTGCTGAAATCTATGGCACCTCTGTCTCCAGCATGCAGTAAGAGCCATATTCCCAGGAGCGTAACTGCGCGACTGGCGATGGCTATAGCTGCTATAATACCAGCAATTCCAGTTGCACCTGCAAGGGCCATAAACATTTCACCGATGCCTGATGATATGCTTGCCAGTACTCCAAACATAGAGAGCACCGCCAAAACACTCACCACGATGATGCCGATCCAGCACCAGACCCACATAAAGTCCAGAGCCAGAAAGTATCCGCCAACCGTATTTGCCCCGTCTGCCAGAAATGCTCCCCAGCAGAACAGGATCAAACTGATGATGATTCCCAATTTTCCCATAATTCACTTTTTGTTTGATTTTTTGTGATATCAAACGTATCATTAGGTAGCTATTTTTCACATTAAGTCAAATCTCATGCATATTCTGGTTATCAATAATCATAGCAAACATATACAGTCGTTGATGGCTTTGTTTTCTCAGTATGGTGAAGTGGCTTGTATAGATAAAAATAATCTGATTGCTGTTGATCATACCACGTACGATCTACTGGTACTATCTGGTTGAGGTGATTATCCAGTGCTTGGAAACTCTGATTACTACCAGCAAGAGTTGGATATTATCCGTACTACATCTACTCCTCTTATCGGTATCTGCTTAGGCGCTGAGCTAATAAGCTATGCTTTTGGAGGAGTACTGAAGAGGATGTCATCCAAATTGGATAAAGATATTGTACTTACTTATCTTGATGGCTCCTTGATGTGTATAAATCCCAATCTGAAGGTGGCTGAAAGACATCGCTGGTGTATTACTGACCTGGGAGGTGAGCTTGAGTGATTGGCTCGCTCTGCATCATGATACGAAATCATCAAACACAAAAAAAGACCCATCTACGGATTACAATTTCATCCAGAGATAGATCCTAAACATTTAGGAGGTGATGAGATATTGGATCTGATTATCCGTTATACTTGAGACGAATAAGCATTTTTTGCGCCAATGCATCTGTTGGGTCTTCAAATCTTTCGTAAGTGCCTATAATACCTTTTTCCTTTCATCAATAAAGTACGCCACTTTGTGCTCAACTTATCTCTTTTCATCAGACAGTTGCCCCAGTTGGCGTTTTTTGTCCATGCCACGTTACCAAGTAAATCCCTCCATGCATATTTTGTGCAATACTTGCAGCTATAACATCGCTTGCCCCAGTTCCGATCGTTGTTTCTAGTAATTGAGCTATTTCTTCTTTGTGTCACACGACAAATACCTCCTCATTGTATCAGGCTACCTCTGTAACTTGTGCATTAACTTGGTTCATATTATAAGTACTCGAGTAAATAGATATATCAGTATATATAATAATCAGCTTATGTCAATAGTTTGTACTTCATCTTTTCTGATGGATTTTCTGTTCAAGATAGCTATTGTAGCTCCATGTCAGTATTACAAACCCTCGCAATCGAAACTAGTTGTGATGATACTTCCTTGGGCATTGTCAGGTTTGAGAATGGACTATTTTCATGTGATATCCTCAAGACCCATAGTCAGATAGCAAATCACCAACAATATGGCGGTGTTGTGCCAGAGTTGGCATATAGACTTCATGAAGAAGAGATACTCAAACTAGTACAGATTATAGGTTATGATACCATCAGAGAGTGTGAACTCATTACCGTTACTAAAGAGCCTGGTTTACCTGGATCGCTGGTAGTAGGTAACACAGTAGCTAGTATGCTTGGTTCATTTTTACAAAAACCGATCGCGAGAGTGAATCATATTTATGGCCATATATTTTCACTGTTATTGGATAGATGTGTGCAAGAACTTGCATTTCCTTGGATCATCCTTACTGCCAGCGGTGGGCACAATGAACTTTACTTGGTCAAAGATGGTTCGCCTTGGTCCGTGGTGAAGATTGGCTATTCATTAGATGACGCAGCAGGAGAGTCGTTTGATAAAGTATCTAGGATGTTGGGTGGGGAATATCCCTGAGGTCCTTGGATTAGTAAGATGGCTCAGTGAAGTACGGATGGTGGTCAGTGGCATTTCAAAAGGATACTGCTCGATGATGAAAATATTTCCAATTTTTCTTTTTCTGGTATGAAATCACAAGTGTATCAGTTATTGCAAAAGCATCCTTTGCAGACACTGAATGAACAAGATATTGCTGATATATGTCGAGCATTTCAGGAATGTGTGACAGATATATTGGTGACCAAGCTGCAGTGGGCTGCGCAGGTACACGATGCTCGTACTATTGGTTTGGTATGAGGCGTTAGTGCCAATGATAGATTGTATGAGAAGGCGCAAGCCATGCCTCTTGAAGGAAATAATGCCTGCCAAATACTGAGACCCACCAAAAAAGTATACAGTACTGACAATGCTGCCATGATAGGCGTAGTGGGCTTGTTGCAACATATGGGTCTGGTTAGCCTATAGTTCTGATTATTATTCATTTTTTATAGAGCAGCTATGCAGTTACAGTCATATACCAGTTACATACAAAAACTACTACCAGCATGTAGTGTCCGTGATCCCCATCTTTTGCTAGAAGCTCTTACTCACAAGTCTTTTGCTACAGAGTCCACGAGGCCTATGTTGCATAACCAGAGGTTGGAATTTTTGGGTGATAGTGTGCTGGGTCTTGTCATTGCATCTGAGTTATACAAAGACCATGCAGACTTTGACGAAGCGCAACTAACTCTATGGAAGATATCCTTAGTGAGGGAGGAAAATCTTTATGATGTAGCGAAGGAAATAGGATTACACAATATCATTTTGATTGGCAAAGGGGAAGAAAAGAAACAAGGAAGAGATAATCCAGCTATTTTGGGAGACTGTTTGGAAGCTTTGATAGGGTATGTATACTTAGATTTATGATTTGAGGCTGCGGCAACATTTGTACTACAGTATGTATATTCCAAGAAACACACGATAGCGTTGGTAGGCTCCAAGAGCTGGAAATCGCTGCTACAAGAAAAGCTACAGGCGCAATACAAGCAACTTCCTGTCTATATCAATGAAGAGATGGAAAGAGATGATAAGCTGAATTATGTAAAGTACAAAAGCACTGTGGTCTTGTGAGATAAGAGATTGTGAGTGGGCTATGGATCTAGTAAAAAAAGAGCCGAAGAGGAAGCTGCAAAACTAATAGTGGAGAAGTTATAATATCATCATATTCTTATGAATAGAGAGTTGATCGCGCAATCAATATTGTCGGTATACAAGCCTGGTATGGTGATAGTAATTTATGGACAAACGGCAACAGGTAAAACGAAGCTGAGTCTGGAAATTGCAAAGCATTTGCCCATTGAGGTGATTTCTGCAGACAGTAGGCAGATTTATAGGTATATGGATATTGGGACTGACAAGGTAAGTGCGGATATCAGACAACGCATACCGCACCATCAGATTGATATTATCGATCCAGATCAAACCTATACCGCATGACAGCGACAACAAGATACCTATCAGATTATTCATGATATACAGCAAAGAGGAAATATCCCTGTCATTGTTTGAGGGACCTGACTCTATATTGATACGATAGTATACAATTTCAACATGGGTGTAGCTGCGCCAGACTATGCTGCTAGATTGCAGATGGAACAAGAGGAATTGCAGTCTCCTGGTGTCTTGTGGACAAGATTGATGGATATAGATCCTGTAGAGGCGGCAAGGCATCATCCCAGCAGTACGAGATTTATCATAAGAGCGTTGGAGATTTATCAACAAACAGGTATTCGCAAGTCTGAGCTTATGAGAAAGCAACAACCAAAATACCCTTTGTTGATGGTCTGATTATGGCAAGATGTTGCCATTGGTAATCAATTGATTGACAAAAGGCTCGGGGAGATGCTAGAAATAGGCTTGGTGGATGAAGTAAGAAGTATGTTACAAAGATGATATAATCAGAATTCTAACGCGCTGCAAACTATAGATTATAAGCAAACGGTAGGCTACATACGTGGAGACTATACTTATGACACTTATATTGAGTTGCTGCAGATCGCCAATCATCAGCTCGCCAAAAAGCAAAGAACATGGTTTCGCAGATATAAAAGGGATGAAGAGTTGCAACTCGCTATAGAAGGCAAACCGATGGTGCATTATCTCCACTTTTATCTACCAGATTATATCTAATACTTGTCAATCTAGAGATAGATTTTTTAGTTGCCTAGTCTTGCATTTATTCGTTAGATGTATTATATCACCCCTAAGCCCATCATTATTTATATTATTATTTGGTTTTTGGAATGACTGCAAATGCACAAAACACAAATCCAAACTCTCGACAGACTATAAATGCTGTTTTGAGTG
>JBAYVQ010000047.1:0-6942 GCA_041674565.1 Candidatus Absconditabacterales bacterium
GATTTTGCTGCTGGTATGTGCGAAAAGGCACAGGTAGACCTTACACAATTGGATGCTTGCTTTGAGGGGGAGTACCGAGTAGATCAGGCTAGCTCTCTTGTTTCAGATTATACTCTATCTTATATGTTGATGTCTGATAATCAGATAGCATTCTCCTACCGCGGTAAACAACGAGTACTGGATCCCCAAGTGTTGTGATTTGAGCAGATAGATACGCTAGTGCCAAACTATATTTTACAACCCAATATTAGTACGCCCAAAACGCAAGTGTAAGAAAATACCCGTGCAAAATGATCGTAAATAATTATCACCGCGAGAGCTTTTACTTTTTATAGTTGTTGATGAATCCTTTCAAAATAGTGTTTAACGAACTGATTACACGTCCTATCGTAAATATTTTGGTAGTGTTTTTGGCTTTATCTGGTGGTAATTTGGGAATTTCTATCATATTGTTGACCTTGGTGGTAAGATTGATACTGTTGTCCACGACCGCGTCTGCAAACAATATGTCCAAGACCATGACGGATATTGGCCCAAAGATGCAAGAGTTGCAAGAAAAATATAAAGACGAACCCGATAAACTTGCTAAGGAGACTATGGGCTTGCTCAAATCTCAAGGATCAGCTCCACTCAAAGGCTGCTTAGGCTTACTTTTGCAGATTCCTGTGTTTATTTCTTTGCTCAACGTGGTGCAATGACTGGGTAATAACACACTTTCCCAGACTCACGTTTATAGTTTCTTCCAGTCATTTGGTATCCAGTATTTGGATATTGCCAATGTACAGCACATGTTTTTGGGTATAGATCTTCTTCAGTCAGGGAACTGGGTGTTGACGATTTTGTGTGCAGTGGTGTTGTTTGCGCAAACTACTACGATGTCTTGGGTCCAACCAAAAGCCGCTCCTCAAAAACTGCCCAATGGTCAAGAGATGCCTGATATGAGTAAGATGATGCCGATGATGAACTTAATGATGGTATTTATGATGGGATCATTTGTATATAGCGTAAAATCATGAGTAGGTTTATATATTTTCACTTCTACACTGTTTGGTGTTATCCAATTTTTCTGGCAGTATAGACAAGTCTTACCTATCAAAATCAAGGCACTTTTTGCGAAGAAGAAAGAATAATCTGAATTTAGTAGCTTGCCCGTGGCACGATGATCACACCAGAAAAATCATTATTTCCGCCTATAGTACACAAGGTGGTGGAGAAGTATTGTATGAGGAGTGGCGAAATATTGGAGTCTATCAAAGGTGTATACTTTGCTGGATATAGTGATGATATTGATGAAGCGCTAGATACCTACCATTCTCGTATAGATAATATTAGACATAAGTTCACGGCAGAGTGATTTCGATACAATCTTGGTGGAGCGTATACCACCCAAGATCCAGATAATGATGGACGAGAGCACATCAATCTTAGATTCCCAAATCCTTTGTGTACTGATGCAGAGTATTATGGATTAGTTACGCACTTTATGAATACACCAAAAGAGGAAATCATTCCAGAACTACAAAGATATATTGATGAGTATATTGGACTGTAAAATGGTCATCCCTACGGCAACGTGATGCTCCTTCCCTGTGAAGGGAGGGTTGGGGAGGGTTTATGATAGACATATATCACTTTGATTAAAGAATCAACATTCATATTCAGATTATCTTATTATCTATCATTTTTTGAATTAACAATATGCAACATACGATACATATGCCAGGAGGCGTGAAAACGATACTGGTGCCTATAGAGGGGAGTACTACGATAACGACACAGGTGTTTTGTCATGCGGGGAGTATTTACGAAACCAGAGAGACGAATGGTTTAAGTCACTTTTTGGAACATATGTTTTTCAAGGGTGGTGTGAGATACCCTGATGCGTGATCTATTGCAAAAACGCTTGATGCTATCGGTGCTGATTACAATGCTTATACTTCAGATTATTTTGCTAGTTATTATGTAAAATCTGCTCCAGAGTTTGCTATGACGGGCTTGGATGTGCTGGCAGATATGATTGTCAATGCCACATTCCCACAGGTTGAAGTAGAGAAAGAGTCTGATGTGATCCTGCAGGAGTTGCGTATGTACCAGGATCAACCGAGGCATCGGATGAGTATGAATGCAAATACTTGGTATTATGGTGATAATCCATATGGTCGACCTATCATCGGCAGCGAGCAAACCATCAAAGCAGTCAGTTCGACCTCGCTTCATACCCACCAAAAAGCTCTGTATACCAAAGATAACTTGTTGGTCGTGATAGCTGGAAATATTGAAAAACCAGATGAGATGTTAGCATTTCTCGCGAAAGAGTTTGCCCCATTGCCAGAAAAGACGCATCTGATTAAGCCAGTGTTTCATGAACCCAAACCACCTCATCAGCATGCAAAACTCAGTCAATGAGTAAATCAATCCCACATCGCAGTATTTGCACAGGGCTGTCCTATCGGAGATCCCGATTACTACGCAGCTAAGCTGTTGTCCAAGATATTGGGCGGTACCACGTCGTCTAGATTGTACATGAAAATAAGGGAAGAGTTGGGATTGTGCTATTATGTATGATCTCATTTTTCTGGACGCCCTGAGTACGGTACTTTCGAGATCAATGCAGGCTTGGATAAAAATAAGTTGCAGTTTGGTCTGGATGCTATCTATAAAGAAATATGAGATATAGCCTGAGGAGATATCGCTGCTAGTGACTTACAACATGCACTCTCCAACACCTTGGGTAGCCTAAAAATGGGCTTGGAGACTAGTGATGAGATGGCTGATCGATTGGGCCACTATTATATCATGACCAATCAGATTGCTACCATAGATGACATCATCCATAAATACAAAGCAGTCTCTTTGGATCAGGTAGTGCGTATGGCGCATAAGCTCAAACAAGAAAATTTGTATACGTATTGGATAGAGTAATATGCATTATAATATAAATAGTATCTCCGATATGTCACATTCTATATATATTTTAGACTTCCTCGTCCAGTTTGATAGACCCCAATGGACCCCCACTGTTGTCACAAAATAGATAAACTTGAATTAAGGGGTAATATTATTATGTATTCATCCACTGGTTGCCAAGAAAAAATAATGGAGAGGTGGCAGAGTGGTTGAATGCACCTGTCTTGAAAACAGGCGAGGCGCAAGTCTCCGTGGGTTCGAATCCCTCCCTCTCCGCCACGATAGTGTTAGTAGCGTAAGCACACTTGTTGTCCTTAGCTATTGATTGTTGTCCTGGCCATTTATACTTATCCTGATGGATGTATTACAGTAAGCAGATATACTCGCCTACAAGAAAGTTAAAAAAAGTTATTATCAGGTTTGTCGGAACGCGATGAAGAAAATTCATTGGCCTTGTTTCGGACTATTCTCCCAAAGTGGAATCCAAAGTACAATCTCTTATCCCTGTTACCAAGACGTTTTTGGGTAACAACTGGCTAGCGATGCTCAAAAGCAGTTTTACTGTATTGACCTTGTTAGTTTTTTCTTACGTCATGATCTATGCGGAGAACTTCCAGGATTATGATAAGTTCGCATTGGATAACGGTTCTGGCTTGGACGAACAAAGTATTAAGACCAATCGTGATGTTGCGATTGACCTGGAGAGCGTAGTGATTGATGAATCTGATGACATTGGTCCACGTAGGATTACTTACACTATCAAAAGAGGTGATACACCTAGTGAGATAGCTCGTCAGTTTGGTATCACTACTAAGAACCTCAAACTCGTTAATGGTCTTAGCTCTGACCGCTTGAAAGTGGGCAGTAAACTTATTATTACCCCCGTAGAGTGATTTGTGGTGGAAAATAAACTTGGTGATATCTCTATTGCTCAGTACGCTGCTCATTATGGACTAGATCGCAATGATCTAAAGGAACTCAATGATTACAGTGCCGATACTGATATAGTGAAAAATGGGTACGAGTTGTTCATACCACTAACTCAAGAAGAAGGTGTAAAACTTGGACTTGTTATCCCTCCTCCAACGCCTCCTGCTCCCAAAGCAAACGTTGCTGCTAAAGCGAAACCTGGGACAAAGGTTGCGGCGGCAAAACAAAAAACAGTAGTCAAAAAAGTTGTTACAAAGTGATATTATAGTAAAAAAGAAACTGCATCGTACTTATGATTTGCAAATGGTAACTGTACGTCTTTTGTGGCCAGGAAGAGACCTGACATTGGTAAAGCTATTAGAGCAGCTGGCGGTGGTCATGCGAAAAAATGGTTAGCTCAAGCAGTTAAAGCGAAGTTGTCCACTGGTAAAACCCCTGTTGCGGGTGCCGTTGGTGTGCAATGATCTTCTTATGGTAATGGATATGGTCATGTAGGTATCGTAACTAGCTTTGATGATACAGAGGTATGTATGAATAATGCTAATGTAAACGGATATGGTGTAGTCTCTCAAAACTGTTTCCCAAGATCTAGTTTCTTGTGATTCATTTATTAAATCTGTATACTAGAGTAAACTATCCGCTCGCGCAAGGGCGGATTTTGTTTGAGTTGATTGTGAACTGTGATTTATTATCCTCTACAATATGAAGGCATTGAAACAACTTTATCTTCCTGAGTTTGTATACGGTGGTATAGATGGGGTTATTACAACATTTGCGGTAGTAGCTTGATCGGCCTGAGCTAACCTGGATACTCGTATTATTATTATCTTATGACTCGCAAACCTTTTGGCCGATGGCTTAAGTATGGCTGTGGGTTGTTTTTTGAGTTCGGGTCGTGATGATCGCATGATGCAAGCCTTTGTGACGTATGTTTCCTTTTTGGCCGTAGGACTAGTGCCGTTACTCCCGTATATGCTTGGTTATAGCGCATGATTCTGATTATCCATCATATGCACGGCTATAGGTATGACTCTTATCGGATGGACGAAATCAGTAGTGCTCAAACAACCTCTTATCAAAACTATAAGCACAACTTTGCTACTGTGACTGTGTGCCGCGCTGGTTGCGTATGGTGTTGGTGATATATTGGATAAAATTGTATCTTCTTAGTTCTTAATTCCAAATTATGAAATTGTTATCTTATATCCAACTGGTCCATGGTTTAGCCAGAAGAAAAATAGTGCAAGCTATCAAAGAGTGAGATATCTTATTGAATGGTCAGCTTATTGAACAATATCAAACTGAACTGCAGATAGGAGATAAGCTCGTTATTGACTTACCTCAGTTATCCGTCTCAGAAACCATCGCTGAAGTGCCCAAAATCACTTCTCAACTGGTGCTTTTTCACAAACCATTGTGATGTGTAGTAAGCAAGTCTGATCCTCACAATCAAACTATCTATGATCTGTTGCCGCAGGAGTTACATTCATATGATTATATCTGAAGGCTTGATAAAGATAGCTCTGGACTTTTATTGCTGACCAATGATAAAAAACTAGTCCACGAAATGGCGCATCCTAGCAAAGGTCTCATCAAAACATATTTGGTGAGGATTGATACAGAACTTTCCCAAGAAGATATGGACAGACTCAAGAAATGACTATTGGTCAATGAAGATTCGGTCATTAGTGTGAAAGGCGACTTGCTCAAATTTGAATCAGTGTATCAAGAATCAAGAAAGTGATATGTGCAGTTGACGGCGATACTGTTGGAGTGACACAAGAGGCACATCAGAAGATTGTTGAGAGCTATTGGCAAGAAAGTATATGCTATCCACAGGACCGCTTTTGGTAAATATAAGCTTTCAGATCTCAAGGTAGGTGAGTGGCAAACTCTCAAAATTTCTTAGATATGACATTTAAGATGTAAACAACAGATATGGATAATCTGAGGAGGTTTTTGGAACCCCTACTGCGCAACAAAGTATCAGTGTTTATAGCATCCTTAATTTTTTCTCAGTGGCATATATTTACTATGGCATCTATTTTTACCGTCAAAAAAACGATAGACTTCATTGTTGCGCAAGACTATCACAATTTTGTTATACTGCTTTTGTTGTATATTTGATTTGGGATATTCTATCAGATCTCTAATTATTTTTTGTGTTTGCACTATTTGTGGTTTGACTACGATGTGAAGAACTGGATATACAAACAGTACATACCCTTATTGTTGAAGATGGATAACAATGCTTACGAGGGTATTGGCACTGGTAAGGTAATTGCATATTTCAAGGAAGGAATTGATAAGCGAACTGATTTGCTGGTTGGATGAGTTGTTAGAGGGATAAAGCTGATAGTCACCCTGACATTTTCTGCTTATCTTATTATCAAGCTTGGTATTTGGTACTTTGTGTGTTTTATAGCTTTTGCTTTGGTATTCAATTATATTGGTATTAGGATAAAAAAATACGGAGACCCACAAAGATCAAAGAGATATGAGGCGCAATCTGATCTTACCAAACACTTAGTGAGAATCATTATGACCAAAAATGCTATCCTAGAGTCTTATAAATCTGAGACTGAAACAGCAAAGATAATCAACCGAAATACACAAGTCAAACATGCTCATAAACATCTAAGAAGGACGGAGCATATTGGTGTAAATATGTCTGTCATACTTCCTTTTGTGCTCAATGTATTGTTTTTGTACATAGGTGGTAGATTTGTGTTTGACCATCAGTTAACCCTAGGAGAATTTGTTGGTATTTCTACCTTGTTGACCTATCTATCGGAATTGATGCGGGAGATGGGTGCACGATTTGAGGATATCCTGAAAAATACTGTCGCGGTCAAAAAGTTGCGATCTTTGATAGATGATACGCCTCAGATTAGCGGATACGATAGTGGCAAGTCGTTTGTGTACGCTCATGGGGATATAGTATTTGGCGATGTGGTTTACTCTTATAACCCAAATGCCGTTGTCTTCTCTTCCCTCTCTCTTTCCCTCCAATGAGGTAAAAAAACAGCCCTTGTGGGTTCTTCTGGCTCTGGTAAATCTACTCTTATCAAGCTTATAGCTTGATATATTAGACCTGACTCGGGA
>JBAYVQ010000048.1:0-6766 GCA_041674565.1 Candidatus Absconditabacterales bacterium
AACAAAGAGCATGAAGTGATAGATCGAGTACTTTCCAAACTTACTGCACAAGAGCTCGATGCACGACAAAAACAAATACCCTCCATTATCACTACCTTGGGGCTATTTGTACAAGGAAAATGCTAGTGCATAGGCTCTACCGTGATAGCCACTGTATTGAATCGTAACGCACGCTGGGCCACGGATCACAAAAAACTACCATGCAAGCCACTATCCATCAGCATTTGTAAGGACTCAGGAGAGATTGATTGATACGATCAGGCGTTGATTTTTTTGGATGGTTTGGGGTGCTGAGGTGACACGCACAGCATCAACATACCCTGTTCATCAAACATCAGTCTTCACGAATTGTGCACAAGATATCTGCCATTGTTTTTCCCAACCACAACAACCCAGTGTGGTGAGCCTCATTGAGAGTTGATATTGACCATCACGTATCACTGCTTACTTAGGATCTTATCGATATGATCCAGTGATACGCCCACCTGCCGATCAGCATGGAATCCGTGTGGCTTCATGTAGGTATTGAGTACATCAGTCATGGTCACAAAATCAGGATATCCATCGTCATTACCATCGTAACCAATGTTTTCGGTAATCTGATCAGTATCAACCTGTATACCTGTCGTACATTTGATCAGATATTGCATACACACCAAAGGGCAGTGTCACTCTCCTTTTTGAGGTATCTTGATACGCAACAGTTTAGCAATATCAATATTGAAGTGTTTGATGTGGTCACGCAAAAAAGGAGTCGTAATATGAGCACTCGTTAGTAAGGAGTAAGAGGTAGATCAAGGCTGTAGTTGTAGTTCGATCTCATTGGTCGCTAGATCGTTCATATACACCGTATCGCGTATATTGATACTAACGCCATCGGTATCATGCTGAAAAAGCTGGATCATATCATCTCTCAGGGTCGAAAGATAGATCATATCATGTCGATATACAGGAAGTCTGTCCACATTACGTAGATAATCTTTAGTACCACCCCCTATTGCATACAATACATATGCGCTGATAAGAGCAGATTTGGGATACTGGTAACAGTACTGGATAACTTTCTTAGCTACATTCGTTACAATGTTTTTCATGAATACTTCCCTATCATACAGGACATAAATTTCTTGTTTGTAAATGTGACTCAGTATCTGCAATTGAATCCAAAGACAACTTTGCTATATACTAATATTATTATTTACATTATCAATATTATAGGATCACATGAAAACAACACTCGTACTGACAAGTTTCCTCGCACTTATATTGTTGGCAGGTTGTGCAAAGGCACCAGCAGTAGACACTACAACTGACGCAGGAACTGGAACACAAACAGGCACTGAAGCGGTAGTACCTAGCGCAGCGGACAGCAAAAAAGGCACTGAAGTAAAAGTCGCTACTGAACAAAAAGTATTCTGGCAAGGAGAAAAAGTAGGTGGTATACATACTGGTACCGTAAACGTATTACCAGAATCGTTTATCACTGTAGATAGTACCAATAGACTCTTGGGTGGTAAGATGACTATCGCCATGAATACTATCATGGAAGGAGAAAACACATCAGGAGGTGTTATTGACCATCTCAAGAAAGAAGATTTTTTTGATGTAGCTAGCCACCCCACTGCTGTTATCGTAGCAAAATCAGTAATGGACGGCAATATGACTGCCGATCTTACTATCAGAGGTATTACTAAAGAAATAACTGTCCCTGTTACACTTGTACAAGATGGCGACGGAT
Source organism: Candidatus Absconditabacterales bacterium (assembly GCA_041674565.1). GTDB lineage: Bacteria > Patescibacteriota > Gracilibacteria > Absconditabacterales > Absconditicoccaceae > CALMFT01. Next base: position 1,739 of record JBAYVQ010000048.1, read on the forward strand.
TATTACTTTCTGCACAACTCGAGATACTTCTCAAAGACTTTGATATCGGTCAAACATTGATTGGTAAAGTAGCTCTCAAGGATACGTTTAGTATCACTCTTGATAAAGTCGCATTCTTGAAGTAATAAGAGATTGTAGTAATAATAACACAATAAGAACGTAGTTGATGGATATGATTACACTGGTCGCTAGAAAGAGTACTCGGCGGCTAGTTTTTTTATGTAACAATCAAATCACACTTGTTATGAGCCATACAATATATACATTGCTAACGTGGAGGCGCATAGCTCCAACCTGGTCGCTGAGGATGCTCGGCGGCTGGGTTTTTTTATATTCCATTCTCAAAATACATAAGACAACATTGTTTTTGATTGATAAATAGATATAGAGTTCTCATATATGCTACTATTTTACTTACTATCACGACCATGAAAATAGGTATAGTCTGACTCCCCAACGTTGGTAAATCTACGCTGTTCAATGCACTCACCAAATCATATGCTGCGGCTGCAGCAAATTTTCCTTTTTGCACGATCGAACCCAATGTCGGTATCGTGGATGTCAAAGACGCAAGATTGGATAAACTATCAGAAATCATGAAGACCCACAAGACTATCTACTCAGCTATCAAGTTCGTGGACATTGCAGGATTGGTAAAAGGCGCATCACAATGAGAATGATTGGGAAATAAGTTCCTTACTCACATTAGAGAGTGCGACGCTATTGTTCAGGTTATTAGATATTTTCAAGATCCCGATATCGCTCATGTACATGGACAAGTAGATCCTCATTATGATGCAGAGGTCATCAACACCGAACTTATCATAGCAGATCTCGAGTCTGTAGAAAAAAATCACGTCTCGCTCACCAAAATCGGTGCTAAGAGAACCAAAGATCAAGAAGTATTATACAAGATCTATGGACTAGCGTACGAAGCCCTGAGCGCTGGTAAGTTTATCTATACTATCAGGAATCATCTTGCGCCTGAAGAGACTAAGATACTCAATGGATTGCAGTTTATTACCGACAAACATATGATCTATGCGGTCAATGTATCAGAAAACGATCTCGATAACTTCAAAGATATAGAAAAAGACGTACAAGAAAAACTAGGTGCAACGGCGGTAGTCGTGTGTGCCAAAGTAGAATCAGAACTAATCTCATTATCAGAGGAAGAGAGAGATGAGTATCATACGGCGCTGTTTGGAGAGGTAGCAAATTATGCCGATGCGCCGACACTGGATAGATTGATCAAGACAGCGTTTGATGAAGTAGGTCTCATGTATTACTTTACCGCTGGAGAAAAAGAGTGCAGAGCCTGGACCATTCCCAAAGGTTGCACTGCCCCACAAGCAGCTGGTGTTATCCATACTGATTTTGAAAGATGATTCATCAGAGCCGAAGTAGTAAGTTATGATAATCTGATCCACGACGGTAGCCGAAGCAATGCCAAAGCAGCAGGGCACCTCAGGCAAGAAGGCAAAGAATACGTCGTCCACGATGGCGATGTCATGCTCTTCAAGTTTAACGTATAATTTTTCGCACCTTTGTCTTTGATTTTCACGAGGATTTGCTTATCATAATAGCATCACTCGAGGCAACCTCGTCAAGACTAGTGATTATATCACAAGGAACAACGAGATCTCAGGAAAAAGCTGATACATCCTATCAGTCTTTTTTCTTTTCTAGAAAAAAACGTTGCTGCGATAAATCCAGTAGTGGGTACTCTTTCAGTATCTTGGATACCATTCTCGATTGCGAAAAAAACAGACAAATACACGAAAAAGCTTTTGCATCGCGGTAAGAAAGAGTTATAGTAAGGATCAGATGGTTTATGCGTCCGTCATTGCGAGCCGAAGGCGAAGCAATCCACGGCAACGTAATATGAATTGCCACGTCATGGCTACAGATCTGATTCCTACCATGACTCGCAATGACGGGACGTCCCACGAGGACGTCCCTACAACCAGACACGTTGCCACGTGTCCCTACGCAACACAATGACGGACGCACGAATGTGCGTCCCTACAACTCATAACTTATAACTTCTTATGATTCGACTTGCAACTATCGCGCTCATTGTATCACTTTTTGTAAGAGGTTTCGGGTTTATTGATAATCCCATCCCATTGGGATATGACCCAGGACTCTACAAGGATATGTTTTTGGAATACGCAGCGCTTGGATCGCAATGGGATTTTACCCAACTGCCTCCACGAATACAATCCGCCTACGAACCACGATTGGGTATGATAGGGTCGGTCGTACAACACCTTGGCATCTGATTTGCTGATAATCGGCTGACATGGGGTCGAGTGGGAGCCAGCATCATGATCATACTTGGCGCTTACCTCCTTGCTGGTACTATCCACAAAAAAGTATGACTCTTAGCGCTCATCCTTGTGTCATTATCATTTTCTCAATACGCAGCATATCGATGGGCGTACTGGAAACAGATACTAGGACTCTTCCTGGTATGTGTCACCCTACGATCACGATCCAAAACCAACATACGACAAACCATCCCCTTACTTATAGCAATCTCATTATTCAACAGAGCGTCAGCTACTCTATTGGTTTTTGTGGGAATAGTCTGGTGATGCATATTGCTGTATCGTCGTGACTACACTGTATTGGTAGAACTGTTGCTATCTTGTTTTGTTGCAGAGATGCTTTTCCTACCCATTATGTTTCCTTTTATCAAGACACAAATACTGCCTATTGTACAACCATTTTTATCATCCATCGATCTACCGACCATTCAAGACGGTTATCAAGCATGAGGCACCTTTCTTACCACCACCGAGTATCTTTATACCACACGACCCATTATCATTACTGGACTGTTTGGGTTAGGTATCCTGCTTTGGAAAAGATCACATAATCTGATTATCATATCATCTATCATATTATTGTTGCGAGTATTTGGGCAGGGCTTTTTCTTCCAAAGGATGATCGGATATTTGGATATATTCCTATGTATTACAGCAGCGTATGCCTGCTACCATCTCTTGGATATAAAACGAGGTAAGCTTATTGTAGTTTGAATTCTCGCTTTACAAAGTTACTACTTGTGGTATTGATATCGTATTATCCACCCACCTATTATCGAAAAGCAAGAGTTTGCTTTCATCAAATCCATCGGTACCACCTTGTCATGAGATAGCACCATTATCGTGCCAGGTATTTGGTACAGCCCATGGATCAAATGACGAACTGATGCACAAGTACTCGCTCCAGGATTGTTCGATGTCAATCACTGGTGAGATGACTCACAATGATGGATGGACTACCGATATGGCAAAAATGCCCACACCAAATGCGGCAATCTCGCGGCCGAATATCCGCAATTGGTCAATACCCCTACCTATGTATGGATAGGTAGTAAACAACCACAAACAGAAAGTTACTCGTGAGGATGTTTTGTACGATTGTCTGGTAGCAATCTACCGCCCTATTCGTGGTATCAGATTGATTGGAAGAGGATGAAATAATCAGAACCATCATTGCCCCGTTCCCGTCATTGCGAGCGAAGCGAAGCAATCCACAACCACGTAATATGGATTGCCACGTCATGGCTACAGATCTAATTCCTACCATGACTCGCAATGACGGATGCCTTTCCGCCTTTCGCTTTCAGCCTTCAGCTTTAAGCCTTTAGCTCTTAAGCCTACCCCATGTCCTTCAAACAACAAATCATAACGACAACATGTATACTCCTAGGTTTGGGTATCGTGTTACGGATTAGTCAGTGATATGAAGGAGTGGTGGTAGATACATTGCGTATTGTGTTTGGCTCTCTCAGCTTATTATTCATTCCTGGATATTGGATAAGCAGAGCGCTATTTGCGGACGAGGAGCTGGATATACTCGAACTCATTGCACTGAGTTTTGCATTTTCCATTAGTGTGATACCACTATTAGTATTTTATCTCAATCTCATGGGATTACCCATTACAGCATGGCTGGTACGAGGAACAACATTGGTCACTAGTGGCATAGCAGCAGTGCGAACGCATCACAAACAAAAATAGTATTGCACGCAAGCATCACATTGTGTATAATTATGGCTTACGATTTTATTAGCTTACCACACACGAGCATGAAACTAATTATCCAGATCCCCTGCAAGAACGAAGAAAAACATTTGCCTCAAGTTCTCAAAGAACTACCCACTTCCATCCCTGGTATTGATAAGATAGAAGTACTGGTCATTGATGATGGATCTAGTGATGGGACCAGCAAAGTAGCAAAAGCACACGGCGTACACCACGTGATCAAATTCCCTGCAAACAGATGACTCGGTACTGCATTCAGAATCGGTGTAGCATATTCGTTATCGCACGGAGCAGATATCGTAGTCAATACCGATGCAGACAACCAATACCCATCCAAATATATCGCTGACTTAGTACAACCAATCCTAGAAGGCAAAGCAGATATCGTAATCGGAGATAGAAGACCAGCAAAAGTAGCTCACTTCAAACGGTACAAAAAAATCTTCCAAAAACTTGGCAATGTTGTTATGTGATTTTTTACGGGCATCCAAATACCAGACGCTGTCAGTGGATTTAGAGCATATAGCAAAGAGTCACTGGAAATACTCAACGTGACCGTAAGATTTAGTTATGTGATAGACACTATTCTCCAAGCATACAAAAAAGGTCTTCACATTGAGCGAGTCCCCATTACTACCAACGCCCCCACTCGCCCCTCCAGGCTCTTCTCCAATATCTGGGTGCACATGAAAAAATCAGCATCCAGCATTATCAGAGTATATACCATGTATGAGCCATTCAGGATTTTCTTGAGTGCTAGTATACCATTCTTGATTGTAGGGTTGGCTTTTGTAACACGCTTCATATACTTTTACTTATTCACTGATCTGGGAAGTGGTAAAATACAATCACTCATTATCTGATGAATACTCACTACCATTGGTTGTACTTTTTTGTCAGTAGGAATAATCTGAGACGTGGTAGGTAGAAACAGGATATTGATTGAAGAAAATCTTAGGCTGACCAAAAA
>JBAYVQ010000049.1:0-6704 GCA_041674565.1 Candidatus Absconditabacterales bacterium
GACCGAACTGTCTCACGACGTTCTGAACCCAACTCGCGTCCCGCTTTAATGGGCGAACAGCCCAACCCTTGGGACCTTCTACAGCCCCAGGATGCGACGAGTCGACATCGAGGTGCCAAACGGAATCGTCTATATGAACTATTGGATTCCATTAGCCTGTTATCCCCGGAGTAACTTTTATCCGTTGAGCGGATCCTCTTCCACAAGAAAGATCCGGATCACTTTCACCTACTTTCGTATCTGTTCGACCTGTCAGTCTCACAGTCAAGCTTGCTTATGCGAATACACTTACAGTACGGTTTCCATCCGTACCAAGCAAACCATTGCGCGCCTCCGTTACACTTTAGGAGGCACCCGCCCCAGGTAAACTACCCGACTAGCACTGTTCCCCGACTTATCGGGGTTAGTATCGCGACGTACAATGAGTAGTATCTCACTTGTTGGCTCCACCAAGACCAGAGTCTTGACTTCAAAGCCTTCTACTTATGCTGAGCAACATACGCTACGATACAATACCAATCTATAGTGAAGCTTCACGGGGTCTTCACGTCTAACTGCATCTACCCGGCATTTTCACCGGGATTGTAATTTCACCGAGACTAAAACTGAGACAGTGTGGGAATCGTTATGCCGTTCGTGCGGGTCGGAACTTACCCGACAAGGAATTTCGCTACCTTAGGACCGTCATAGTTACGGCCGTCATTCACCAGTGCTTGACTTCCGAGCTTGCACAAGGAAGATTAACATTCTGGCATCGGACAGGCATCACCTCATATACATCCACTTACGTGTTAGCATGAAGCTGTGTTTGTGATAAACAGTCGCTCCCACGACTTTCGCTGCGGCCCCGCATTGCTGCGGGGCAGGACTTATCCCGAAGTTACGTCCGCTTTTTTGCCAAGTTCCTTAGTTATTAGTTGTCTCGATCGTCTTGGTATTCTCTACCAGCCTACATGTGTCTGATCTCGGTACAGGTTATTGCATGTTAAGCTAGAAGCGTTTCTTGGCACTCAAACAGTCGGAATTATTCTCGATTGCTCGAGAGACTTGTTTTACTCGGTTACAAGATAGTGGATTTACCTGCTATCAAACCTCGATATACAACCCCAATCCTTAAGGGGCCCCGACAAGTCCAAATACGTTACTCCTTCGCCATGCAATAAGTACTAGAATATTAACTAGTTATCCATCGGCACACCTTTTCAGGATGACCTTAGGTCCTGACTAACCCTACGTCGATGAACGTTGCGTAGGAAACCTTAGGCTTTCGACGTTCAGGATTTTCACCTGAAGGCGTTACTCATATCAGCATTATTACTTGTATACCGTCCACGGTCCCTTACAGTTCCGCTTCAGCCAGTATACAACACTCCCCTACCGCCAAACCAATAAAATTGGCTGACTTTCGACTTCGGTAAATAGCTTAGCCCCGTTACATCTTCAGCGCATTGTCGCTTGTCTAGTGAGCTGTTACGCACTCTTTAAAGGATTGCTGCTTCTGAGCAAACCTCCTAGATGTCTTAGCAACAACACCTCTTTTCCCACTTAGCTATTATTTAGGGACCTTAGTCAGAAATCTGGGCTGTTACCCTTTCGACGATGGCAATTTGCTGTCACCGTCTAACTCCATAATATTTACGATAGCATTCGAAGTTTAACAAGGTTTGGTAATGTCTCTCGACACCCCTAGCCTTATAAGAGCTCTACCTCTATCGGATCTTAATTACAGGTCAAACTTAAATTTGTTTCGGGGAGAACCAGCTATCACAGGGTTCGATGAGCTTTTCACTCCTAGACACGGCTCATCCGAAGGATTTGCAGTTCCAACCGGTTCGGTCCTCCTCCCGCATTTCTGCGGGACTCAACCTGGCCATGACTAGCTCACCCTGCTTCGGGTCTAATAACAGCAACTATTCGCCCTATTCAGACTTGCTTTCGCTACGGCTCCAAGTATTACTCTCTTAACCTCGCTACTGTCATTAACTCGCTGACCCATTCCTCAATAGGTACGCTGTCACCCCGATAAATCGAGGCTCCAACTCCCTTGTAAGCCAGAAATTTCAGGATCTATTTCACTCCGCTACCCGCGGTTCTTTTCACCGTTCCCTCACGGTACTATGCACTATCGGTGTGAGAAAGTATTTAGTCTTAGACAGTGGTCTGCCTAGCTTCACGCCAGATTTCACGTGTCTGACGTTACTTAGGTACAATCGACAAAGCTACCCAAATGCGCATACGAGACTTTCACTCCCTATGGTAACACTTTCCAGAGTTTTCTGCTCTCTGGGTAGTTTCTTACTTTGCTCATGAATACTAGTTCATGAATGATTGCCCTGCAACCCCAATTATGCAACGACTAGTATCTTACACAATAATTGGTTTGGACTCTTCCCCGTTCGCTCGTCACTACTAAGGGAATCTCTTACGATTTCTTTTCTTCTTGGTACTGAGATATTTCACTTCCCAAGCTTGCCGCCTATATAGGCATCCATACGGATAGGTTTCCCCATTCAGACATCCACGACTATAACGATTGTTGGCATCTTGTCGTGGCTTTTCCCAACCAACTAGGTCTTTCTTCGGCTTTCTCACCCAAGGCATCCATTTCTGGCTTTTAAAAATATATAACTCCTTCCAAAAAATTCAGTACTTGAAATATTTTGGAGTAAAAAAAATTCAGTATTTATGATGTGATTATATTGACTAGTTTGCTAACAGTACATTTAATATAATCTGAACACAAAGTATCCAAAATCTTCTTAAAGAATACTGAAAACACTAACAATACGTGTTTGAGATAGTAACGAACTACAGTGGCTTCCCTATTAAAATTTCAGACATCAATTTCAAGACATTTTTTAACAAAATGTCAAAAATATTAAAATCTGCTTCCCAAGTGCTTACTTTGATGAAAAGTATTTTTGTCTGACAAGGATATTTGCCAAAAAGCAAAAGTTTTTTGATAAACACTATGACAGCTTAGAAATATTTCTCAAGAGCAGCGGGTTCCATTACAATAATAAAAAATATCCAAAACGCAAATGAATATCTTATATTATTGTCCTTGACCAACAACAACATCAAGCAAAATAAAAAGTATTCTTACAAAGCAATAGCATTTGCTGCTATATTTATAAATAATATTTATGTAGACCATGTGAACCATGTCAACTTGTTGTGTGATAGTTTCAAAACAGTTTTTGAAAAGCTCATAATAATAACTATGTGATGACTGTTTACTTACAAGGCTTATCATTATGATACTATTTCTTCTCGTACTCACAAGCATCGTCTTCATGCGGTATTTCTATCAGATTGATATAACCTGGATGAGTATCATACCAGTAGCGACACTCGTGGGGATGTTTTTTGGTACAGGACTTTCTTCTACTCACAAATCATGAATAGGCTGATATATCGAATCGCATCTGCAATCGTTTTCCTGGTTGTTAATCCTTACGGGCATACAAATAATATTCAGCTTATTTCAAATATCACGGATAGAAAGTGCCATCATACTTATAGTACTCAATACATTTTTACTGTATATTACCTACCTCCAGAACAACACAGAACGACAACCCACTCTCAAATCAGGTATTATTTTTCAATCTTTAGTATATATAGTATCTGCAGCTTATTTTTCATACCTCACGGGGTCTTTTGGCACCTTGGTGACCTTTGTGGGATTACTAACTGCCTTACTTGCTGGCATGCGGTCATTTTTGTATCGAGTAATAGGAATATTTATCGATCTAGACGAACACAATACACTGCAGTACGAAGTAGCATTTTTGTATCATATGCTATTGGTATTCGCAATCCTGAAGATGTATGGCTCTGGTAGTGAATTTGAAGGTCTGCTCATTATACAACTCTATATAGCATTACTATTCATGGGGATAGGGTACGCTAGGGCACAAGAAAAACCGACAGGCACAACTACCAGCGATCTAGATATCCAATATATACTCAGATGATACACCATCAATGAGCTACCCAGCAACACCCGTTCACGAGAAGGATGGCTATCCAACCCCAAATTTCAACACTTCATCAAACACATACCCGAAACAGCCTATACCGCGCTAAGCATCAATAGCATTATCATCACCACCATAGTATGTGGGTTAGTCATCTACTTCGGATCTCTCGGACAATTGGATTTTAGCAATTTTTGGGCATTTTTAGTCAATACCGGACTGTATCTGATTATCTTTTATTATTGCAAAAAATTGGGCATTCAAGATAAAGTACGAAGAGTGATTGGTTTTATTATCATCAATATATGCTTTTACATCGCTGCTGCAAATGTATTTGCAAAAGACACCGTAGCCATACTCTTTTGGTCTATCATACGAGCCGTAGCGAACAATACCACCATGAACTACCTGCAAGATCTCAAAAAATACCTCAGCAACACTGACTACACCTATTGGTTGTTTAGTAACTTCTTGGGACTCATTATTATCTTATACTTTTTCCTAACACTTTCGATCGATATATTATTAAAAATAGCCATCGTAATCATGATGGCTTGATTGTGGATGTTGATGAATAAAGATAATCTGAAAATGATTTTCCAAAAACCTATATCCGAAGATCAGTGATACTAGCGTGCCGCATTAGAAACCGCAGCAATACGATAAAAAGCAACGTTATGAATCGATAAAAATTCTTGTTCCATAATGCATCGGAACCCAAATACCAATCCCAGCGCTGCAATTGCACCAGAAACAATCCAACTGATAGCAGTATTCATCTTTTCCACACAAAAGAGGTAAAACGGCTTATTTTTTCGACTCTAATTGTATTGGGAAAAGGTACATTGTCAATAGACTTATTATTATATTAAACAGATATGAGATAAGCTGATACTATACGTTTACTATAGCCTCATCATCCTCCAAAGGCAATCAATCCCAGCCCATACTACAAGAAGCGCTATCTGGATCTTGTGACTCACCAGTCTCTTCATAATCACACACCTCAGCCTTGTTTACCACATCAGCTCTTGCTACTTTTTTGAGCTCTACTACAAAGGTCACAGACTCACCTGCTTGCAAAGTATCTACAGACCAGGTGACAGTATTGTTTTGGACAAGACCTTGATCGCTTGCATATAACACAAAAGCATTGGAAGAGACATAATCTTTTACAGTAAAATCGAGTGCGCTCGCATTGCCATCATTGGAAACAGTGATTCTATATCTATATATACCAGATCTACTTACGCCCAACAGTTCTTTACGTAACGAGAGATCAACAAACCAGTTAGTATTACCTACGCTAGAGTTGAATCATCAACCCGGATTGGCATTGATCAGGCTGGGATCAAATATATCGTCATACGATTCGTATCTCAAAGATTGCGTGATAAACGTTGTAGCGGGATTGATACCTGTATGTTGTTCCAAGAGAGAAGATAATCCGACAAACAAGCCTAAAACTCCAAGTGCTCAGGGAACTATAAGGCCAAAAGATTTTAGATATCTACGCATGAGGATATAAGAATAGAAAGTATGAAGATTATTTTATTGTAATAAGACAGCTTTTGATGTGAAAACAACATTGGCGCAATTTATTCAATAGAGAAATAACCTGGAGTACATGCGAATATCTGCCCCGTGGGAGACAATATTGAACACACTACCGAATAAGTACCAACTTGCAAAGTATTGGATCGGCCATATCAGTACTGAGGGTAATACTGGAAGTATTCAGTATAACTAGTAGCCATATTGGTGACCGAACAAGCTGAAGCATAAGTAAATCAAGCATACAAGGGGTTTGGCAGTATAGTGACACTCGCTCAGCCACCCGTTGTAAAATCATTACTACCAAGATAAATACCTGTACTGGAAGTCCAAACATCAATATCAAGAAAACATCCGCTAAATCCACTGCCAGCAGAACCAGTATTATTAACTACACCTGTATTATTGTTACCAGTGATCTCGATAATACAACCAGAGTTGTTACTACAGGTATTTGCACCATTACCCGCTACATATACACAAGCTTGATTAACACAAGCTAAATGAGATGCACCAGTAGAGCCAGTAAGAATAGTAACCATACTTTCATCATCTTGTACAGGGTTTCCATTTGGTCCCATAGTACAAGGATTACTATCTGGATCTTCTCGTTCACCAGCTTCTTCATAATCACACACTTCTGCTTTATTGATGAGCATACCCTTACCTCTCTTTATCTCGACATACAATACTTTGGATGCTCATACTCACAAACTAGCTACTTTCCAAGTTACTGTATTATTGGAGATAATACCACCATATGTATATGCAAATTGTGCAGTAGATGGTTTATAATCTTTCACGGTAAAATTGGTCGCAGTTTCACTACCTTCATTACGTACGGTGATTTTGTACTTGAATACCAAGCTGTTTGTAGAAACAAGCTCTTTGGTTAAAGAAAGGTCTATATTGCCAGTATATTCACCAGTTCAACCCTCCATAGAGTCTGATGTAATAATACCACCAGGTCTATAAGTTTCTAAAGCCAGTTGTGTAACAAAACGATCAGCCAATTCGTTGGTACCACTGATACCAGCATTTTTGTTACCAAATAATAATACACCAGCTCAAGCACACAATACTCAAGCAACTCAAGCAACTAACCAAGCAGATCTTTGCATAAAAATAAAATAAAGTATAAATAAATCTTATCAAAAGGTTGATTCA
>JBAYVQ010000050.1:0-6593 GCA_041674565.1 Candidatus Absconditabacterales bacterium
AGTAGCTCATTCATGTTGATATCGTCTGCGTGCTTATTGCCTTCGTGGATGACGATGCCAGCGGGTTTATTCCAAATAACCCAATCTTTATCTTCGTATAATATGAGTGTATCTCGCTTGAGATGAACCTTCTTCATCCAATTATCGATCACTGCTGGGTTGGACTTTGCCTCGGTTTTACCTACACACTGTTCGAGTATACTAGGATGAAACTTTACTTCGTCCCCAAGTGCCAGCATATAGTTTTCTGCTGTCTTGGTCCCATTGACTCTGATCTCACCTTTTCTGACTCGCAAATAGATGTCTTTGAGGGATATATGCGCATACGGCTTAAAATATTTTCTACAAAATCTATCGAATCTTTGGCGGGCACTGGTAGAATCTATAACAATAATATTGTTCATATAAGGTACGAGAATAAAATAATCTGATATAGTGAGAATTTATGATATGAAGTTTTTTTGGTAAGCGTATTCCAATAGATGTTTGTGAATAAGGCTTGAGTTGAGCGTGATGTGTGGAAGATCGGACCATTGCATTTTCTTGACCTCATAACGATTGCCCAGTTTGTATCTCTCTGCTTCTGGTCAGATAGGCTGTCCATAGCTATTTTTGGTATTTTTTACCAAATAGATATGGTGATGCTTTTGTTTGATGGCTCCGTCATACTCCCTATGTTCTGTTACCTCGCCAATTTTTTCAATAATCTCTACGGTGATTTCTGCTTCTTCTCGTAATTCTCTATGTAGGCACTCTTCGATCGTCTCGTGGATATCGACTCAGCCTCCCAGTGTCGTAAAGTACTCTTCTGGTTTCCCTCTGTCGGTCCTTTCTCTGTACATCAGTAAAATACCATCTTCGTGTATCACGATGGCACGAGCTGTCATCTTGGGTTTTTGTATGGTGGTGGCGTGTAGCATGGTAGGTTTATTGATACTTATGGATGTCAAATTGTCTCATTGCTGGTTGGATCCGCTCTACAAAATCTTCTCGTGTTTCTCGTCCATCTGGATCTCGCTCTTGTCTTGCATAGTTATCCAGATGTCCTCTCAGTCCTTCTGGTCATCAGCTATCTTCAATGAGGTAGGATCCACTACCAGAGATGACTTTGATGTCATTTTCTAGCTTTTCATCCTGTACCTTTTGTTTGGTGATGGTAAATCTCCAATTCTCTCCAAAGTCATACGCAAATGATATGGTGTCATGATGAGCAAAATAATCTGACAACAGATATGTTTTTGCTGAGACGTTGTGGGGCAAGCCTTGGAGGTCTTGAAACTCTGGATCGCTAAAATCTGCATCGTACTCTACATCTGTGTTGAAGTCTGGATGGTTAACGAATAGATTGTCTTGATCTCTAAACTCTCGCAAATGTTCTCCAGAAAATCCATACAACAAGCAAATTGCATGTGCCAATTTTTCAAACGTCAGAGTATCGTTCATCTGTATGACTCTTTCGTTGAGAGGTTTTCGTTCTTGTAGGGTGATGTGTAATATATAAGAGGACATAGATGCTTATACTAGGATCTAAATGATTGCCCAATAGCGTTGGCTTATAGTGTCTATTGTTGTACTAATTGCAATACGTCAATAACAAAAAAGCTGCCGACGAGGTTACCCCCGCCGACAGACATCCCAAAAACCGATTTTTTTACCGTTAGGCACCTATGCTATGATTTTTTGTGATGCGCTTACAAGAGATTTTTGAAGCGGTTTTGAGCCTCGGTGTAAAACCGAGGCTCGGGGTGTTTTGTAGTTGGTTGCTTAATCGTCGTCGTCCTTACGTGTCGCTTGTCCTTCGACTTTGCCGTCGGCACCGATGATCGTGATTTGCGTGGCGCCGGCTCGAGCGATCGCAATCTGACGTCCGAATTCGGTCAGGCCTTTCGACGCGTAGATTCGGTCGGCGTTGGCGACATCAATGGCCAACTTGGTCTGCGGCTCGAAATCCGGATACACTTCCAAATTCATCAGACGAACGCCGCGCGCGGCAAGCTCTTCATTGATTCTGGTTTTGAAGATCTCTTCCAGCTGGTTCATGTCGTGGTTGACAACATCTTCATTCACCAGATAGTCGCTTTCCACCTTTTTGATCCGAATGTCAATTATTCGATTTTCCGGCCCTTCGAAACGATCGCTGTCGTAGCTGGGGTCATCGAGCGGCGCATTGGTTTTGCCGAGCTGCTTCGCCTCCTTCATGAACAACAGCGGGTCGAAGATTTCGTAGTCGTAGCTGTTGTACAGTTTGACTTTGACCTTGTCTTTGAAGAGCACGTAGAAGGTCATGTCGCCGTTCATGTTGTACCCGGGCATGACCTCTTTCATGTAGCATTTGTTGATGCCAGCCATAGGGATGGCTTCGCCCGGATTGACTTTGTTCCAGGTGGAGCCACAGTCCTCGGAGTACACGACGATCTGATTGGATTTGGCGTAATCGCGGCAGGATTGGAGGCTTCCGATCGTCAGTACCAGCGGCAGGAGCATGAACAGCGTACTGAAATTGGTCCGACGGATCCAGCGGAAGACGTAGAACGTCGCCACCGCGATCCAGATGGGTACGGAGCCGAGTCCGATGGTCATGTAGAGCGGCGCGTTGAGCCAGTAGCTGCCCGACACGAAGGTGTTGTACCAGGTATGGAGGCCAGCCAGTACCGCGATCGAGAGAAGAAAACAGGCAATAATCTTGAGCAAATTCATAACTACTGTGGGTTTGTGTGATGGAAATGAACATTTTTTGATGACGCCTTTGATGACGTTACCAAGTCGCTATCAGCAACAATATATCTAAATAATAATTATATTATGAATGTCAATATGTTTCTTCCCAGAAAATATATAATGCTTTAGTATATTTTCTAAATATATACTACTTATTCCAAATCATATTTTCTTGCCAAGTTGATGAGTTCTCACAGGTTGTCTATTTTTTCCTGTGCTTGTTTGCCTTCTGTTTCAGTGAGATATTCTTGATATTTGATAGTCTGAATGACTTGCTCGATGAGTTCTGAGACACTGAGACTGTCTAGCTGCAGCTTGAGAAAATTCATGGTAGTACTAAACTTTCTGATAGCATCCATAGCTCTGGTAGCAAGTCCTGTGGCCATGAGTTGTTCATGACTGTCGATGACCTCTTCGATGCTCATATTATGAGTCATGGCATACTGTTCAAGAGTCTTTACGGTGTCGTCTGAGATACTACGTCTTGGGGTATTGATAATCCTTTTGAGACTGACGCTGTCTTTCGGATTATATAAATATCTTACATAGGCCAAAATATCCTTGATCTCTTTTCTTTCCAAAAACTTAAATCACCCATAGATCTTGTAAGGTATACCTTCCATAATAAGTTGTTGCTCAAAGTTGGAAGACATGGCATTTTTGCGGTATAAGATGGCAAAGTGCTCTCGATTTTTCTTTTTATCTTCTTTGAGTTTGCCGATGAGCTCTATGGTGTGTTTTGCTTCATCTATCTCATCTCCGTGATTCATGACCACAATTTTGTCTTTACCGTCACGGTGAGGTACGACTGTTTTTTCGTATTGTTTCAGATTATTTTTGATAATATGATTACTAGCGTTGACGATATGAGGCTTGGATCTATAATTCATCTGTAGTTTGAACATCTGGATGTCAGGCCGTATTTTGGAAACATTGAGGAAGTTGTCCATCATGGCTCCACGTCGACGGTAGATACTCTGGAAATCATCCCCGATAAAGGTGATATTGCCTCCATGTTTGGTGAGCAGTTTCATGATCTCGAACTGTATCCAGTTGGTATCTTGTGCTTCGTCTACCAGTACAAACTGGAATTTAGATTGTCGCTTGCGCAGTACTTCGGGGTGATATCTCAAGATAAGGTACGGCACCAACAATAGATCGTCAAAATCCATCATATTTGCTGATTCGAGCTCTTTTTGGTATTCTTGGTAGACCTGTAAGACATAATCACTGCTATCATTGGTCATCTTGGCGTAATCTGCAGGCGTAATCCCTTGATTTTTCCACTTTCCTATCATACCTTTGGCTACATCTGGCTCCACCTTTTCTTCTCGCTTTTTGGCCGTAATGATCCTTTTGATCAGTGCTTTGGATTCTCCATCGTCATACACTCAGAAGTTGGTGTTGTATTTGTTGCCGTAGTGGTTGATCTCTTGTTTGAGAAATCTCAAAAACAACGAATGAAACGTCCCAATCCAGTGAAATTGGGGTTTGGGCGTAGGTGGCGAATCTGGATTTTCCGCTTGTATCAGGCTATCAAGATCTTTTGCTATTTCGTTGAGTCTATGTTTCATCTCGTTAGCTGCCTTGTTGGTGAAAGTTACTCCAAATATCTCGTCTGGATATACACCCAAACCATACACAAGGTACGCTATCTTGTAGGTCAATGTCCTAGTTTTACCACTTCCTGCTCCAGCTAATATAAGGCTAGAGGTCTCTACGTGCAATGCTGCTGCTGTCTGTTCTTGGTTCAGATTATCTGATATATATTTCTTGATGTCCACGATAGTGAGTTATGAGCTAAAAGTCGTAAGTTAGGATTGTAATTTTTATGCCCTGTAAGTGAACGCAAATTTGCAAAAATCCCTTGCCGTGAGTATACTATAATGATAATTTAACGATAATCTGACTCATATGAACTATGCTGAATTGCTGGAGCAGCAGCCCGCTATAAACCCTAAAAGCCCTGAAGTAAATAGCAACGATGCCGACAAGGGTCCTGAAGTTGTTCCACAAAATCCAGATCTTGGACAGCTCGCTGGTGATGTGAAACTTGAACAACTAGACGCAAGGGTCAATCCTAGCACGTATGAAATACTCCAGTCAGATGGTACAAACCTCATGCAATTTTTGCAAAATGCAGAAAGGCCTGAGAGATTGGAAGGCTTGGTAAATAATCTGGAAACGATTTTTCAGAAAGTTGGTGTGGATTATTGCCACCTTGAAGAACCCGAAGCAAAGCATATGGCTACGGGTATAGTATGCTCTATTATTGATTCCCTTACTGGTGAACGAAATACTGGTAGCGTCCAGCCTGCACAGCCTGCCGAGGGTGACAAAACCAAGCCTGCTGCTGGGCAATTTGATGCGTTGTGAGCAGTCTTTGGTAATATTTCCAAGATGTTTGGCGGTAAGGCGTGATCTGGCATGGAACATATGCTGGGTGATATGTTTGGGCAACTGGTGGGCGTGTTTGGTGGTGCGGATGTGCTACGACAAAGACTCAAGAGCGTTTTCTTGCTTATTGAGTTGACCAGAAAGTCGAGGGAGATATTGTGTCCTAGAGACGCTGCAGGTAAGATTGATGCTAGTAATTCAGTTTGTACACGAGATAATTCTTTGATTCATAACCCCAAGTTGTTTGTATGATCCTCTCGTATTGTCGAAGTTGCCATAAAAGCCGATAAAGATGTTATCCAACCAGAAAACATCCATACCTTGGCTGATTTTCAAAAAGCTATACAAATTACACAATGAACTACTATGGTGCAATACGGGCTATTAGATCTGTTGTGACTCAGACCCATCTCTGTAGCTGGAGCACAAGCAATTGCCGCGCAAGATTATTTTGCTGATATAGATGCTGCTGCGCTTGAAAAGGCTACAAGTGCTCCTGGAGCTAAGCAAAAGTTAGCTACAAAGGTTCTAGATGGACTAGAAACGGCCGTTGCCCAGGGTAAGTCTTTTCAGACTTCTCGAAAAACGAATCGTACTGCCTTAGAGACGGGTGGGCTAAAAGGTCAAGTGCAAGAATGGATGAAAGCTTTGGAGCCGTTGAGCGATCCCAATGATCCAGAGAGTATGTATACCACATTCAATAAGTGGATCAATCTTATTTGCGGTTTATTGACTGGTACGGCATTTTCTGAGGACTTATATGACCCTAAGGCGACAGATCTAGGGGCTGGGTTGAGTGACTGATCCGTGCTGTCTGGTGATGAAAGAAAAAAAATTACTGATGGTGTTCTAGAAGGCGCTGCTGTCGGATGAGTACTCTATCATGCAACCAACGTGATACTGAAAGGAGAAAGCGCTTATCAATACGATGCTATCAACCCCAGTGACTCCAATGACCAGCAACTTTCTATAGGTCTTATGCAATGGCATGGCCCTAGAGCGGGTGAGCTTATTGCCAACATGGGCGCATTGGATCGTGAGATAGTCTTAGATCCAGCAAAGTGACTTGGTCCTGATTTTGGCGCATTTGTACTTGATACTAAACCAAATGGACGATGGTTGGAAACATCTAAACGATGAGCAATGGTTGATAATAAGTGGGTACCCAACGAGTTTGAAGAAGATGGTACTCCTTTGGCAGAGTGGAAAAAAAATCGGATACCTTTGATGAAACAGCTTTTGGCATCTGATTTGGCGAAACAAGTCATGAATAATCAACTCAAGACTGACATAGAAAGTTACATTCCTGAGGTTAGGGATGCTTTGGGTATTACGAATACTGACGATAATCTGACTCTGGATGAAAAGAAGGCTATAGTTATGGGTTGTCGTTTTTACAATGCTGGCCCACAGCGGACAACAAGGCTTTTGTCTTGATTGGATAAGCCTGTTACTCTTGAAGCGATAAAAGACGCTGC
>JBAYVQ010000051.1:0-6491 GCA_041674565.1 Candidatus Absconditabacterales bacterium
GCATGAATCCAAAAAACGACATTGTTGGACTATCCAGGTAAAGTGGCTACCATGATATTTACGCCGTGATGCAATATGAGATGTCATTATTGCTACAATGATCAGTTTGTAATACCAGAGAAACTGCAAAATGTCATGAAAGATCTTGTGAGCGAGACCGCTTTCTTCAACTTTCTACAAGCTAGGAAACATTTGATAGAAGGTGTGGTAATTTGCGGAGGAGAGCCTACCATACAGGCTGATTTGATCCCCTTTATCCAAGCTATCAAAGAACAAACAGGCTTGTGCGTAAAGCTCGATACCAATGGTCGTGAACCACACATGGTACAACAACTTATTGATCAGCACTTGGTAGACTATGTAGCGATGGATGTGAAATATGCATTTGATGATTATGAACGTTTGGTCTGAGTGAAGGAAGATATGAATCCATACCAAGAGATGGTAAAGACCTTGCTAAACAGCGAGATAGACTATGAGTTTAGGACCACAGTGATCAAGTGATACCATACCAACGCAGTGCTTGAATCCATAGGCGAGATGATCAATGGAGCAAAGCGCTATGTCTTGCAGCAGTTTTTGCCCAGCAGGACGCTCAATCCTCATTTTATGGGATCAGGATTTTCTCTTGAAGAAATGAATAATCTGAAGCTCCTCATGAGCCCTTATACGCAAGAATGTTTAGTACGTTGATAAAAATAGTGAGTAGTCTCACTGCTCTTGGTTTATGTAAACGATAAACGACTTTCTTGCCAACTTTTTGACTTTGCGGTACTGAAATATATTTTGAAGATTACTATTTATTTTGTCATCATCATACCATGAACAAAGGAATTGATTATGATTAACAAATTTCAGTCTTAGAGAAACTCCTCTAGGATTTTTTTCTGCAAAAAAGGAGTTATCTTGTTTTTTCTGATTATATAATTATTAGTAGCAGACATTTTTGTAGTAGTATTGTATGGACGATTAGCTCAGTGGCGAGAGCACTTCCTTGACGTGGAAGGGGTCACAGGTTCAAATCCTGTATCGTTCATTTTTTTTATTGCTTTTTTTGCTCATTGAGTAATTCGTGTATCTTAGGTTTCAGCTTAGTATTCAAATAATCAATAACCGAAAAACAATGACTTGATCACCGATATTCATTGTTTTGTGCATAGTCCATGCCTATGATAGTATTTTGGAGATTGACTTGTTCGTTTGATCCAAAATAGCTGCCCGTCAGATTGACATCCCCTTGTTGTTGTAAGAGTGCCGCAATTTCTTGTTTGTAGTATCCTCGATCTTTCATGCTTTGGAACTCGATCCTCTTGAGATACCAGAAAAATTCCTTTTGCGGTATGATGAGTCCTGGTGCAAACGCATCCTGATCGTAATTGTATCTAAAGCACATAGTCGCTGCTTCTAGCCTGTTGATTCTATTGGAAAATACGTACACATCTTCCCGTCCGAGGTATTGAGCCGCTTGTCTTTTTCGGCAATCAAAATAATCCACTCTATCGTCTAGTGATAAGTCCATGAGTTTTTGGTAGCTATTGGGCTCCAGTAGCAATATATCGATATCTTTTACCTTTGCTTCGGGATGATGATGCAGGTAGTACAGTGCTGAACCAAACAGTAATCAGCTTATGTTATGTTTTTTGAGATCTTCATCTATTTTTGCTAGCATCGGCAAAAAAGGCATAGTTTCAGGAGTAGGAGGCTCTTTTATTTTCCCTAAAAGACGCTGTATGATATGTGGAAGTTTCATGATGTGCATTATAAAAGATAATCTGATGCTACTTGTTGTTTGTCCATCCTGAGATTGAGCCAATTGGGGTTGATTTTGGAATAAGCATTGTGTATACTTATCATCCATTCAGAAATTGAGTACAAATACTATAATAATGTAATAAATTATGTCAATTACTATTGATATTTTTATGTCCAAAAAATCACCTCATCATATAGCATTTGCAGGAGGTTCTACCTGAGGACACGTGGTCCCTATTGCATCGTTGCTCAAATACGCCTTGCGAAAAAATTATCGCAATGTGCATGAGACAGCTGCGTTTTTTTGGTTTGGAGAGCCCGATAGTCTGGAGGAACAAGAATGCAAAAGATTGCGTGAAGATGATTATCAGATCCATTTTTTGGGTATTATGTCTGGGAAAATGCGTCGCCAACCAAATGTGATGGAATTTTTGCATAATATTACAGATGCGTTCAAACTCTTTTGGTGAACGCTTCAGTCCATGCGATACCTCAAAAAATACCATATAGATACGATCTTTTGTAAATGATGATACGTCAGTTTACCAGTAGTATTTGCCGCAAAATTGTTGTGAGTGCGTATCGTAGTGCATGAATCTGATAGTACACCAGGCTTGAGTACTCGTATTGCGGCAAAGTTTGCCAGTAAGATATTTCTTGGATTTCCTGAAGTGTTGCAGGGTGGTGAGTATGTGGGTCAGATTATTTCTCATGAACTCATCAACCAAAGACTTGCTGAATCACCTCAAGTCGACAAACCAACGATATTGGTGAACTGTGGCTCTCTGGGCTCTGCAAGCGTACACAAGGCGCTCTTGGGTTTGTTGGAGTTAGACTCAGAACTACTAGAGAAGTTTCATTGGACCGTCTTGCTAGGCAAGCTCAATAAAAACTTTAGAGTGCATTATGAACAGTATCCTCAGATAATGGTTTATGATTTTGCTGATCAAAAGTTGATGGGCAAGCTCTATTGTGATGCAGATATCAGTATTTGCCGCGGAGGTAGTACAACACTCATGGAGCAGCAGTTATTTGGTATCCATCAGATTATCATACCTATCCCTTGGACTCACGACCAATTTCTCAATGGGGAGTTTTTTGCCAAAACATATGGTCATACACTTATTGACCAAACCAAACCATTTCGATCGGCTGCATTGGGAGATATCCTCTTATCCAAAACGAAGTACCGCAAACAGCCAGTGCAGATACAAGATGTCGTACAGCAGGTGACAGCAACAAAGGACCGCATTTTGGATAGTCTTTTAACTTAGTATATACTACAGATATGAAAATAATCTGAGCAACAACGATAGATGAATATATCGCTTGATTCCCACAAGAGCAACAGGCACTTTTGCAGCATCTGAGACAATTGATCAATGCTGTACGCGATCCTCACTTAGATGAATCGTATAGATGGTCCATGATCACACGAGAGATCCCTTTGAGTCGCTATCCCAAAACGTATAATGATCAACCACTTGCGGTGATAGCCCTAGCGAGACAAAAAAACAACTATGCCTTGTACCTGACTGGTATGTATACTGGTAGTAATCCACGAAGAGATCTAGTCATGAAATGATTTCAAAGAATAGGTAAAAAACCCGATATGGGCAAAAGTTGTGTAAGATTTCGCGCCATAGAGGATATTCCTTTGGATGAAATACTGACAGTGGCCCGCGAGTGCAGCGCTGAAGCGTGTATCAAATTGTATGAAGACAGCAGGAAATAAGATGTTTTGTTGTTTGCTTCGCCCAATGATTTCATATATATCCTTGTAATATGTCAACTATCTATACCTATTGATCTGGGTTTACAAATAATCATCCTTTTCTTTTTGTAGTGAAATAATTATGTATAGACTTCAGATTATTTTTTCTTTTCATGATGCCAGAAATCAAAACCCTTATGTATAAAGGTAGACACCCTTATGCTAGTATTGTTATCAAACCCGATCGCGTAGATCCCACAAAAGAATTAGAGCTAGTAGAAAAGGACGTCCAGTTTGGGCTTTTTGTACTTGGTACAGAGAAACACGAATCAAGAAGAATTGATAATCAGCTCAGAGGTAGATCTGGAAGACAGTGAGACCCTGGTGTTTCTCAGTTTTATGTAGCGCTAGACGATGAAATCATGCGTAAGATGGGCGGAGATACCATCAAATCTATCGCTAAGAGATTGCTACCTGTGGAGGAGTTGTCTAAATTGGAGCTTACGCAATCTCAGTTTACGAGCTCTATCACGCGTGCTCAAAAGCAAATGGAGTGATACAATTTTTCTATAAGAAAGCATCTGTTTGATTATGACAATGTAGTGAACAAGCAAAGGATGAGGGTATACGGCAAGAGAGATGAAGTATTGTTGTGGAATCCTAGCAAACAAGAAGATATTTTTACGGAGATTGCTGGACTGATCAAAGAAGTAGTGGATCATACGGTTTCTCACTGGCGTAAATCTGAACAGAGCTACGCAGAGCTAGTAGAAACAATCAATCAGATATTTGGTATTGCTATAACGGATAGGATCCCAGAAACAAAAAACATACATAAAAATGATAATCTGAGCTCTGAGATTACGACCTATCTTATTGAAGAGTTTGATCGTAAGGTACACATTATCGTGGATGCTGAGCAGTTGATGATGATATTGAGGTCATTGTACCTCGAGAGTATTGATAAATACTGGATTGAGCATATAGATACGATGCAGCATTTGAGAGAAAAGGTAGGCTTGTATGGATACGCACAGCAAGACCCGTTGGTAATATACAAACAAGAGTCGTACAAACTATACTCTCAGTTGTGGCTGAGTATCAAGATGGAGTTTTTATCCATGATCTTCAAGATTGACTTCACACAATTTCATGGACTAGGTGGAGAGATTGATTTTGGGCAAGTCGATACCAATGAGGAGGAGTTTGAACAACCTGTACTCGATATGGATGCAAAACCCATACCCAAAGCTCGTATCAGCTTATCTTGAAATACACCACATACTGATGGAGTAGAAGTTATTGATCTTGCTGCTGCCAAGCCATCGACTATGTTGGACCACAAGAAAGTGTGACCAAATGAACCATGTCCTTGTGGCAGTGGCAAAAAATACAAAAAATGTCATGGGAAATAATACTGTACTATAAATAATGATATTGACAACTATTATTTGCATTTTTGTAATAATTATGCATACTAGTTTGCTCTTTATTTGCTATTTTCATGCGTTATGATGACCGCTGATCTCCCACCAAAATCACCTATAGAAAGTACATATATCGCTCCCACATTGCCTGAGACTAGTTATGTGCTACATGCAAATAGTCTGGCGGATATACTGGGACCAACGCCAAATCCTAGCGAACTGCTGCATCTGTATATGACAGATTATCCTCAGTTTATTCAGCAGTTTTATGAGTATATCACTTCTGACGATATGAAAGCTGAGACGATGGATGGCTTTGATCGAGACCAGTACAAAAAATATATGAAACAATATTTTGTAAATATGAATGAAAATGTGCCATTGAAGCAACTTCCAGCTCCATTGAGAAAGTGATACGAAGATTTGTTTCGTGCCTGAGCTGAGAACCAGCAATTCAAGAAAGCGGTGCAATCTATGTTGGTCCCCACTAGCGCTTTGATTGACAAAAAAACAGGCAAGATGAAATGAATATATGGAAGCGATAGTGGTTCTGGATTTACTGGGAAAATAGTCATTCTTATGATAGACTTATACAATACGACATTTACAAAACCAGCGGAAACAAGCGCACCAGAACAGCTAAAGCCCACAACAAAAACTCCTACAGCAAGAGCCTAAGTCATCATATCCTCCCTCCATGTATCAATATTTTTGTGATGGCCAGACAGTAAAATGTCTGGTATTTTGTAAGCATAAACTTCTTGAGGTCTCGTGTAGTGTGGGTTTTCTATAGTATCTGCTCATACTTGGGGATAATAACTCTCTGTAACGGGTGGCTTATGTGTTCATCCTGGCAATAATCTTGTCACGGCTTCCATAATCAGCATACAGGGCACTTCTCAGCCATAGGTAATATATTTTCCCACTGATCGTTTGTGAAATTGCTTGGGGTAGTGGTCGAGACAGTATTGTTCAAACCTGTGGTCTATACCTTCATACCTACCACATATCAAGATAATGTGTTGCTGCGTACACAACTCAAATGCTTTAGCTTGCTCGAAATACACAGTAGAAGGAGACGGATAGATAATCTGAAATGGATGATCTCCTATCATAGCGACCGCATGATTGACCGCATCAATGGCAGGTTTTGCTTTCATGAGCAGGCCCTCGCCTCCTCCGTAGACTTTATCGTCTACTGTTTGGTGCCTGTCGGTGGTAAACTGCCTGGGGTTGATATACTCGAGTTTTACCAGCTTTTTGTCTACCGCTTTACCAAACAAAGCTATATGCGACCATGAGTCAAACAGCTCTGGAAATATCGTCACAATATAAAATGTAAGCATAGTCTTAGTACAATTAAAATAGTATTTGATGATGTTTTGATTATGTATAAGCTGATTTTAATCATTGATTTTGTAGATGCAAACCAAATACACCATTCGCAGTGCCGAAGATATGATACAACTAGGGAAACAACTTGTGCAATCAGGTTATAAAAAATTTTGATTGACAGGGGAGTTGGGCGCAGGCAAGACCCACTTTACCAAAGGTGTTGCCGTGGGTTTGGGGATTGATCCAGATAGTGTGCATAGTCC
>JBAYVQ010000052.1:0-6480 GCA_041674565.1 Candidatus Absconditabacterales bacterium
CAATCGCAACGCTTCTTCGAGTTTTGCGATCTCATTGTTAGCATCGGTTGCGGCCGCAGTCAGACTCGCTTTCTCGGCCTGGGCTTGCTGGAGCAGACGATTTTTTTCCTCTCCCTGCTGTTGAATGTAGGAAGTTGCCGCTTCCTCTATCTTCTGCAGGTAAACACCAGCGTCATCTTCCAAAGTTGTGGGGGTTGCTTCCGGGTTCATGCCCTGTACCATACCGAGGGCCATTTGATAGGCCATGGCGTTGGGTTGTTGTTTGATTACGGCCGTGTAGAACTCCATGAAGTCCACGCCGGGTAAATTTGCCCCGGAGAATACGCCTTCGTAGTGGCGTTGGAGCTCAGCAAGTACGTCGGCTGGGATGGCGGTGGCGGTTTTGGTGGTGGCGCCAGGGGTTGGTTCATCCATTTGGACAAAAAATCCAGCAATTTTTTTCAAATTCTGATTCATAAAAAAGTTGTTGTATGGTTTGTTTATTTTAAAGATCAGTTCGCTCTTTTACTTATCCTATCGGTAATCCGATGATATAGTAAAAGAAGTATATCTATAATTATATAGGGGCATATGTCAACATTATCAACAATTGCTGTGGATAAGGACTAGAAACCGAGGCATACATATACCGACTGTTTGCTTGCTTTTTCGTGACAAAAGAGTATGCTATAAGCCCTATTTAGCCACTTGTGGCATCAATTTGCTGTTTCATGCAAATACCAGAACTCAAGGCATTTTTCAACTATCAACCTATCCTTTTGCCTGACCCTCAACACGTCGTAGACCAGATCAAGCATCTTGCATCAGCTTATCTTGGAGCGCCAGAGCTAGAAGCTATCCAGTCTACCTACGAATTCGCAAAAACAGCTCACGCTGGACAGCTCAGAGAATCGGGAGAATACTACATTTCTCATATTGTGCAGGCTACGAGGTTCCTCATGCTGATCAAGCCAGATCTTGAAACCATCAAGTGATGTCTGTTGCATGATGTCATTGAGGACTGCGATATCTCACCAGCTGATATCGAGAAACATTTTGGAGCAACAGTAAGGAAGTTGTGTGAAGGCGTTACCAAAGTCTCCAAACTTAAGTATCGTGGCGAAGAGAGGCAAGTCGAAACACTCAAAAAGACATTTTTTGCCATGTCGGATGATCTTAGAGTAATTTTTATCAAACTAGCAGATAGGATACATAATATCCAGACCCTCCATTTTCATCCCAAACCCGATAAGCAAGCAAGGATAGCAAACGAAACACTCGAGATATATGTGCCCATCGCAGAAAGATTGGGACTATATCAATTTCAATATCTGCTCGAGAATTGATGTTTCCGTCTATTGCATCCTACAGAATGTAATCAGATTATCAATTATCTTGATAAACCTGTATTTTACAAATCAGCAGACAAAGGTGCGATCGTGCTTACCAAGCTACTTCAAGAAGATGGTCTTACGGATTTTACCATCAAAGGTAGACTCAAATCACCGTATAGGGTATACAAAAAGATGGCTGAAAAGTACGCCACAAGCGACTTGGGTCAAATATACGATCTTATCGCTTTCAGAATCATACTCGATAGTGTGCCAAACTGCTACCTAGCCATGGGTATTATACACAACAAATACACTCCCCTGGTACACAAAATCAAAGATTACATCGTGGTCCCCAAACCAAACGGATACCAGTCTATCCATAGCATCATCTTGGGATTATTTTCATTTCCTGTGGAAATACAAATCAGGACCCACGAGATGGACAAATATGCCGAATACGGAGTGGCTGCACATTTTGCATATAAGGAGTGATGATACGCCAAGGCAGGTAAGACACAGGTAGATAGCAAACAAACCCAATGGGTTACCAAACTACAAGATATCGTAAAGTCTTATCAAGACGATAATGACGCTTTCAAACAGGAGATGAAAATAGAACTTTTGGATGACAATATCTTCCTGTATACACCAAAAGGAGAGGTTATCGAAATGAAAAACGGCTCTACCATACTAGATTTTGCGTTCAGGATCCACTCAGAAGTAGGTTTGAGATTCAAGAATGCTCTAGTAAATGGCTCCATCGTGCCTATCGATTTCCAGCCCAAAACAGGTGACGTAGTGCAAATCAATACACGAAAAAATCAGTACTCTGCGACCGTCACATGGTTAGAAATGCTCAAAACCGCAGGAGCAAGAAATCAGCTCAACAAATACCTCAAATCCCAAATGAGAGACGAACTTTTGAAAAAAAGTATTGATAATCTGAATACCAAGCTGAGTGAATACAAATTACCAGTATTTAAGTCAGAAGGATGCCTGATCTGGAAAGAGATGGAGGATAAACAAGATGAACTGGAAGGAAGATTACTCGAGATGCTTGATAAGGCATGATATGGAAGTTTTATCAACATATTTTACAAAGATCACGCAAAAACCAAGAAATCCAAAAAACAAGAACACAACGTATCTGCTACCAACGCTGCGCCTCAGATTATTATCGATGGACAGTACAACTTCCAGTATATACTCTGTCCCGAGTGCAGCAAATTTGATACACAAATAATAGCAAAATCTGGCAAAGAAGGCATCAAGATCCATCATATAGGCTGCAAAGCAATGAGTACGGTAGGCTACGAAAAGCTCATAGCAGCTCAATACGACAACGAAGCGAAGCCAGTGTACTACTTTTCACTCAAACTCCAGATTACCAACGAGTCAGGAAATCTCAATAAGGTACTACAAATACTGAGTAAGTACAATACCAATATCCAGCACATAGCATTTTTGGATACCAAGTCAGATTCCTCCTTGGGACATATCACCCTCGAACTCACCAACCCCAGCAAAGTATCGTTTATCCTCAAAGAACTAGCGAAATTTCCTAGTGTAGTAAGCGTCAAAGAAAAGAAATTTATCTAAGAGTCCACGATAGTGGGTCATCAAACTTTATAAAAAAGGCGGGATTTTCTTGCTTTTTTTGGGCTTACGCTCTATAATAGATGTAGTCACTAAAGTTAGTATTTTACTCTTTACACGAACAATATGTCAATGAGTTTCCAGAAAAGCACAGTCATAGCTGGAATTTTGGGGGTATTGGTAGGACTCTCCTCATTTGTGCTCTTCAACCCAGATATGGCCTCCAATTTGATAGCAGATATAGCGCCAAACACATCAGCAATAATCTGAGATGTATACTACAAAGTACAAAAAGATACCGTATTATTGTACGGCAATACGAGCCTGGAAGGCATCAAACAAGTATCCGTCATGATAGCCTATGCACCAGGAACTGAATTACTCAGTAAAGGAGGTAACGCTACAGCCGAACCACTGTGACCTTCCATGAGCAAATATACTATCAGCACCGCTGCGATAGAAAAAGGCAAATTAGTCCGATCACGAGCATACAAAGGGAAACCAGAAGACATTGTCATAAGCGATGTACAGTTTATTGACCAAGATGGTCAATCAGTAGGAGCAAGTGTCACTCGTTCTGAGTAAAAACGACAAACTGGCAACAAAACAATTGAAATGATAGACAATATAGTAATATACGCAGCAATGCTATTTACTATATTTTTTTGTATACTCACCATGGCTATATCACTCAATGTGGCATGAACAAAGTACAATTTGCAGAAACTACAGGACCAACTACATTCATTTTATAAGCAACACAATATCATTGATAACGCTGGTGCAGATCGTAGGTTCCAAAATCTGCTCAAACGAATCAAAGAAAAAACACCCAAAGTAAGTTTCGATACATTTTTTGAAACATACTGTCTCGATATAGAGATACTGCACAAAGAAAATATCCACAACTTTCTTATAGATTGATATCTGGTGGTACTTTACGAAACAGGAGATATCAAATTTGTGGAGTACAAAAAAAAAGAAGATAATGCAAACTGAGCAAGATACCAAGGAATGATCAGCCGATCCAACGAGGAAGATGTGATGTCTTTTGATGACTGACAGGGACTATTTGACCAAGATGATAACTATGTCGCCCCTATACCAAGTCTCACTCAGTATTTTGATTGTAAATTCGTACCGCGAGATATCGAATTCGTGGTCAACGGCAAAAAGATGAGCATTGCAGCATTCCAAAAGTACCTCATGCAAATATTGGATAATGACACAGAGCGTATAGGCGTATTCACGAGACAAAAAAAAGAAAAAACAGAGATCGCACAGAATATGATCAGCGTAAGTAAATGATGTATCATTACTCTCCAGGAAAAAGTCCATAAAGATCATAAAGACGAAGATCAATTTGTGGTATTGGAGGTAAGGGGAAGTGATATCACAGTCAAACACGGTAACTCCAGCCAAGAGTACTCCACTGCAGTCCAAAATATTAAGAGTATCAAACTCGATACCACTAAGAAATAGTTATGATAATCTGATAGATATGCTTTCCCCATCAGGATCCACAAAATCCAATCCATATGCAGTGAGTTGCAATTCCGGACCTCAGGCATCATACATGGGATTGTACAAAAAGTCTCAGATTATCGGTAATCATACAGAACTCAGATGATATCTTATCTGATGAGTCCTTCCTGTAAGTAACTCCATATCCACCTGTACACAGGGTTTATCATCAAGTTTCGTTGTTTTAGCACTAAGAATGCGGGTAACTCCCATCTTGGGGTAGCCAAGGACAGCTGCTTTGGGATAAACCAATGATTTGATAGTACAGGGTCATCCGCTAGCCAACCCTTCATCCTGCAATCGCTTTTGCCCTGCTTTGGTAGTATCGCATAGAGCTCTATAATACTTGTGTAAGGATGTAGTATCAGAATTCTCTTCTGTCAAAGCAGATTTTGCTTTTTGGTCAAAAAGATTTTTAAAGTGGCTCAATCATTTTTCACTAATTGCTACAATCATCAATCCATCAGTATCTTTATCCAGTCTGTGGACGATGCCCGCTCTCACAAATCCCGCAATGCTTGGCATAGTACCAAATCTGTGGTACAAGAAACCACTTACTGATGGCGTCGAAACGTCAAACAAGGTCTTAGGGTGACTCAGGACCCCTTTGGGTTTGTAGATAACTATATAGTCGGCGGTTTGGTGCTTGATCTCCAATGATATATTTGGAGACTCTGCTAAAATCTGATTATCATGATATCTTTCAAGTTCTGGCACCGTTATAGATTCTCCTCATTGGACGAGATAAGATTTTTTGAGCACTATAGGCTTATCGTGCAAGCTGGCAGTAATTAGTCCCCTATCAAAGAGATGGTGAAAAAAATTTCTTGATAATCAGAAATAAGCTGATAAGGTCTTATCGATTCTTTGATTGTTGTACAATTCTGGTAGCACGATAGTATTCATAACTAAGTACATAATCATTTACCGACAAGATACAACTTCACAATTTCATAGTGATAAGTATATTGACATGATTGAATACAATGAAACTGCCTATATTTACTTGACCTAGTAGACCACAAAACTACACTTGCTGTGACCATAAGCCCTGGTGGTGGAATTGGTAGACACGTACGCTTCAGGTGCGTATGACGCAAGTTGTAGGGGTTCGAGTCCCCTCTAGGGCACCATTTTAACAAATCTGTCAAACACACTTTTCAAATAAGTATCCTACACTAGAGTTATCAATATTTCAATTATACAGGCAATACATGAACTGATTTGGCGGCATCATTGCTTATTCCAATAAGGATATCTACGAAGAGCGGACGGCTATGCAGAAAATTTTTGATTTTCTTGAAGAACACAGGACCACCAAAGCAAATCAATGACTCGTTGTTATAGCAGAGGAAATTCAACGCATACTTGACGAACTTATCGAAGAATTCACCGATAGATACAAACAATTGAAGCAATCATGAATCATAAGCAATAGTATCAAGGATATATTATCATGCAAAGATCAGTACACTAAGTATCACCAGGAATTTGCTATCATGGCAGCAAATTGGGAAGCTACGCTATGGAACAATGAAGAAACACTAAAGAAACTCCACACGACACCAGAGAAACTACTAGGAAGAATACAACCAGAAAAAACTACTATACTGGCGTGGGAATAAAGCAAAGTAACTCTATTGTTTTTACTTTTATACTCCTTATCATGAAAATCATCCTTCAATTTCTTATCACGGGTATCGCTATTGCATTTGCTTCCTATCTTGTACCATGAGTGTATGTAGATGGTTTACGGACTGCCATAGTAGTAGGAGTAATGTTGGCTATAGTCAATGCTACCGTAGGATTTTTGCTACGCATCATCACACTCCCCTTCAATATCCTCACCTTGGGTTTAGTTGGTTTCCTTATCGGTGTGCTCATGATTCTTTTGGTAGATAGACGAGTAGACGGCTTCAGCATTAGTGGATTTTGGTCATGACTACGATTTGCTGTGATCTTTTGACTCATCAATATGGTATTTTCCAAACTCAAAGATTAAATAATCTGACAAGTAAGCCAAACAAAAGCGAGATCCAGGTATCTC
>JBAYVQ010000053.1:0-6435 GCA_041674565.1 Candidatus Absconditabacterales bacterium
AAGTTTGCAGTGTGTTCATGGGTTTTATATAATAAGTATAAATAAAGATATGTGGGTTATTTGTATGATAGTAATACATTGGATTGCTTCGCTTCGCTCGCAATGACGGAGCCGTTGTGGAGACCCTTCGTTTCACTCAGGATGACAATTACTGGAACAAAAAGCTCCCGCTAGATGATTCTAGGAGAGCTCGTTGGCGTGTGTGTCTGATTATAGATTATGTGTATCTATATCTCATCTTCTTCAGGACCAAAAACTCTCCATGCTTAAACCATCTAAAAAAATGATAGCAATACATGGCTGCAGATAGAGTCCAGAGGAGGAGAGTGATGGTCAGATTTTGTGTCATGGCGATAAGCGTGAATAGGCTGAGATGATTTTGCAAACAAAAACTCTCCTTGTGCTAAGGAGAGTCTTTCTATCGTGTGATGATAAGTGTGTAGTGTATTAAGTTTCACTAAACAGAAAGACTCCCTCTTTGTGCCCAAAAGAAGTGGTTTCTATACATGTCAGTGAGATTCGTTGTTTTCATACCAAGCTCTATACTTTTTTATATTTGGATTGCAATACTTTTTTACTATTTGTAAATGATATTTTACTTTGTGCTTGCAATAAGGTCTTATTAGCATATTCAGAATATCATATCTTTATTTATTATTGAGCTGTGTGTATGAAAACACTTTCTGGATTGTTCGCTCATATCGAGTCTATCGCGACCGCTAATCATCCCCCAAGACTCAGTAGGTGACAGTTTATCTTATCAAGTGGATTGTTGGCTGTATGCGTAGTAGTAGCATTACTTATATTACACATCATTGCCAAATTTGTTGGTGGGTTTTGGTTGTATAGCGCTGGTAGTTTGTTGGTGGGCTTGGTAAGTTTGTATCTTGGTGTCAAGAATGCTGTCAGAAGATGTCATGACTTGTGATGGACCTGACATTACTGTTGGTTGCTCGTTATCCCGCTTATCAATCTTATCCTTTTGGCATTTTTGATATTCAAACAAGGAATAAGCTGAAATAATAAGT
Organism: Candidatus Absconditabacterales bacterium; assembly: GCA_041674565.1. Taxonomy (GTDB): domain Bacteria; phylum Patescibacteriota; class Gracilibacteria; order Absconditabacterales; family Absconditicoccaceae; genus CALMFT01. Next base: position 1,029 of record JBAYVQ010000053.1, read on the forward strand.
ACGGAGAAGATACGTTACCGTCACAAGAACAACCTGACGAACAATACTGGATGCTTGGCATCATCTTTTTTGTGCTCTATCTTATTGTAAGTTTTGCCAATGCGTGGTTTACCAGAGATACGGTACAAAATTATGGAGAAAATATGATGCAACAAGGTATATGGGGCGATATGATGAAGCAGGTGGTCCAAGATGAGATTCCTGCAGATGCGGATACCATAGTAACTGACGCTCCCATAGTGGATACTCCAGCACAGTGATCTGACGATGCTTCTGCTGAACCAGCAACCAATCTGGATGATATCTCGTTTGGCATCAAGGCGTGTGATGATTATGTAGCATTGCTCAAATGTGTAATCCAGAAGGCCCCAGATTGACTCAAATCAACTTACGAACAAGGATTTGCGCAGGTGATTCAGATTATCAAAAGTTCTCAAGGATCATATCTTGAACAAGTATGCCAAGGTATTATGGATGATGTACAGTCTCAAAAAGCAGATTTTGCTCAATACGGTTGTACGATAGAGTAATATCTTGTTGTATATCATAAGACCGCCTTAGGGTGGTTTTTTTGTACATCATATTGACATAAGTCTATATAAATGTATAAGCTATATACTAATTTATTCCTATCTATTTCAGATGAAAGGGTGAGTACAAATCGTAAAAGATAGAGCAACGGACCAAGAAGTGACTATATTGGAAAAACTAGATGGTGGCTTATTTTTAGTGCAGTTTGTTACTACAACAGGAAGAAAGATCGCTGATGCTCTGGCTGGAGAAAAGGCATTGAGAAGATGAAGCGAATTGCAGCGAGAAGAAACTCAAGAAAATCCTTTGCAAAAAATAAAGAAGGTACATAGACAGTTTGATTCCTGAATGAGGTCTCTTTCGGGTGCTTTGTATGATTCGGGCTTGAGCGCCAATGCCAGTGCTTTTTCTGGTCGTCCAGCTACTGTAAGCGACCTAGGAGGCCACAGACTTACTAAGTTGTATAAAAAAATACTAGGCACAAATCGTTATGACGGTTTGATAAAAGAACCATCTGATATCGATAGAGAGCATAAACAAGCATATAGAGAGTTCCATAGGCTTAGTGAGAACGAGGATGAAATTATCCATTTCAACAGGCAAGCTGCGGCAAGTTTTGTGCAAATGGTGAAGGATTTACCTGATCTGGCGGCTACAAGATTTATCGAGGCATTTTTTGATCTAGCAAGAAATGGTTGGATACGAGAGGGTGGTAGTTACAGTAATGAGTCCATCAGATGATCTGATGCATTTGAGGCATGAATGTTATTGCTTGCTGATAGGATGGAAAGATCAAGACCTCAGAGAGATGATACGGCCATCATTAGATCAGAGTTTTTGAGCAGTATAGGGATGCGTGGATCGCGTAACGAAGTGCCAAGTGGTGCATTATGGATAGGGCAAGAAAGAGCAAAAAAGATATCAGATATGATAATCTGAGAAGAGTGATATACGACGCCTTGGAGTCTAGATCGTGTTGATGGGGATTGCGAGCTTAGCTGTGCAGGTGGTGGTGCCTATGAGATTAAATTGAGCAAGACCGCTTCTAATGAGCTTATGGTAGTATGAGTAGCACAAGGTGATTTTGGGTTTCGTTATCACCATGATAGAGAAGGTGCTGTAGCAGTTGGCCAGATTATCCGCATAAGATAATACATGCTTGTATTGCAATGCCCCTAGGTTAGTGCGTATGCTTGCTTAGGGTTTTTGTATAATATACAACAAGGTATTGACAAATATAATATAATATTTATATACAATCTACTATTGTATTTATTCTATTCCAAATAAACGATGTCCAATCAACCTGCTGCTTGATTCGATCAATTGGTGAAGGATTTGCGTACTGATTCAGTTTTTACTGATAAGATAGGGGACCTAAGAAGCGAAGACTTGAAAGTAGATGCTTTGCTTCGTAAGCTATTGGACCAAGGAGGTCCATTATCGTTCTTCTCTAGAAAATTATCAGCTGATCAAAGAGCTACTTATGTTAGTATGCTGAAGACGTATCAAGAGCCTATTGATGCTGCATTGAAGTCATACATTATGACTATGACGAGTCCTGACGATATGTTTTCTGCTTATTTTTGGTTTAAGAACGGTAACAAAGATGCAAGCGAATTTGATACAAGTTTATTTTGGGAGCTTATTTCCTTGGATCTACCAAATATTGACTTCAAACAATACCAGACATCACGTGGCACGACAGTACAAAGCATGATCAATAGACTGTATACCTTAGCAAGACAGGACAAAACCAATAGCGAAAATCCTTTGCGGAAGTTTTTATGGAATTACTTACGTAAGGAGATCAAGTATTGTGAGACGCTTCATGACATGATGAGTAGTTTGCCAACGCACCCTGCTGTAACGGAAATAAAACAAGTTTTGAAACCACATGATACAGTAGATCTGCCAGTAATTATTGACAAGTTGTTGCAAGGTCAATTGGATCAAGAAGCATTGAAGCTCTATTATCCATTGCTGGAAGAGCAAAGGAATGTCATTGATCCAATCATCAAAAAATATCTTTGGGCAGCAAGAAGCAGCAAGAAAGCGTTTCCTTGGTATACTGGTTTTATGAACAACTTCTGGTTTAAAGCAAATGGCGGAAGGGGTCGTTTTGAAGAGGAACACTACGGATTTGATGAGAATCACGGAGCAGATTATGATCTCAGTACATTTTGGAAAATCATGCAATATGGTTTAACGGCAAAAGACTTTGCGAATATTGCGACTGTAGACAATAAACGCGTAAGAGAAATTATAGCAATGATGTACGGCAAAGACGTGGTTTATCCTTTTGTAAATGGATATGCTAAGATAGCAAGTCGTAATCAAAATTATTATCACTTTGAGCCATGTGCTATATGATTTATAGATACCAATTTTAATTTAGTAGTTCCGTGCAAATATATTGCTGCTACGGATGTTGTTGATGGAGTAGTGAAAGTAGGGGTGACATGAGAGTACGTTGATGCTCCTGATGGACATGACTATTATAAGACTGAGCGATCTACGATATCATTACCACCAAAATCCTCAAAATAATACTACAGATTAATAATCTAGAGATAATCTGAAGGCTTCATCTGCCTTCAGGTTTTTTTGTCATAACTTTTTCAGGTGTTTTCTTGGATGATTTTGTTAGTATCAGCGCATTGCTGATCCCAATGCATTACTATTTGTTACTTTTTGCACGAGTCCAAAAAGTAACTCCCGCAGTACTGCGGGATAAACGCCAAGACCCATCAAACGCAGTGTTATGTTTTGCGAACCCATCATTGCTTTGCTCACGAAGTTGGCTCCTCCCCATCCTACGGACGGGACCCAGTCGCCAACTGATGTCTTACATTGCTATCCATGTCTTGTTCACGGATTCACACCGTGCGTTTGATAAAGATAGTGTGATATTGATACACGGACGCGTCATGGCACGTCCCTACAAAATGCCTTTCCGCCTTCAGCTTTTAGCCTTCAGCTTATCTTATGGCCTATTCTCATTCCAAGATACAATCATATCTGCAGTGTCCGCTCAAATATCGTTTTGAAAAAATTGATAAGCTCGAAGTCCAGCAAGAGGGGATTTTTGAAAGTATTGCATTCGTGGTGGGAAGCAGCGTGCATGCGGCGTTGGAGTATTTGTACAAACAATCAAGGAATAAGATCATACCGCCAAAGGATCAGGTTATTGCTTATTTTGATCAAGAGCGGCAGCGTGAAATCGCTGCATTGGATGAAAAATACGATAGACCTGTGTTTTCGGTAGACGAGAGAGATGTATCTCGCCATAGGGCTTTGGAGTACATCAACCGATATTACGATACCTATCACCCTTTCAATCAGGCGGTCACTGATAGCGTGGAGAAGCAGATGCGGATCGAGATCAAACCTGGTGTAAAATTTACGGGTATTGTGGATAGGCTCGATATCCAAGGCGAGACCGCTATCATTGTGGACTACAAAACCAATAGATCTTTGCCGCCAGACGCATATGATACCATCAAAGATCAGCTCAGCATCTATGGTCTGGCTATCCAAAATGACTATGGAGATAAGTTCAAAACAATCATAGGCAAGGTGATTTACCTACACTTGGAAAGAGAGTATACGCGAGAGTTGACCAATGAAGTGATCCAACAGGTAAGAGCAAAATATTTGGCGATCATCGAAGAGATCGAGCACAAGACATTTTACTACAATATGGGTAATCAAGAAGCGTTTGAGCCAAAGCCGGGTAGACATTGTGAAGAATGTCCCTTCAAGCCTTTGTGCCCTATCTACAAACACCAGTTTGCAGAAAATGAGTCTATTTCGGTAGGGGAGTTGGGCGAACTAACTATCAGAGAGCTGATTGATGAAGTGTATATGTTGGGCCAGCAGTCCAAAGACATCGAGGCCAAAAAATCCTTGTATCTCGAGTTACTAAAAAAATACGCTGAAGATCAAGGTTATACGCACAAACTGTGGTGAACTGTTGCCAAACTCAAACTCAGCAAGAAAGATGAATACGTACCGATTATAGATCAAAAGGAAGTATTGATAGATAAACTGAAAGACAAGGGGGTCTGGGATACCGTGAAAAAAGAAGACGTAGATAAAGTAGCGCTCAATGCGCTGCTTCAGCAACAAAAACTCAATCCATCTGACTTCACTGGGCTGATAAAGCATGAGACCAAACTATCTATCGGTCGGCCGAGTAAGATCACTGATAAAGACATAGAGGAACAAGAAGGCACCGTGGGAGCATAAACTTGCTCGTTGATTTGTGGGGCGGGTTTGCTATACTCCATAGTGACTTTTTTATTGAATATACGAGATCCACCATGAAAGGGAAACGCAATCCACACTCTATTGATAGTGTTATTACCATACCGCACCAGGATGAGAAACTGCCAGGCTTCAAACGCATTGTGGCACAGACAGTAAGAGATGTCTTTGGTATCGAACAAGAAGACGAGAGAGCATACCCATTGCAACAATTTTTGGATAACGATGATCATGGAGCTGAGCACGTCTACAATGTGTATCAAAAGGCGCTTGATATTGCCGATGCAGTGGAAATCAAAACTAAACTCAAAGTGCGTAGAGATGTCTTGTACGTCATGATAGCTTTGCACGATAGTGGCAGATTCCACACATCCAAACCTGATCCGCAAGATACGCCAGCACAAATTGCCATCAAGAAAAAAAAAGAGGATATTGCAGATAGCAGACATGCACTTTATGGACAAGCGCAGTTGAGACTTGCATTGGAGAAGTTGGCTGATAAGGGCATCACGATAGATCCTCAGATTATTCAAGATATCAACAACTATATATACAATCATGACTACATGACTCCTATGCTCAATGGAGACAGATACACAGAACCATC
>JBAYVQ010000054.1:0-6431 GCA_041674565.1 Candidatus Absconditabacterales bacterium
CCATTGAAGGGATACTCTGGAGATATCTGAGGATTGACCACTGCACATGCAGAGGGGATAATAATCTGACCATCCGTATTGAGAGGTTGATGGTGATCCGTAATCACCATATCGATGCCTATCTTACTGGCATGTAACGCCTCTTGTACCGAAGTGATGCCATTATCCACGGTGATCACTAATTGTACTCCTTTTGCCTTCATTTGGTCAAGGTGATAAGACTTGATACCATAGCCATCTTCGAGCCTATGTGGCAGTTGTACACTGATATCACTATACCTCACGAAAGTGCGGAAAAAATCATACAAGACATAACTACTGGTCACACCATCAGCATCGTAATCACCAAAAATCATGATCTTTTGGTTTGCACGGATAGCATGAAGGATCCTTGCGATAGCCTTATCCATATCATTCAGATATCGCGGACTGTACCAAGCGTTTTTAAAATTGGGTTGCAAAAAATTGCTCTGAGATTCCTGCGTATGAAGACCCCTGACCTTGAGTAATCTAGTAACAATATCTTCTGAGTCGTTTTGGTAGCGTATATTGATCATAAGAAAAACCTTCGATAATCTGAAGGCTATAGGTAGTTATCTTTAGAGTTTTATCCAGGCTAGAATTACCTGCTGATCTTCAAATACCAACGACGTGGAGTATTAAATGCTTGTTCTTGAACTATTTTTATATTGTTACCCATACTGCGCTTTGCACCAGCAATCAATTCTGGAGAAAAAGCATCATTTGAACCGTTTACATCTTCATTAAAAAATGTCCATGGTCCATCAAAATTTCAAGATAAGCTGATTTTCTCTACCAACTTATTGGCCAACGCTTCTGCCAATTTTGCTTGTATATCCAGCTTTTCAAAACGCAAATAGTGAGTCTTGGGGCGATCACTGCCTGGTTCCCGATACATTCCTGTATTTTCATCATATTTTGCGCTAATTCACAAAGCTGCAAATTTAGTGACACACAATCTCTGGGCTACTCCATCTAGTTCGTATCATATGGGTATCATATATCCATTGCTTGCGTATATGTTTACTTGATCAATGAGCCTTGACACCTCATCCACAATATGCTGGACACGAGTTTCGCGTAAGCGCTGGATTCACTCCTCTATAACTCATCCAGAAACCTTCAGAATGTGGGTTCTAGGTTTATCATTGTGTCTATCTTGACCGAAACCAGTATCATAATTCACCTTCACATCACCAAATAAAAAACGTAACTGTCTTTCTAGCTCTTGTGGTCATCATAGGCTATCCAATCACTCATTGGCTTGTATGCCTATACCTCTATATGCCAGCTCTTCAAATCGTCACTTACGTACATATTCTTGAACTTTTGCGACAGCATTAGTAATTCTCGCATTAGCAACAGCGTCTCTTACTGTGTCTTGCTGTTTTTTTGCAGCTGCAGCTGCAGCAAGTCTACCTGGCAAGGTAGTGGGATCATTCTCCATTGTTGTGGCAATTTGTGCTGAGAGTCACCCTTTTGCTTGGATATCTCCAATAATATTCTCGAGCGCGCTGTAGATTCTTGTATTGGTAGTTCAGGATCAAGAAACCAAATCTGAGATAAGAACTCCCTCGAATTTAGCAGATTGGTAGTTTCGAAATTTTGACACAGGCAGCTCATAGATGTATTTACCACTACCCTTGATGGTATTCAAGATCGAAGCCATAGCGCCGCCATCTATGTAGCTAGAAATCAAATTAGTCTCACTGCAAATGACAAAAATATCAGCTTTGTTGATATTGTTCAAAAATCATTGATTACGATCGCCAGAAATAATATCATCAAACAGATAGGGAGCGGCTCCAGCGGCTCTCAATGCAGAAATTATATTTTTTATGGTGTCAGCATGGTCAGAATGCCGATCGCGAACTACACAAACATTTTTGCCAGTAAGTATGCTATTCATTGGTATGTAAAAGTAAGTTTTTAAATATAAAGGAAATCAAGTTCTATACCGTTGAGTCTCCTGAGGGAAGATAGGTGTGCAGACAAACTCTCGGCTAGCTCTTTGTTGTCATGACTTACGGCAATCAGTATGCGTTTTGGCATAGACGCAGGATCAGGGAACTGTTTCTTAAGAATGGTAACAACATTAGATAATATCTCATCTTTGCGTCAGCTTTTTATTGGATCTCTAAAGTTAATAGTACCGTATTTTTTCGCCTTATCAGATTGAGGTATTTCAGAAACAAGTATATTATAAGCTATCTTATCATCCTTCACGTCTTCGTAATAATCACACAATGCATCAAATTGAGACGTGGCTATAGTATGAGCATCAAGCATAAATAGTAAAAGATTACTACTACTTACTTTTGTTGTCATCTCGGTAGCAAACTGCAGTAAAGCATTCTTTGCTCAAAGACTACTTTGAGATTTGATAGTCTGAATATGTTCCGTTTGCACGATTCTAATGGGAGTAGTAGAAGCGGTATCAGAAGAGTTTCCCACTAACCCAGCAGCCTGCAAATGACTTATAAATTTATCCATCCTAGCAATCTGACTAACAGGATATAATGGAAAACACTGTAGTTGCTTCGTTCACTGTGATCTCACAAAATCCTCTACATTGCGAGCTATGTCCGTAGCACAGCCCACCAAAGCGCTCTCTGCGTTGGGTGCAGTCTCTATAGTCAATCTAGCTGCTGGATTGTCTTTGTTAAAACCACTTGGCAATGCCCTGTATGCATTGACCCAAGAGTCTGGCGCACAGGTACCCAGATACACTGGGATAATAATAAATGGCTTGTTAGCTACTTTTTTTTGCTCAGCAACGTGTTTGAGATACATCTCCACCAACCTGTATCGCCTTGTGCCCAGTAAATCTGCATGCATACCAAGCAGTATGATATCACTATTTTCAATATTCTCGATGATACCAGCAGTATCGGGATGATCCTGCAGGGCTTGCTTTGTGTATTGTAACATATTTCCACCTGGATTTGCAGCATATAAGTGAGCGATATGTTTGTCAATATCTAGAGATACTGGGTCTTTATCATCAAGCACCTTTTGTTGCGTGGTATTGGTCAGTAATTGAAAACCAGAGCGATAGTATTTATTGTCTACTACTCCTGACGCCAAAAGATGCGCGGTAACTTTGGCAAACATATTATGGTTTGCCGGAGAGCAAACGACAGATAAAGATACTGAGTTATTTGCGAATTGTTTATCATATACTGCCCTAATGCCGCTTGCCACCTCAGCAAGACCAACGTTTTCATAAGATCCATCGCTGATACTTCTTAATCTTGGCAAGCACTGTAATCTTGCCAAATAGGAACGCTCCGCTGGTTTTGCGGTCGTAACCCATATAGGCATCAAAGCAAATGGCTTATTTTCCAATCTTCTTTGTTTTGCGGTAAGTTCGAGATAGTCAGTAATGAGTTGATACGCTTGACCCTCATCACCTCATCACAACGCCACCACATCAGTGAGTACCAGGACCACATCACTTTTATCAATATTTTCCAGCATGCCTTGTACTTCCTTTTGAAATAGACTCAGCACACTGAGTTTTGCCTTTAAAGCAGCTTTTTGTGCTTTTATCGGACCCAATTCTGGATCGGCAATAGCGATGCTCAATTGAGTAGTGATAGTAGGATTGGATTGGGTGACATCTCATTGCTGGGCAAAAAAATCAGATAATCTATCAGCGGGAGTATTTCAAGCCATGAAATAAACAGTATATGTAAATAATATAAAAATATCATGCATATTTATTGTCAGAATGCAACATTAAGTAACACTTATCTTATCAATCAGGCTAAAAACACCTCCAAGTCATAGTCTCCCTTCAAAAGCGCAACAAACTGCTCTAGCTGCTCATCCGTCTTCAACAAGATAGGATTGGTTTGCCACTTATTTTTGTACTGACTCACATATCTTCGGTTGAGATCTGTCTCTTGCGTAGTCAAGACAGCATTGAAAGCACTAAATAAAGTAGGTCGCAGGTAGTGGTTGCCATTTGTAGCTTGAGCTATATATTCTTGAAAAAAGACTCATGCTAAGCTTACCCCATCGGCATCTACTTTCACCAACTTATCATAATTTGCCTTATTGACAACCCGTCACCACAGCTTTACAGGATATACATTGGAACTCACAGGAAAATTGTAGACCGTATAGTCTGTTTGGCCCATGTACTGGTTGATGATCTCTACATCGCTCAGGTATCAAAAAGCAAAATTAGTCAGCTTATAATAAATAAAACACATTTTGGGATAAACATCGCACTTCTCGCTTCTTTCTTTCAGTTTCTCTAGTAATCTCTTATATTTCGCAAAATCCCAGATCTTAATCTCAAGAGTATCGCTACTGTATTGTTTGATAAGGTCTATAAGTTCTGTCCTATTGCTGGATTGGTATACTACGCTGGCCAGTATGTCCCTGTATCATTCGTACACCTCTTTTTTACCCTTCAGTAAACTCATATCAAGCGATGAAACACCGAATAAGATAGGTATCTGGAACTGGATCCTCTTGAGGTCAATATCAGTAATGCTATTGTTTACGATGGTATCTCGGTCAATGGATTGCGGATTATCAATCAATGGAGTCTTCGCGTAGGTCACCAATGGATCTATACCAAAAGGCACAAAGGTATAGTCTATATTCTTCAGGTAACTACTAAATACATAATGAAATAATGATGAGATATCCTGACTAAAGCCGAAACTCCCAGCATACTGCCCCAGCGACTCCAAATGAGTCGTGTCGGTCAGCACAATATCCACTCAGGTAGCTCCTCCCGTAAACAGTTCTGCCACAAATTCATCATATTTTTTGCTCCACGGATTAGTCACAATCTGCAACTTGATGGATTGTTGGGCCAATTTATTGATAATAGGTCTTCGTCAGGGTTCATTATACAACCAAATGGGCATAGCTACTTTGATAGATTTTGCTACGGTTGGCTTCACAAATCAGGTTTGGCTAAGCCCAGTGGTCACCACAGTGGTACCAGACGAAGCAGGAAGTACAATATCAGTCACTACATCTCAAGATTGACCGCCAGTAATGTCAGTTGCCACATCTTCAGGACCCAATAAACGCAATAACGAAAAAACCCACAATGCGACACCGATCACAGGGATTCATAACACAAGCGTTAGTTTGAGCTTGGGGTTCATGCTTTGAGTATACTGACAAACACAGGAAAAGTCAATAAACAAGTTGATCTTTATGCATTAAATCGATAAGGCATATCTGGCTTCTTGAAAGCCTCCAGGTAGAAATGATGAAAATAAGAAGAAACTATTGGCATAGCAATCTGTAGACAGACCGCATGCAGGATTATCGGATCAAAGTCTATTGGTCTGAGATCAAGAAAGTCACTTACGATAAGTACAATATTACCTTCTTGTGACTCTTTCCTAGCGTATTCGGCTATTCTACTTATACCAGATTCATATGTTTCCTTAGCGTACGCTGCTATCATTTGTTGCCGCTCAGTGCTTATGTTCTGATTATCCATATCTCTTAGCTCTATTATAACATCTCTAGCCATAGTATCAATAATCTGAAGGAGCAATGCCTCAAGTTCGCGTTTTTGGAAGGCGATACGCAAGTTGCAATTGATATCTAGGAAAATAAGCAAACGAGCTGGTTTATGGATACGCTGGACGCTAATATATTTACCTGTTTTTTCATACAATTTAAGGTCCGCCTGACTTGCATCACTAACGGTCTTCATGGAAGCAAAATCCATCTCAGGATCAAACATGAAACCCTCTTGCACTTGGTCCAATAGCGTAATTAGTATCGTTGTGATATCTTCAAACAAGCTCCTATCCATGAGATTTTACAGCAAATGTATTTACACGAAACTTTGCACAAACTTCAAATCTCCATTGGTAAGTAATCTAATATCTTTGATGCCATATTTGATAGCCACCATCCTCGTAAGACCAAACCCAAAGGCATAACCAGCGTACACGTCAGTATCTACCCCAGCACCTTTGAGTACATTGGGATGGATCATACCGCAACCCAATACCTCAAGTCGACCTCTTTTTTTGCTCAACTCGAACAACTTAGGATCATGTCTACAATCTATATCTACCTCATAACTTGGCTCAGTAAAAGGGAAATAACCAGGTCTTAGTCTTATTTCGAGGTCAGCTTCAAATATCTCAGACAACAAAGCTTTGAGATCGTGCTTGAAATGAGGTAAATGTAATCATTTTCTAATACATACACCCTCTACTTGCCAAAACGCCACATCGTGAGTAGCATCCATATTTTCTGCTCTATATACTCTACCAGGGACCACAAATCTGCACTCTGGACCATATTTTTTGATGAGCTCTTGTTGCATATTGCTCGTATGTGTCCTCAACAAGAGTTGCTCCCCCGTAGTATCAAGTTGTTTGAGGTATAAGGTATCATGAATCTCCGTCGCAGGA
>JBAYVQ010000055.1:0-6380 GCA_041674565.1 Candidatus Absconditabacterales bacterium
AGTGTGTGTACTTCAAACTCTAAGCCAAGATTTCTCCCATATGCTTCGTATCACTCATATTCTCATGGTATGGTATATAGTGATGTGTGAGGGTAGTATGCCATAATATATGCTAACACGTGAAATATAGCTTCACTTCATCCGTTACAATAGTAACTATTATCATAGCCATCGAGACCTGTAACCTGACTAGCGTGATATTGTTTATAATATTCGATAGTCTGAAGATGGAAATCATCCAGCCCAGGATTAATAGATTTGAGAAACACGTCGTGTGGGTAAGGTTCAAAAACTTGTTCCACAAGTTTACGAACCTCTGGGAAGTAGTAGCTGTAGACAGCCTTGAGTGGTGAGGGTTGTGTTGTCATGGTATGCTAATAATGTAAATATTCGATAGTCTGATGAATGATTGAGGATTCGTAACTCAGTCTGTCGGTTTTCCGTATCCTCGTTGCTCACGTGAGCATCATATTCATTTCGACTAAGTGTAGAATAAACAATAACTTGAAGATTTCAAGAGATTTTTTATACTATTGATGCTCATGTGGCTAAAATAGTAATATATGCTGCTTTGTATGTTCGATCTGAGTAATTCGTACTATTGTTATCTTTTTTCAAGAATAGTTACCTTATCTTTTCAGAGTATATATTATATTGACAACTATAGTTATATATTTACTGATAAAAGTAATCTGAATATCATATTTATTTGATAGTGATTGTCTTATGTCTCATCCCAATAAACACATTGATGAATTACAAACCAGATTAAATCAAGCAAGACTAGCGCAACAAAGAAATAGTTACGCCACGGGTTTCAGTTTTCCGAGATTTGTAGCGTCTCTTCGCGCTGCTCTCAAGGGCATCAGGAAGCAAGATAAACAAGATCCTCGTGAATTGGTGTGCGATTTTGCTGACGCCATACCATGATTTAATGAGATGTTGAAGAAGATGAACTTGGCAAGTATTGGTCATCTTGGTTCTGATTTATTTGAGATAGCGTTACCAGGATGACACGCTGGCATCCCTTTATTGGATCCTGTACGTCAAGTTGTATCCGTGCACGGCAAAGTGCTTTTGGATAATTACAAGAGCATAGATAGAGCATGTACACAAGACGATGATATGTATTTTTGTTTGAGGTGTACAAATGATGTTGATGTTGTAGAGCTGATCGAATATGACAAACAGACTGATTGCTTTCGTACACTTATTGCTGCTGATAAATGATATGATGATTTTCTAGTTCTACCTAAAGAGAATACTATCGTTGCATACAAAGGTGCAATCGAGCCCAACCGAGAATTTCGTTTGGATAATCTTGAGCCGATTGAAGAAGATGTGAAGGAGCAGGCGATTAATAAGGGACCCTCTCGCAAAAAAAAGTACGATAGAAAAAAACGATATTATACCAATCTCTTTGGTATTGCATGAAAGCATAGATTGGAACAAAACAGTGATGGTAAATATGCTTTATTGGGCATAGACCCAGTATCCCAAGAGCATAGACGTATTACTGGTTGGCATTCAAAGATTTTAAATTCTATTCGTAGCGGTTCGCAGTATATTTACGCAATTGACGAGCATGAAGATGGCGCACGCGATATCGTGATATATGGTCTCAATGGTGACTTGTTGTATAAGAAAAAATATGCATCAAGCTTGGAATCTGATGCATTGCATGCATTTAACCCATTGCCATTGTGATTTCATACAGAACTTGACGATACCAACGAGCAAATGAAAATAGTACGCAATGGCACTGGGAATCGTATAGAATGATTAGAATTCAAACATATGAGCAAGTCATGATTGTGAACTATGCAATGTATTTGGATGCCACGTAAAGACGGGTATATCCAATTTGGTCTCTATTCGTTGGAGAAGCAATATCGAATCATCCCCCCAGTGATGCTGTCTCAAATAACATTTGTATCAGGTGTTGCAATATTGAATAGCCCTGAGGGTATCAAGGCAGTATTGGCAAAAGATATATTAGAGTGTGAAAATAAGTGAATATCATATCAATAATATTATTTATGTCATATATTATATAATCTGATGAAAAATTACATTACTATGTGACCAGATCAAAAGCTTATTGTGCCAGATAATCCTATTATTGGAGTCCTGGAATGAGATGGTATCGGGAAAGAAATTGTGGGGGAGATGATGAGATTGGTTGACGCAGGAGTGAAATCTGAATATGACGATAGCAAGAAAATCAATCGAGAGCAATTGTTAATAGGGGAGGACGCGTATGCGCAGACTTGATCGCATTTGCCTGAGAGCACTATCACCGAATTAAAGCGCATGTTGGTCGGCATTAAGTGACCAACTAACACGCCGTTGGGATGATGACACGCTTCGGTAAATGTATGACTAAGAAAGGAGCTGGATCTTGGTGTGTGCTGGCGTCCAGTAAAATATTTTCCTGGCGTGAAATCCCCTGTAGTGCATCCTGAAAATGTTGCGATAGATATTTTTAGAGAAAATGTGGAGTGATCGTATGTTGGAGTTGAGTTTGACCAAAGTGAGACTCAAGTTTTATTTGATCGACTTGCTGCTACGTACCCAGAAAAGTTGAGTAGGGTTGCTTTTCAAAAAAATGTAGTTGTTGGCTTGGACTTTGCTAGTGAGTACGCTTCCAAAAGAATCATGAGAGCTGGACTAGAGTTTGCGATAAAGAACAAAAAAAGATCTGTGACTATTACTAGCAAACCAAACATCAAGAAAATTGTGGATGGTAATTTCCAGAAACGATGTTTGCAGGTATGCCATGAAGAGTTTCAGGATTATTGCTACAGCGCCGAAGAAGCAAAAATGATCTGGGAAGAATACGCCCGCATAAAAAAAGTAGAATGATGGCTCGAGGCAGAAAAGTTTAGAAAATCTAAATTTATTGATATTGGAAAAATAGAAGTACAGACCCTTATTACTGACAATTTTTTTCAACAAATATTGCTGAGACCAGAAGATTATGACGCAGTAGTCGCTCAAAATCTCAATGGAGATTATATTTCTGATGCCTTAGCTGCTCAGGTATGAGGCATCGGCATCGCTCCTGGATGAAATATCAATTATCAAACGGGACATGCTGTATTTGAAGCAACTCATGGTACGGCTCCACTTATATACGGGAAGTGGTTGGCAAATCCGACTTCGATTGATTTGTCGGCAGTGATGTTATTGAATTATATCGAACGAACTAAGGCAGCTCAGGCTATTACCACATCTATCGAGAAAACATTAGCTAACGGGCAGAGGACAGGTGACTTATGATGAAGCTTGTGAACGAGAGAATATACTGATGCTTTGATAGCAAACCTACAATAATTATTTTACCCAACATATCACAATCATGATACTTCGTTATGCAAAAGATTTAAGCGCTCAAACTATCATAGCGCACGGCTCAGAACTGGCAAGTGTTTGTGCCCTAGATAGAGATGAACAGGGCAAAAGAGTATATACTTGGCCTGAGGCCAAAACACAAGATATTGCTACTATTTTGAATCCAGTGCTTGTGACAGATGACCAAATGCGACAACAGCTTCCTCCTACTACAAGGATCACTATCCAAAAATTATTTCAATCTCCCTTGCTGAGAACCGAATACGATGGTATGAGTTTTGACTTTGTACAAAATAACTATCCTGGTGTACGATGACCATCTATTGACACCTTATTGTTTACTAAGGTTTTGAGTAATTTGGATATGAGCAATGTTGTATTTGCTGCAGAACGATGATGCGGCTCTGGATTTATTTCCAAATACCTGATACGTAAAGCCGGGAATCTCAAGCAACTCTATGTCATGGATATCAACCCCCATGCAATCCAGTGTGCAAGAGATCAGATACAGTCACCCAAAGCTCGCTATCACTTGGGTAGCGCTATAGATACTATGCAGGGTAAACAAGTAGATTTGCTGATGTGCAATCCGCCATATGTACCCCGTCCTGGTAGTAGTGACGATAATCCATATGAAGGTATTGGTTTGTTGTATGAACTCATTATGGAAGGCAAAAAATATCTCAACCCCTGAGGGAAAATTATCACCAACTACTCGAGCTTGTGAGATGATCCTGTCGCTGGATGGCTGAAAGACTCTTGATGGAAGGTGAACATACTTGATGAGATGAGAGTGCCTTTGAAAATATGTAATATCCTGAAAAACGAAGAGTGGATGGCATATCTGATGAAAGAAAAATGACTACAAAAAGAAGACCGTAAAGATTATGAATACTGGCATACGATCAAGATCGTAGAGCTAAGCTAGTTGTTTCTGATTATTCTTTATATTACTATATTACACATGAACAAAAAACGTTTCGAACACACTGGTGACCTTGCTCATTCTATGGGTGTCATAGATATGAATAAGGATGATGTGCGCAAATGGCTTGCTCAGCATATCTTAGAAAAAAAAGGTATTGGGAGATTGTCCTACAATAAGACGCATCTTGCGGATTACAACCGAGCAAGTTTTTACACCATCCCTCCGTTTATCTTTACTATCGGGCATTTTCCAGATGAGAGTATGTCGGAGTTTTCGCTTTTGGTCGATTGTGGAAGTAGTGAGCATACCATGCGCTATGTTCAAAAAATCCTTCAAGGTCATTTCAGTAAACGAGGTGACAAGGTGTCTTATGAATCGGGCAAAAACGAAGGAGTTGCATTTAATGCTATTGGGTCTGCGCGATCTCATATAACCAGGACTGGAAGCGATCTTCATAACGCCTTATATATGCATACTACTCATGTCGAAAAATATCATATTATCATGAATTTCAACATGAGGCAACTAAGAAAAGACCAATATTTTGGTGTATTAACGGACTTTTTGTATGAGTACGTTTGTTTTACTAAGGAGTATGCAAATGAAATAAAGGCTCATCATTTTCGCATGATGACTACTGGCACCAGTGCTGATTTGGGTTATTTGTTTGAGGGTCAAGAGAATTAGATCTTGCGATAAAAACTCATTGAGGAAGTGCTGAAAATAGTTATAAATTGCAAAAGACTATATTTCATCTACTTTTTGTATTGGGTACCCATGTTCCAGCAGCATATTCTTGTTACCGTTGATAATGTAATTTTTTCCATACTGAGGGATAAACTTTGCGTGCTGCTAACGCAAAGATCTATAGAGCCATTTGATGGATATTGGTGTTTGCCAGGTGGATTTGTTCTTGAAAATGAAACGCTCGAACAGGCTGCTTATAGAAAACTAGAGCATGAGACTGGCATCGATAACGTATACTTAGAACAACTGTATACGTTTGGTGCTGTAGATAGAGACCCTAGAGGCAGGGTGGTGACAGTAGCCTACATGGCAGTTACTGCCGAAAAATACGTTAAACCAATGGCTGGAGAATGAACTAAAGCTATCAAATTCTTCCCGATTGATAAACTACCAAAGATGGCTTTTGATCACAAAAATATCGTGGAATATTCGATAACCAGACTCAGATACAAGATGGAGTACACCAATATTGCGCAGTTCCTTCTGCCTACAAAATTTAAGTTTATAGACTTACAAAAGGCATACGAAATCATATTTGATAAACCATTCGACAAAAGAAATTTTAGGAAAAAAATCATGTCTTTGGGGCTTGTGAAAGAAACAGGGGAGACTGAAATGGGCGGTAATTACAGACCTCCCAAGTTATTTGAATTTGTAGACAAAGATCTCAAAATGCAAGATATCATATAATCAGACTATATTGGGACGGGCTGTGCACATTAACGAAAGAACCCATATCATTGCTTTGTATCTATATCATAAATCTAGTTGTCATGACTGGATTTTTTTGTAACAAAAACTGACCTCGTATGAAGTCAGCTTATATACTTATATATCTAGTCACTTATGAACTTTTCAATTATCGCTCTGCTTTTCATACGCTTCAAATATTGTTCGTTACGTAGTGCTTCGCTGTAACAGCTATAGTTACGAACGTGGATCACTTTCATTGGCAAATGTTTTTTGTAGAATCTACTCATCATCTCTCATGTCTTGCGATTCTTTCTTCAATATTTCTAGTACTACCTATATAGTACTTTCAGTTTTAAAGCTCCAATATGTAAACATATCAGCTCATCATACATTGCACTCATTTTGTTAAAATTGCTCAAGAGGGGACTCGAACCCCCAAGCCGAAGCATACGCACCTCAAGCGTACATGTATACCAGTTCCATCACCTGAGCACAATTATTACACACTATTACATATTCTTCAATCATTTACTACTCGAACCCCAAGCCGATGCATCCCGCAGTCCTGCGGGACATGTATACCAGTTCCATCACCTGAGCACAATACTATGTATCAAACTGTGGGATCATTCATAAGGTTTTGTGATTAAAAATAAAG
>JBAYVQ010000056.1:0-6328 GCA_041674565.1 Candidatus Absconditabacterales bacterium
ACGGTAGAAGCTACTGTCGGTGGGCAAACTTACAATGGTTGTGTGAAATAAGTACTATACATTTTGGAATGCGATGTAGTGTTGTTTGAGACTATTGTTTGCTAGTTGATCTAGAAGCATATCAAGCGGTATGGAGTTGAGATATGCAACGCCTTCACTGTAGTTCTCGTCATCTAGCAATAAGTCTTTTCGTTGTTTCAACGTTCTATCTTGCTTACTTTGTTTATAGAGAGTTTGTATTTTTTTAAAGTCTTGAATAGAAACTAAATAATTGAAAAACTCTCTGTTTTGACCTTTGCTAAGTTGGGGATATTGTTCGTTGCTTGATGTCTTGAAATCATTTATCAAACAAATGATATTGCTTTCTGGTTCACTATAAAACGCTTCTAAGAACTCCTGTAATCTTACTCCTCCTTTGCTTTTGTATTGTTCAAAAAATGTTGTGATGATATACTTCATGTCTATGCCGTTGCATTTATTTTCTTCGAGTGCTGCTGCGAAACTAGCAATAATGTATGCTATAGGCTTGCCACTGGAGTGTTTGGTCTGAAAGAGTTGGGTAATGTCTTCATAGTAGGGTACGAGACATATTTTTTTGCTATCATTTGGTACCGTTTTGCAGTCTTTGAGAAGATGTGTGAGATACACTATATGTTCTGCCCCTGTTGACCCTGCAGTTTCCAGACCTAGTTGTCTCACTGCTCGATCGTACGCCAACTTTCCATCATACCGAGATTCTATTTTTGTTTTGAAAAGATGGGTGCCTTCTAGTCAAAATATCTCATAATATTCGTGTAGTTTTTTTACCTCTGCATAGTAAGAGTCTGGCAACATCTGGCAACTTCCAAGTTTTAGGGTTGCGAACTGTGTATATGATGTTGGTGCTGGTTTCCCTCCATAGGTAAGTAATGCATGAATATCAGACTCATAGTGTGATTGCACGAACTGTCGTATACTTGCTATGTCATCTTGAGTTAATTCGTGGGTTTTTTTACTATTCCAATGATTGGTGGATGTATCTTGGAGGCTTATGGCTAGTGCTTGTACGGTACTAAAAAACAGTCATTTTGCAAAAGGGCTGGCCTTGTGTCCTATCTCGATAGTATTCTTATCCATATTGATGTGTGGAATGTAAAATGTATATTGTATTACTGAACAGATCTATAATGTTTATAAATACTTTGTCAATATAATATAATCTGATATATGAAGTATCAACAGGGCAAAATCAAAAGAGAACATCACACCCTCAAGGAATTTGATGAGATTTTGCGTAAACTTGAGAAAATTACTCAGATCAAGAGGTTGATCCCTGGTAGGATATCGAGACAGCAAAAGGGCACAAGTGACTTTTCTTTTTCTATCCAGTATGAGACACCATCTGGTTGGAAGTGCCTCATGAAAAAATGATCAACAGTGCAAGAATTGTTTGTCTTGGGTGATCCAGGTTGGCAAGAGCACCTTGCTGATTTGATCTAGTGGATTTTGAGACTCAAATGTGTAATCATATGATATGATACTTGATAATCAGATTATAGACCATTTTCAAAAAAAGATACTGGATCGGTATGTCTTGCATGCTAGGGATCTGCCTTGGAGAAAAACAACTGACCCCTATAAGATCTGGGTTTCGGAAAGCATGTTGTGCCAGACACAGGTGAGCAGAGTGATAGAGTATTACCATAGATGGATGGAGTTATTTCCTACGGTGCAGTCATTAGCTACTGCTAGCAACGAAGATTTGCTCAGAGCGCGGTCAGGGCTAGGATACAACAGTAGAGCTTTGAGGCTCAAGCAAGCTGCTATCCACATTGCTGCTATGGAGGCATTTCCTAGCGACTATCAATCACTCATCCAATTGCCGTGAATAGGGGAGTACATTGCTAATGCAGTGCTTGCATTTGCCTATAATCAAGATGTGGTAGTAATTGATACCAATATCAGGCGTATTATGATCCATGAATTTGATCTGCCACATGACGTGGGCAAGGACTTGCTTAGAAGTATAGTGCTACAGACCTTACCCAAAGGACAGTCCAGGATCTGGTACAATGCATTGATGGATTACGGCGCGCTGGAGCTGACCGCTCAAAAGACTGGCATCAAACCTCTTAACAAACAATCTAAATTTCATGGTTCCACAAGACAGGTGAGGGCGGGTATTGTAAGATCTCTATTGCAGTCCGTGTGATGATGCCTGAGCTATGCTGATATCGCAGGTCTTTATACTGACAGAGAGGATCTGGATGAGATAATCACTAAGATGGCAAAGGATGGACTAATTCTTGCAAATGGCAAGGTGATTAGCATTGCATAAGTTGCTCTGTATTGAGTTTATAGTATAATTGGAGATATACATAGTGTGGTTATTTACCTCTATTGCTGCGTGTATGATTCTGATTATCATATCATTTCTATCTGGCATATTGAGTGTCCTTGCTCCGTGTGTTTTACCTGTTTTACCTGTGATTTTTTCAGGTAGTCTATCTGGTGAGCATGGTTCTAGGACCTGGAGAATTATCATAGCGATGATGATCTCTATCGTTGCTTTCACATTTTTACTCAAAGTATCTACTTTGTTTATCAGTATAGATCCTAGTTTTTGGACTACGGTATCGAGTGCCATTATTATCATTTATGGTTTGTTATTATTATTTCCTGAGATACGAGATCGCATATCTTTTTGGTTACATTTGGATCGCGTCAATACCTTGACCGAGAAGGCTAGCAGCACTGGTGGACGATGGGGAGATATATTATTGGGTATGTCGCTTGGCCCTTTGTTTTCTACCTGTAGCCCTACCTACGCTTTGTTATTTTCTACGGTATTGCCAGTAAGTCTTACCTTAGGTCTGATTTGCATGATTGCATATGCGTTTGGATTTGGTGGCTTCCTTCGGATTTTAGTAAAAGGAGGAAGATCGCTTATCAAGAGATTTTACGGCGTATCAGACAGTCATAGTTTCCTAAAAAGATTCTTATGAATGATATTGATCATCACGTGAATATTGATTATAACAGGAGAGATCAAAAGATTTGAGACAACATTTTTGGACTATGTGCCTGATGTGAGTAAGATAGAGCAGTTTCTTATCAAAAAAACGGATGTTGTTAGTACTTTCAGAGAGAAGCGACCAGTGCCATCTCCTATGAGTGGGGATTATATACCTATGGCAGAGGACTTGGGTAGCTTGCTTGATGAGGTGGATACGGTATCTGTGGAGCAATAGTACTATACGCGTTTACATTTGAACAAAAGCTTCCATAAAAAATCTTGTATTCGGATTTGTTTTCCCTATTGGAAGTGGTACAGACGTACTACTTTTTATTTGTTGATAATCTGATCATGACCAGACAGTCCCTAGAGTATTATCGCAATCAGCTTATGGGCTATTATCGTGACCAAAAAAAGCTTCCTTCCTATCGCGAGATGATGACTTTGTTTGGCGTGAAGGGTATGCGTAGTGTATCGCTTATCGTAGATAAGCTTGTAGAGGCGGGTTATATCGACAAATCAGATCAGGGTCTAGCTCCATGATCCAAACTTACCTCATATCCTGTATTTGAGTCGGTTAGCGCTGGATTCTTTTCACCAGCGACGGATAATACCTATGAAATAAATATTGATCATTATCTTATCGATAAACCGCAAACTACTTATTTTGTGAAAGTCATTGGAGATAGTATGAAAAATGCTGGCTTACTTCCAGGTGATTTTGTGATTGTAGATTCTGCAAAAAAAGAGCCTAGAGATGGAGAAATTGTCATTGCTGAGACGGATGACGGAGTGACCGTCAAGAGATTTAGAAAGGAGGGCGCAAGGATATGGCTTCAACCAGAAAATGAAAACTACCCACCACTGGTCCCAGAAGGAGAAATGAGAATACTGGGTGGTGTTATTGGTAGTTTCAGGAAAATAAAATAATCTGATTCTGCATTATAGATCGATCAGGGATCAAACAAAATATGCAACAAAAAACCCTCGTGAGAGGGTTTTTTTGTTTTGCAAGTACGTTTCTTATTGGCAAGTGCTGCATGTTCTACCTGGTGTTTTCCAGCAATCGCATTGTGGTCCATCACTGAAACATTCGTCTCCATTTTTTTCCTGTTTTGTCGATGTAGACAAGGCAGCAGCGATACCTCATGCTGTGGTAACAAAAGCAATTGCTGGTGTCCCCTCGTTTGTTGTAGCAACTGTTGCTGCTGTAGCAGGTGCGTTGTCCTGTTCTAATGTTTCTAATGCTAATAACTTCATGGTTGTATGAATAAGGAATAAATAATACTGTGTTAGGGTAGTATTTCGTCTCGCTTACCATCTCATGAACTCATGCTGTTTGTTGTACTTTGCGTTCTCTTGGATGTTTGTCTGGTTGTTTCGTGTCGTTGTTTATATCTGTTTACGCTTATGCCGATTGTGGCTGTAGGATGCTCATGAGCTCTTGCCCATACGACCCAGCTGATGTTGGTAGTATTGCTTTCCTGTTGCCTTTGGTAATAGTTAATTCAATCAGAGCGATCTCTCTCGCAAGTGCCGCATTGATAGTGATTTTGTAATCATTGAGTATTTTTGTAATCTCCTCGGTAAATGTTACTGGTTTTGTGGACTGGATCCTAAGCATACCCTCTTGCGGCTTAGCTGGTTCAATCAAGCCAAATTCATAAAATACTTCACTAATAGCCCTATCAAGAGCTACCTCTTGAGGATCTCTGTTGCTTTCGGGAATTTGTGGTACATTTTTCGTTGCTCAGTTTGTCATAATAATACAATGCTATAAAGTGTTAAATATATAATGATCGGGGACTGCGATACATAACAAATACGATATATATTTCAATCTATTCTACTGCTATATAAATTATATCAAACTATATGTCAATAGATTGTTTGCTGATCCAAAAATATAGGTCCTTGACGTACGGTTGTAATGGTGTATAAAATTACATCTTTTCTACTACAGGAAGGTGGAGCAGTGTCATGACTTTTTCAAACACAATACGATATGATTCAAGTACGGGATATAGCGCTTGTTTTTTATGTTCATCCATTTCTAGTACTTTGGGTGAGTCGTTGTATCGTTTATTAAACCTGCCAGCAAGATCCAGCAAATACTGTGTGAGCACATGCGGTTTGATAAGATCCAGACTTTGTCTTGTTTTGTATGCCAATAGCGATGTTTGGAAGAGTAGCGATTTTTCTTCTGGACTCAAATATGTGATTTTTTCAGGTGGGAATTTGAGTGTTGGTATAATAGAACTTGTCCCTACTATTTTTTGTATAAGACTCTTGAGTCTCACTGCGGTATATTGTACATACACGCCAGTGTCTCCATTGAGTTTAGTCATGCTGGCTATATCCAGATTGACGTCTTTACTGATATCTCCTTTGGTGTCATTGATAATAAGTGCAGAGACAGCAAGCTTTTGGGCGCTATCGTGATCCATCCTTTCTTCAAACTGCTGTAATATAGCTTGTGTGATCTCCTCAATGAGTTCCATTACTCTGTAGGCTCATCATGTTCTTGATGCCATTTTTTTGCCATTTTGAAGATATAATCCAAAGCCCAGATGCATCATCTGATTATCTTTTATATATCATAGGTAGATACCAAGTGCAATGATTTGTTGAAAATATACTGACTGCTCTGACCCAACCACGTAGATCATGTTGTCTGCTTGGATGACTTGCGATCTGTACTTGAGTAATGATAAATCTCTGGGCGCGTAGAGTGTGGAACCATCAGATTTTGCAAATACAAGTACCTGATCTCTTCCTTCTTCTCGTGTATCTAGCTCATGCGTTTGCAATGGTTTTCGTGATCCTTCTTCGGTCCTTTTGAGCTTGATGATGAGTGCTCACTGAGACTCGTGTACGATATGTTTGGATTGTAAGTCCTGCAATACCTTGTTATCTAGTTGTACTGCAAATGATTCACCAAGTGTACAATCAAATTCTACCCCAAGTGTTTTGTACACCGTCTCAAAATCCACCAAAGAGAGAGTCCTGATCTGCGTCCAAAGTTCTATCATGTCGGTATTTCCTGACTCCAGTAGCTGCACAATGACTCTCGCTTTTTCTTCTTTATCTGCGACATCAATTTCCTTGAATTTTCCGTATACTACGCCCATCATAGATTCTGGATTGGCAATAATCTGATCTACGATCGTAGGATCCTGTTGGTAGTGGTAGTGAAGCGATGTGACAAATTTCCCGAATGCAGTCCCTCGGTCGCCGATGTAGTTCCGATTGAAGTGGTCGCATCCTGTTTGTTGTAGTATATTGTAGATAATCTGACCAATGATAGTATTGCGAAAGTGGCCTATGCTCATA
>JBAYVQ010000057.1:0-6322 GCA_041674565.1 Candidatus Absconditabacterales bacterium
CGAATTTGCCAATCATCTTGCGCCACGTGAGATCGGTCTCATGCATGGCAAGCTTCCGCCCAAAGAAAAAGATGCTGTCATGCAGAGATTCAAATCTGGTGAAAGCAAAATTCTTGTCTCTACCACAGTGATTGAAGTATGAGTGGATGTGCCGCATGCCACTATCATGATTATCAAAAATGCTGAAAGATTTGGATTATCTCAATTGCATCAGCTAAGAGGTAGGGTAGGAAGGTCAGATATTCAGTCATACTGCTTTTTGGAAACAAAAAATAAATCCAATACCGAAAGACTCAAAGCCATGGAAGCTCATACTGATGGTTTCAAGCTAGCTGAGATAGATATGCAGCTCAGATGAACGGGTGAAATCATGGGTTATCGTCAATCAGGCGAGTCGGACGTGCCTATTGAAGTGCTTACTGATGTAAAGATGGTTGAAAAAGTCCAGATGGCTGCAAAATGGCTTTTGGAGCATTATCCATGACTCAAGGGCCTTAGATTGTTGGACGCAGAATTAGATTACGTAGATCCAGAGATGATGGTGTAATATTATTTCTTATTCAGATTATTTAGATATTTTTTGATAGGGTGATGATTGCCGAGTTCGTCGAAGAGGTGAAGTCTCAAAAGTACTTGCTTTCGTGCACTGTCGTGAAGATGTCTCTCGATATCCGCCAATTTTTTTGCAATCTCCTCATCCGATAATGATTCAAATAAGAGATTTTTGATGGGAGAAATAATGGTAGAAAATATCTTTTGTCCAGTCGACACGCTGGTTCTGATGTCTTCCCCAAAGTGCCTTCTGATATGGTAGAGATGGTCCGCACTTACTATATCGTGATCCGAGGTAGGTAGATATAATTTACTCTCTTTTTCTTGTAGTAATCCGTTGATATGCTCTATTTGTTTATCTGAAAAGTACTGTTTTATGGTACTGTACGCATTACTTGTCCCTTGTTTTTTTGCTGCTAGGGTGTCTTCTAGATGAAATTGAATCTCCATAGGAACTAAACCCGTTTGTCACCTAAAGTGTATGACAAAGGAGATGTCTCTATAACCTGATCATTTTTGTGCTGGGGTAAGTAACAGCCCTATCTTATCCTCAAATTCCACAGAAGGGTATTCGTTGTTGTCTTGTTTGATGAGTGGGTAGATATTGTCCTGATGTAGGGTTTGTAGTAGTAAGTTGATTCATTGTACTACGCTATTGAGATCGGGGAAGGCGAAGCTGCATCTAGCTATATCCTTGAGTTCAAATACTTTGCCTTTGTACTTTTTGAGTAGTTTAGTAAAAGACCTTTCGGGAGTTTTTGTGGCTGCATCAAGAAAGCGCACTTCCAGTCAGTGCTGTTTGAAGCTTGTTGTCAGGCTATGCTTAATAGTATTGTATCAGCGCTTGCTGTTTGCGATACTGTGCATGCTTTTGAGACTGTTGTAGAGATTATGCATTTGTGTAAAAAAAATAACTACCTGTGTTTCATATCACTGTTTCTTGGAGCGTAGTTGCGATTGGATAAAGTGATTCAGATTATTATTTTTTTTTACATATTGTTCGAGTTCGTATTGGCTTGAGAATCTGTTGAGCGCTTCGATAACCTTATCCATGCATCCATAAAACTTTTCTACAATATCAACAAGCGACCTACCATCTATAGTTTGTGATATATCAAAATGATGATGCAAGAGCGTATTGGTTGCTGGTACTTTGCCATCCAGTGACTGATAGAGTTGTATAGGTTTTTGTTGATTTGGTTGTCCATTTTTGCGTGTATCGTATCGTTGTTTATACAGGCTCATACCATATGAAGATATGGGAAACTGTACGCCGCTTTTTTCGAGTGTTATCCTCTCTTTAAAGCCTTTTGCTAGTGTATATAGATCTTCCATAGACAAATCTGCTAGTCATTTTCGTTTACCGAGGTGATGTATGACGAACTGTTTATCTTGGATGATGATAGTGAAAAAGATGTATATCTGAGCATCCAGATTTTTCTGATTATCCAAAATCTCCCATAACTCTTTTGTGACTTGTTCGGGATGTTTTATGTCTTTGATGGCGTCAATTGGGTTGGGAATTGCCAAAAATCTAGCTGGGTGCGTCTTGTTTTTGGTCATGGTAGTAAGTGTTTCGTGATACTAGAGTACGTTACTGTTGGGTTTTACATTTGTATCCGACACGTTGCCACTTTGTACGAGGTGATGTTGCAATGCTTGTATAAGATGTTCTCTCTGGATAGGATGATCAAAATGACCCACTTCAAGTGTCTTGACTATCTTCAATGCAATTGCTATCTCCTGGGGTTTATAATGTTGAGGTTTGTTATTTACGGAGATCGCCCGAGATTTTTGTTTTTCAACGCTGCTGCTCATGTTATCTGCACTACTATATAAATAGCATTTTTTTCTTGAAATAAAAATCTTCCTTCAAGGAAGACTATCACTAATCATTATGGTCTGGGAGTCAACTTATTCTTGACAAGAGTATTGTAGGAAGCTTCCTTGCAGTACGCCCATATTGCACATCCTAAATTCCGCTTTGCATCTGTTGTTGTAAGCTACAATACTTTCCCCTTGAGGAATATTTCCGAACAGTGAACTCTGGCAAGACCGCAAATCCATTCACATGATATCCGCAGACGCATCAGGTTCTTGCAATTTGATCATATCAAGATCACTCTTGATGCTATTTTGCGTGGGTATCACTTCTACGCCAGCAGCTTCATGAGTGGTGCGTATCATTATTTCTGGATAAGGGCCTTCGCAATGAGAATTGGCAAAACTTCCTTGTAACACTCCATCAATACAAAATCTTGTTTCTAGTTCGCACGAGCCATTGACGGCACTGGCGTAACGAAATGCTGTCACGTGTTGACCATTGGAGAGTAGTGCTCATCGCGGCGTAGTGCAAAATTTACGTTCGTAACTATTTTTGACTCCAAGGGTTTTTTGATTGCTATAGTATGCGTCTCCTCATGGACGAAGTTGTTTTTTGAGTGATCGAGCTTTGAGTGGAGTGTTGTTAAGTTCTGTTTGACCGTTTGCTAAGATTGCAATTGATTTGATGGGTTTACCCGATATGATCGAGCCGTCCTGTGGATTGGTAATCCTAAGGATGTAGTGCTTGTTTGGATCATTTACTGATTTGTTCACGGGGTTATCTGTCTGGTAAAATCCTGCATCGCTGTTTTGGTAAATTTTTGGATGCTGTGATGAGCTCACAATAACTCCTGGTCATACTTGTTTGTCTAAGAGAGTTACGGTCCCTGTAACTTCCCTACTTTTCTCCGCTGCTATGGCGATGCCAAATGACCCATAATCTGCTATCAAGCTTCTTACTTCTTGCTCGTTCAGGAGACTTGATTGCTGCTGATTTGCTATTGCTGTGGTGTAGTAACAGGTATCGTGTTGGTACGATCATTGCAGTTTACCCTCGTTGCAGTATCTTCTTTCTCGTTTACATTCTGTGCTACTGGTAGATTCATAGGCGATGATGTATCCATTTTCAGGAACGAACTTTCACCAAGGGGAATGACAATTGGTAATTGCTAGGCCTGTATGCGTTTGTTGCATAGTGGTTTTGTCTTCCACAACAGTCAATTCCTCCTCTGGCAAAGCCCCTGTGGATATCGGCATATTGCTATCTACCATACCGTTCTCCAAAAGATCTGCGTCTTCAAAACTATTTGCTCAGGTCACTGATGGGGGCTCTTGGTTTTCTCCAGTAGTGACAACATTAGATATTTCTTGTGTGGGTTTGCTGTTTGGCAGCCGATCTTGTAAGATTACTTCAATTCTATCAAAGTACGGTTTGATTTTGGTGTTGTCAAAAATAGATGTATATTGAGATAATCAGAATAAGAGGATAAGTAGTACAGCTATGCGAAAGAGTCGCTTGAGCATATTTGTTGGAGGTGGTTAAATTATTTCACACTGCTCTTATTGTCGACCAATGTGTGGTTGTATCGTGCTTTTCAAAATTCTAACATATATATAATGATATTTATAAGATTTGTCAACTATTATAATGTTTTTTTATTATTGCTTTAGTGATAAGTTTGGTTACGATCAAATTTGTCGGGATGAGCAAGAATACGGCAAGTCTGGTGACTTACTGGAAGCGAATGGAAGTTACTTTATCGCTTTGGGTCAAGATATCAGTTGGAAAAATATGTATACGTGATCCAACGCACGTTTCCAGATGCACAATGTACAAGTATGCGCGACACTATTTGGAAAGCAAACATTGCAGTTGATACACTGGATGGTGTATCAATACTATACGAGTTACAGGTCAGTTATCCATCTTTTTGTTGGTGACATCATGCAGTATCTCAAATCACTCCAAAAGGCAAAAACCATGAAAGGTAAAGATCGCACTGCCCATGCGTATTACAATACTATTATCCCGCAGCAGTGAACTAGCGCAATCGATGCGCAATCGCTCTTGAGCTTATCGCATGATCCTGGCATCAAACAAACCTTAGTTGTGTTTCCTGATCTTTTATCGCTGAGACATAGGATCCAGGATATAGATTATATACTCAATGGACAAGACAGTATGAGTAGAGTCATGAAATACTATCACGATCTACAACATAGTTACAAAAACATATTGATTACTACGAGCGCAAATATATTTATGGACTATAAAAATTTGAGTCAGATTATCTGTTATTTTCCTGAGACCCGATACTACAAATCACAGCAAAATCCTAGATATTATGTGCCAGAGATACTCGATAAGATGAAAATAATCCGAAAAACAAATCTAATCCTTATCAATATATAATAACTATGTTTATTTATTATTAGTTCCGTCATATGTCAGAATTATTAGAGCTTCTAGGGTGAATTGATTGGATATATATCATCAGTGCAACAATTTTGATGATGCTTATCGGTACCATCTGGTATGCAAAATGGGCTTTTGGTAAAAAATACTTTGAGCGAATGGGTATGCAAGATGAAGATGGTGACGGGATCAAGGACGGTATGTGACTTGCTATGATACTGGAATTTATTTCAAGATTTTTTGTTGCTTGTGGTATATATTTATTTTTAGATTCTGGCGGTGAGGTGACGGCTAGTTGGTTTACGGGTCTGGGATTTGTGTTGGTTTTATATGTGGTGTTTATCGCTCCTACTATCCTTTCTGATGTGGTGCGATCTGCTGCAAAAAATAAATTAGTATTTTGGATCAGTGCTGGTGGGCAGCTGGCAGGAATACTAGGATGAGTCTGATTATATTATTTATTTTTAGTATTGAAGTAGTTGAGAGTAGATGGATAACGATAGGATAACATTGGTTGGGAAAGAATTGCGCAGGATCAAAGAAGAGATGAGCGGTCGCTCTCGTGAAGAGATCATTCAAGCAATGGATGAAGCTTATGAGCATGCTATCAGTTTGCGTGGTTGCTTATCCCCAGAGACGGAAGAGTTGTTTGTGGTGTTTACATTAGGGTGGTTCATGTATGCCGCCGATATAGCAACAACTCGAGATGATTACTATAGATCGCGTTTCGCTGCAATAGTATACACCAAGCCTTTTCCAAAAAATGAAAGACAAAAAGTGAAAGGAACGGTTTTTGCGGATCCAGAACCTATGGGCGCAAAGGTGAAGTAATGATTTATATGTGGTCTGTGTCATGAAGATAGCGCTTTGATCGTGATCGGCGTATAAGCTACGTCTATTGAAACATGTGTTGACGAGACTTGATTTAGATCCAGAAATAGTGAGCTTCGCTGTCTCTAGCGGAGTCGCTGATCAACCATGTCAATCCTGAGAAACGAAACAGTGATCGGTTAATAGGGCTAGTGCAGCACTCGCACTGTCACACGATGCTGATCTTGGCTGTGGTATAGAATTTGGTTATGAGCCTGTCGATAAAAACCTACATTGTGTTGCTTTTGCGTGTATCATAGATCGCGATGGATATACACGAATAGAGCACTCATCCAGTTTTAAATTACCTGAGTCTTTCAGAAAAGGTTTGCATCAAGGGCAAGAAGTAGGTGACTTATGTTTGGCATTTGATGATACGAAACCCAATCACAATCTTGCGAGAAGTGTTTCTGATTTTTTGCGAAAAGATGATATGCTAGTACAGGCATATCACAGCGTTTGGACAAGCTATCTGAGTGATAAAGAACTTTTTTAGGGGGCATAGTGTACATCGAATTTATTACTTTTGGATATTCTTATGAAACCTTTTACTCTTGCTTTTATTTTCAATGATAAAAACCAGGTATTGCTTTGCGCAAAGAAAAAAACTAACTCTGGTTTCATAGCTTCGTTGGGCAAATGGAATGGCCCAGGCGGCGC
>JBAYVQ010000058.1:0-6158 GCA_041674565.1 Candidatus Absconditabacterales bacterium
AGAGGTATTTTGTCCAGACTACAAACAATCCATCAAATGGATGAAGCAATATGGTTTCAGTGTATATTAGATATGGCGTATACTTGACAAAGTATCCATTAGAGTATATAATATAGCATGGGCTACATAAGAAGACAACTATATGTACTGATGATAGGATGATGCCTTGTGCTCGCGTGATTTTTTGGTTTCTTGGGCAGCGATATTGTGCAAACTCCTATAGCGCAAGCTCAATCCACTGTAGAATCAATCAAGATAAAAATAGCGGAAGTGGTATCTCGTGTCGATGGGAAAGTAACCCTTGCCACCAAAACCAGGCTTATTGAAGTCATTTCTGCCAGGATCAAGACATCATACAATCCTGTAATTATAGATATCTATGTATTTTTCCTTAGGGAAGTGAAAAAACTCAGGACTTCAGATGAAATTGTGCCTATCGGCACGGTGACAACGACACCGTCATCCACGACTCCTCCTGCAACTACCGCTCCCGCAGTATGACCAGATTTTGCCGTAACGTTTGCTGCTATACCAGGCACGGTGCAGCTAGACCAAAAATTCGCAACATTGACTATCAAATTCAAAAATATGGGTACGATGTATAGTTCTGATGGGCTAGGATCACTCAAATTTGGTTGTAAAGGTATTGATGGGACTTTGTATCCCTATCGATCGTATTTGGAGACGGCGCCACCCATTGCTACCAACGGAGAAGTAACTCTGGAAGTCCCCAATGTGTACATCGGTAACCTCACTTCCAATGTAGGATTCAAGCTCTTGGTATGTAAGATTGACTCATCCAATTTGGTTACTGAGACCAATGAAGATAACAACTTTGTGAATGTCACTGTACAAGTACATGAATAATTATATATTGACATCTAATAGTGAATAATTTCTAATAATCTGACGAATGACAAATGTTCGTCAAAAATCTTATCCTATATGAGATATCCTATTTTATTGCTATTGTTGTTTGCATTCGCATCCTGTAAAAGAAATGGCTCGAGCGAAGGCCAAATCTTGAACAACCAACTCTTTGTTTCGGGCGCTCAACTTCAGTTAAGCAACCAACCCATTATGTTTCAAGGATCGAGATTCTCGCTGGATGAGGCGGGTTGTCTTGTCGTCCAGAACGGTGGCTCTACCAAGATCGTCATCAATCACAACAACGACATCTTATTGGATGGCACTCGCTTTCCAGCCTCACTTGAGTTAGTAATACATTATGATATCGTTACCTGTGGTGACGTGGTCTATCAAAAAACCACAACAGCCAATGGTTTGGTTATGTATAATGACGTAGCTTCATCACGACTGTATAAAGTATGGCTTTTCCTACTTGTATTTATGGTTGTAGTGTTCTTATTGTGGCGTTTATAAGGGATACCTCTTTTAAATACCGCTGAGTTAGGCAAAAAAAAGAAATAAATGGAATATAGCCCGGTCCGGTTGCGGTCGGGCTATTCCCATACCCCTAAATACTGTTGGCGACTCAGTTTATTGCTGAGGTTATGCGAAAAAAGATATATATTATTACTATAACATTACGAGTTTGTGAATATTTTCACGATATAGAATAAGAAACTAACGATAAGCCGACTAAATCCGATACCGCCAATAGCCCATGCGGCGCTACTGATACGAGTTCGGATTTTTTTGACTTCATCATCTTTGGGTGTCAAAAGGAGCTGGATACCCTGTATAATGAGATAAATGACTGCTATCATTGCCAAAAATCCCAATACCCAATTGAGTACTGATTGGATAGACTCAAGTAGACTGGATTTTGCTTCATCAAAAGTGCCAGCACCATCTGATTTGATGCCTCATACGCCTTCTGCAATTTTGGCGGCTCCTTGTCTAAGGGGATCGTTCACACTAGAGGTGTCAATAACCTCATTGGTAGTAGGTTGACCATAGGGGTCTTGGAGTGGTTGAAACCGATTGAGGGCTTGTGTGCGATGCGCTACAAGTAAAAAACAACCAAGAAGATATGATAAGCTGACTTTTTTCATACTACACTATAGCTTAAGATAATATATGTGCTATTGATGTATATTATAAGCACAAAGTATTTTTTTGCAAGTTTACGTGCTGTGATTCACGAAATAGATCAGATTATTCTTGCTCTATTTTTTTTGACCAATATAATAAGCTGATATTTAATTGCTTATCAGATCCGCACATGTCATTATTGGAATCTTTTGGTAGTACCTTGCAAAATGTTGGAGGTAGAATAGATGATCTTACTCGTAGAGCACTACAAGAGGCTTGATTCAAACAGCAGCTTCAGGGGGTATTCGATGCAGCAAAAAACACAGAGTCCGTCGTTACTGCCGAGAAGTTACAACTCCCAGAGTTTTACCAAAAGGCGGTAAATGTGCTGTTAGAGAATGAAAAGAAATTGGCAAATGTTAATAATCTGGCAGAATTTATGCAGGCACTTGTTGACACTAAAGCATACTCTGTGCTCAACGCCATTGATTCTGCTGCACCGGTCGCTCTTACTGGTTCTCGCCAAGATGATTTTGTTATGGTACTGGCAGCTGTTAGGATTGTTGCTGGTATTGTTAAAGATTATACTCCTCAAGATGTAAATTTTGATAAAGCATATAAGTTTGGTTTAGCTGGAAATGCTTTGACAGTGATGGTAAGACAGGCTGACGGAAACTATCTACCATTGGTACAAAATACACAGACTGTCCCCGACAACACAAGTTTCAGGAATATCGTGCCAGCAATTAGAGCACATATGAGTTGACTCCCTGGATGATACGAAGTCATACACAACAATGTGCCAGTCGTTGCCGCAGCTCCAATTGATCCTGCAAAAGTAGCACAAGAGCTTGTGAACAACCCAGCTGGTACTCCAGTTGCTGTGCCAAATCAAATAAACCCCAATCAGTCAACCTTGACTGCCTAGCATTGTAGCTGACAATACCATAATATCGGCTTATATCCATCTTGATCTGTTTCTTTTTTGGGAACAGATTTTGTTTGGGCTGGGAATATTATCAATTGAAATAATCATTTTTTCCGCTATAAGAGACTACTTATTTTAGTTGTTTGAGCGCATGAGTTACGACGATAAAGATGTTATAGATTTTTCTGAACCAGCTCCAAAAAAGCCAGGTCGGATCCAGAGGATAGTACTTGAGTTTTTTGATCTAGCGTCATTTTTTTTGATGGCGATGGGTATTGTCCTATGTATTAGGTTTTTCATTTTTTCTCCCTTTACGGTAGTAGGGCAGAGTATGGAACCCACGTTTCACAGCAGTGATTTTGTCATTATCGATAAAGTTTCATCTCAAAAAATGAAACTATATGAATGGTCTAGCGATACTGGCGCAAGCAACCAAATCAAGACATTAGTTTCCAGCAGTATTCAAGCTTTACCCGAGATACGCAGAGGTGATATTATTGTATTTGTCCCGCCTGGCAAAGATATCCACTACATCAAGAGAGTTATTGGTTTACCTGGTGAAACAGTAAAAATTGAAGATAATGACAAAGTAGTAATCTGCAAAACACAGGGGCCATCTGATTGTTTTACGCTCGATGAGACCTACTTGCCATCAGAATACAAAACATTGGCCGTATGTGGTGTATCGGAGTTTGTAGTGACGGAAGGATTTTTTGTGATGGGCGACAATAGAGAGCATAGTACTGATAGTAGATGCTGCTTCACTATAGGATGTTTTGGTGATAAAAAGGGATATATCGTGCCATATGATTATATTATTGGTAAGGTGCGGATGAGGATTTTGCCAGACTTTGTGATGTACTAATACCTATTTTGTTTTTTGGACAATGTAGTTGAAACTCTATACAAGAAAGTAATAATATATACAATACTATTACTTTTTGCGCATTATGAAATATATTCTGAGTATATTTGCTTTATTGTTGATGTGATACAGTCTAGCGAGCGCCAGCACTGGTGCGGTGACTTACGTTCCTGGAATCAAAAGATGATTGGGTTGGACTGGCACCGTGATACTAGGTGCGGACATGGTTTTGGGAGATGATATATTATTCGCCCACGCTAAGATGCGATCTGGACATAAAGACACTACCCTGATACATAGTTTGATCAGATTATCTCTCATCAAACAACTTCTATACAACAAGACCGTAACGTTTCAAGATAAGCCCTATAGCGTATATCCCAATTTTTCCTTAACAGTAAGAAGTGGAGCAGTGGTTGCCTCTGAGATTGATGTAAAAGATGATTTGGATAGGATGATCATCAGGACGCTGCGCCAAGCTTATTCTGGTACGGATTATATCAATCACCCCAAGACACTGATATTTAGTAAGGCCGCTATACAAAAATTGTGACACCTGTATTTGTGGAAAGATAGTCGTGAGCTGCACGCACTGTGATACGAAATACTATCTTCAAGATATAGGACCAATACCGATCCAGCATATCGTAGGCATAATATTATCACTGCATTTAGTTTTTTGGGCCACACCAGAGTACTCAATCCTGGCGATAGTGTAAGATTTTTGGCGAGTATCAACTATGATGGTAAAGCACAAAAAAATTACAAGAATGGGCTTGCGATAGTACAAGATGAAGAGATACCTGTATATGGATGATGAATATGCTGATGAAGTACGGCACTATATCAGTGATTGCTCACCAACAAGTGACTCAAGTTGGATGCAAAAAACCATAGTAAACGATTCACTGATTTGTATACTGCAACTATCAACGGCACCAAAATTACTACACCATGATTGGATGCCACGGTGTTCGCTGGGAGTCGCGATCTGATTGTTACCAATATTTCAGATTATCCTATTATCATTGTGACAAATTATAATGGGCAGTATGGATGAATAGAAGAGATATTGAGTTTGGGTATGAAACAGGATAAAGGTAGTGTAGAATTCGTGAGTCAAAATACGAAGTGGACCAGTAAGACGACAGCAGCAAAAGAGGGTACAGGAGTGATTGTGGAAAAGTTTAAAACAGGTTGCTACACACGAAACATCAATGGCGTAAATAAGACGAGTTGTTATAGGGAGATACACTAGAGCTAAAGGCGGACAAAAAAGTTATGAGTTTTGAGTTATAAGTCGTAGGGACGCGCCATGGCGCGTCCGTGTATTGGATGGGGCATGGCAGTGTATTTCTCATCGTTATTATATCATAGCTTGTGCGATATGGAAAATCCTAAGTTGGTCAGACTATTGAAAGTGGTAGTAGAGAGTTACATCACAAAGGGAGAGCCAGTGGGTTCCAAATTTTTGCATACCTTGGATGACAATGAATATGCTCCATCTACCCTTCGTAAGCACCTCAATACACTCGAAAAAGAAGGCTTGGTGTTTCAGTCATACAATAGTTCAGGAAGGATACCAACGATAACCTGACTCAGTAAATATATTGAAGAGTTGATCGAACAAGAGATTGGCGAAGCTGATAAACAATATGATGTAGAACTCAATCAATCGAGGATGTCTCTCAAATACGTTGTAGAGCAGTTGGGTAGTATTGTGGACGGTGTCACGGTGGGCTTTATCGAGCGTGATGAATATTTTTACCTGGGTATCAACAATTTGCTCAAAGACGAGATACAGCCTGATGAATACGCTATCACTAGAAAAATTATTACCTTGATTGAAGATAAACAAATAATCTGATTTCTTGGCGGGAAAATTTTGAAAAATAACCAGATATATTATAGTTTTATTGGCGAAGATAATCAGTGTATTAGTTGCCTATTCGCAAGGATCACCATCAATAACTTTCCAGCTATTTTGGCTATCATCGGTGGCGTTAGGGTGGATTACCAAAGAAATTGCAGCATCCTCAAGAGCGTATTGTCGAAGCTTACGTAAATATTATACGATGTTGATATTATACGATGTTGGATTCTGATCTACTATCAATCACAGAGTAGCTCATTTTTTCTAAGAGCGTTTGCATTTTTTTGTATCGCTCTGCGCTAGCGCTAGCATCTGTTCGATCAGGTGGTCTTTGTGTGTGATCGTACAATTCCTCTGCCTCATTACGCAGTGTGCTCCAATGTAAAAAAAGAGCAATTACATCGCCAAGTTTTAGCTCAGTTACCGCTCTTCATCTGAAACTACCTTTCAGTAGTGTCCCCAGTGTTTGGCTCATTATGCTAAAAGGGATATAA
>JBAYVQ010000059.1:0-6093 GCA_041674565.1 Candidatus Absconditabacterales bacterium
AGCTGGAGCATTCCCCGTCACTATTACACAAGCATCTTTTCAAGAAGCTACACAAATGTGAGCAAAAGCTTTTTTTGAAGATAAATACGGCGATATAGTAAGAGTTGTGTCCGTAGACCGAATCGACGCTGATGGGAATGTCAGTAAAAAATATCACTCTCTAGAGTTGTGTGGTGGTACGCACGTAGCTAATACCAAAGACATAGGATCATTTGTGATAATCTGACAACAAGCGGTAGCAAGCGGCGTCAAGAGAATCACTGCTTATACGGGTCCCAAAGTGATTGAGTACATACAAGAAAGAAATATGTTTTTGAGTTCTTTGGCAGAAAAACTCAACTGTCCTATCGGGCAAATGAAAGAGAGATTAGATAAAGTATTGAGCGAGAGTTGTGATCTTAGAAAAAGATTAGAAAGTAGTAACCGAGGTATTCTTGAGGATATAACACATAACAGAATGGATCATTCAAAGTCATCAAGTTACTCATACTTTAATTTAAATCAGG
The DNA here is from genome assembly GCA_041674565.1 of Candidatus Absconditabacterales bacterium. GTDB lineage: Bacteria > Patescibacteriota > Gracilibacteria > Absconditabacterales > Absconditicoccaceae > CALMFT01. The sequence goes on from JBAYVQ010000059.1 coordinate 507, forward strand.
GCATAACTGAATATCGATCCGTAAAAGAAATTGTACCTTTTCTTAAAAGCAGAAATTTAGAATGAAATCTCGTATTCGAAGATCGCGATTGAGGCTTTCTTATTTGGTCTAGTCGACTTAATGCAAAAAAGCTCATGACTGAATTAGGTCGAAAGGGTGGCGGGAATGAACAGCTATGTCAGTGAAAAATAAGTTAATGAGCGTCTATATCCTGTATACCTTCCTTCTTGGTGAAGGTTTTTTTTCGGTTTGTGGCAAAAGACCAGAATTATTCATAAAGTCTCCAATAACGTTTATAGCCTGAGGAGCATTTGGTTGTAAGACATCATTGATATATGGTCTATAGAGCAAAAGACCTGTTTTTGGACAAAACAGAAGTTGCAAACTGGTAGATTGAGATTGGGAAACAAATCCTACAATGTGCACCTTGCAAGTATCTGAGGATTCAGCATAGTCTACAAATATCTTACGATCAGGTGAAACCACACCACCACGCACTGCTTGAAATAACATACCACGATGCTCGGTGGTATCTTGATCTATATTCATACTTTTGTTGATAATATCCATAGCTTGCCCACGCAAAGAATCTGGCACACCACAATAGCCGTCAGAGCGATCTTGAGCGATGGCAGCCCCGATTGTCATGGAGAGCAAAAAACTCATGGCAATGTGTTTCAATCACCATACTGATGATCATAGAGTATCAAATTTATTGAGTCCTCCCATAATACACCGATTATCTTTGTATTGCATCAATACAATACCATTTTTTGTTGTTTGATATTTACGGCAATTGAGAACAATATATTATAGTATCTTGTCAATCGTAATATCTCTTGTATTTAAATAATACACCTCTATTATTCAGTGATACTCCAGTATTGGTGAGCCAATTATTAGTATCTCATGCCATCTGAATTGGGACGAATAATAATCCGGCTAGTACGGACAAAATGCCCACACTTACTTCAGGGGTATATAATTTTGGTGCCACGATTCTGGGGTTTTTTGTTGACATATCCCTACCATTTTCTTGTTTTGTTATGATTCGTAAAATCCTCATTCACGCTTACTTGCATCTCGTCAAAGATAGTAAGTTGATAACACTATCTTTATCAACTATGTTTGCCCATAGTTTTATTTTTGTTCTGATTATTCTTTATAATCTTTATTTTTACTTAGAAAACGAATTTAATCTACATACTAGCAACCAAGTTATCAAATACGTTATAGAGTTGCTTAGCTTTGAAGATATAGGATGGAAGCTATTTTTTATCACAGTAATACTGTTCTTTGGGTATTTTGTTTTAGCTCCGATAGGGGAGTGAGCCATAGTAAAATACTTACATGCAGATCACAAAAAAAGTATTACCAAGGCCATCAGCGAGTGAACAAAAAGTTTTTTTGCTATCACAAAATACGAAGCAATGACTTTTGCCTTCAATGTGATTATCTTTCTCAATATACTCTCCAAGGTATTTGTCTACGAGTTGGATAACATACTAGTCTTCAGTGTGCTAGGGATATGGCTATTGTTCATTATCCTAGTTACTTGCATGTTTCAGTTTACGAAAACTATCATTATCCTAGAAGGATTGCCCGTGATGGATGCTATCAAAAAGTCGTTTTATATGAGCTTTGAAAATCTTGCTGTAACAATTAGGTTGGTTGTTATTACTATGCTGTTCAACCTAAGGCTCTTGTTCAACGTCATTTTTGTTATTGGTATACCACTGGCAGGAGTTATCATATTGCAAGTATTTGGAGTTGTGTGACCCATAGCAGATACCGTTGTGTATATACTATTTTTTAGTGTACTACTGTTTTTGGCCTATATCAATACTTTGATCGAATGATATTTCAGAATATATCGATATTTGTGATATTTGGAAATAAGCTGAGACACAGAGAGGCTAGAAAAACTTGGGGTAAGAAAATCCTCTAATGGATGATTATTTGATACTCAGCACATTGACGAGATGAAATTATTGGAGATGGCTAGCTAGGTGTTTGAGCGCATTGGAGAGCTCTTGTTGTTCAATAACAGTGAGGTTAAAAAAGCTGCTAAACTCTATCAAAGGAAGGATGCTACCCATAAATAAATATCTATGATTTGGATCCTGACTGTTACAGACAAAATAAAGATGTCTCAAATAAAAGCGCTTTAGCTCATCAGATAAGTACATCCTAAATGGATGATCTTTTGGTAAGTAAGCTACAAATCGATACTTGGTATATATTTGTTCAAGGGATCGTGTACCCATCAGCGCACCCTGTCCAGTTTTTTTTGAATCTAATGTGCCACCAGCTATGGCTGCGATAGCCTGGGCATGAGAGCGGATATCAGACTTTGCTTCTTCAAGATACACAAGATCGGTAGAGAGTTTTTGTGCAACCATAGCGAATAAGCCCTGACGCAAAGATGACTCTATAACGGTATGTGCTTCGAATTCAAGATTACCGGGCTCATTATACAGTGTCCTATAGATACCTACATTATGTACCAATTTGTTGTACCAACGGGTCGGGTCATGATATATTCTAGCAAGGTCCAATATCATTGCCAATATACTGTGCCATCCATCCTTCTCAAACTGTACATGATGCGAAAGTTCGGCGATAAAAACCGATTCACTCACAGGACCACCGTGAAAACATACACTAGATATATCAGCATGTGCACAGTCCAGCCATAAGCGGTTGAGCAAGCATCTTGTGGTATCGAGTTTTGGCGCACCTAGCTCCGTGTACAAACCAAGAAGATATCAGTAGTAATGAGAGGACACATTATGACTTTGCTTAGCATCCTGAATCAATTTTGCAAAACAATGAAACGACAGAGCATCTGGAAAACAATCTTGTAGAGCGTTGCCTTGATCTGCATTTTGCTTATTAAGAAAGTCCGAGATAAGCGAACTATACTTAGCTATATGAGGAGTGACGCGATTATGTAGAGCGGCAATATCAGCAGCAAGTTTTTGTTTGGCATCATGCGTACTAGGTTTGGCATGGTGATATATGTGGCCAGACAGTACCAATATTAAATCCATTACCAATAACCCTTTACCAATGCGTTTACACTGCCTACCTATCCCACGATCAAAAAATTCATTGATATGTTGCAACATCAAAAAGTATACACGATATAACAAGATATCATTTAATTATTTGTCAATAGAGTACAAATGCAAATTTATATATTCAATAGTATCATCTGGACGCCTATCGCCAATAATAACAGTCACATAATTCTCGTGATAAGAGCTATTCACAGATCTCAAAGAAGTCTTTGGAGATATATGGAGTATCTTACAGTTACGTAGTATACCAAACAGGAAACAACTATCGCACACAGTAAGGGAAGTAAAACGTCATATCCCATATCAAACCAGCCTATTACATAAGCAAGACTACCAGGGCCAGCGACCAATGGCATAGTAAGAGGTATAATAAGCCCTCTGCCAGCAATATCGCTCATTTTTTTACCAGTTTTACGATATCCTGCAGGTAGCATACCTACTGCCATACGAAATGCATTGTAAGTAATGACTAAACCTCAGGCTATCTTGAAATATCTCATATTCAAGCCAAATAATTCCAGTAATTCCATCCCCACAAAACCTCCTACAACCAATATAAGTAAAGCAGCAAAAGACATAATTCTTGCATCTTTTTTTGCGACAGAGAAATTGGCACTTGGATTGGTTGCTAGATAGTACGGTATGATAGCGAAGGGATCCAAGATCGCTATTAGTGGTATAAATATCTGAAAAAAGAGCTCTCGAGTCATGCCTACACAGTAATAAATACATAGTAAGTATAAGCTGAAATAAGAAAATTTGCAAGCATCTCTTGCTAGAATTTTACGCCAAACTGATCAGAAATCATTTTTTGACGTCTAAGTTTATCAGCAGCAATTCACAAACTCTTATCCAATATCTCATATAGACATACCGCAGTGTGCTCACAAGCACTTGGAGTAGCGTGCTCCAGTGGCAGCATTTGGTTAAAAAATGTTGTATATTTTTCGATAAAGGTTTTCACGTATCTATCTCGAATCCTATAGAGATCCTGGTATTTTTCTCCAAATATATCTTTGAGTTCTTCTTGATGAAAAGAGTGCAGCGTATTGTTATCTATACCGACTAAAAAGCACTTACCCATTATCCTCTGCTCTATCGAGTTGCCATGGAGCAATGAAGAAAGAGTCTCTATAGCTTCCTGAGATTTCACACTAAAATCAAAATACTCGTCAATAAATATCGGGTTATCCAAAAAATATTCCTTCAGATGTGCAATATTGCTTTTGAATACTTCCAAATCTTGGACAATGTAGGAATAAGGATAAGGTATGGACGAGTCATGAGCCGCTAGAGATATTTGTTTGCTAATGTCTGCCAGCTGCACTATCTGTATATATAAACCCAAAAGAGCAAAAAATGAAAATACTGATTTGTCTTCCAAGACATTGAAACGTCAGTGTACAATTGCTTCATAGCTTTTGTAAGCTTTTTGCAAATCTAAGAGATACTTGAGCTCTGATTCGGAAAAAAGCGATAATCTGTCCTTGTAGCGGTCAATAAGAGGGTACTTAGATGGTCAAAAGTAAGATAACATGATTCGTAAGTTATAGATTTAATCATTTTTTCTGGTACCCAGCCACAAACCATACAAGAGCATAAGCGGCCAAAATGACATTTTGTCACCTAGAGAGTGTAATACCAAACCACATATAGATAATCAGATCAGTCCAATATTGCAAGCAAGCAATACCAATCTATGGTTATCCCAACGCGAAATATTGGTATCCTGTCGATAGTTTTTAACTTTATTCCATCCGTTATGAATGAGTCAGCTTATATTGAAATATACATAATACGCGAACCAAGCAAGAAAGCCAAATATACCGTATTCTATTCGTATTTGCAGATATTGATTTTCTGGATTGAATCATACACCCAATTGGTGACTTGCTGGTCAAGCAGTACCCGCACCAAGTCCTCGCAATCGATCTGTCTTCAATATCTCTATGGATTTCAAAAATGCATTGATGTGACCAGTATTACTAAACTGCCTCCCTGGACCAAATATTTCGTAATAAAAGTACACTCAAACCAATGCTCCTAGGCCGACCAAAGGCACAAACAGATACTTGAGATACTTGAGAGCCTGCCTGCCGTACAATAAGAAAAATAACAGCACTGTTTGTATGATCCACGTCAGCCAAGCCGACCTAGAAAACGTACTGAAAATATTGAGCATATACAATAAACCATAAAATACCTGTTCGGTTCTGGGGGCTCTTCTCAAATATATAAGGAAAAAGAAAGGCCAAAAAGCAACTAAGTAGAAACCATAAAAGATAGGCCTTTCTCGCAAAAACTGATTCCTTGGTGCTCCATGATCCAGCGCTGCGTAGTACACTGCTGGAGGTCTCTCTCCAATATTGCCTTCATATACATGTCTATCATAGCCAAATAACTTGAGAGCTCAAGGCAGAGTACTAATGATAAAGTACCACAATAGTCCAAAACCGATAATCCATTTCATCAGTTCAGCATACAACAAAGTCAAACGTTTTGTA
>JBAYVQ010000060.1:0-5914 GCA_041674565.1 Candidatus Absconditabacterales bacterium
TACAAGCACAAACTGAAGGAGCAACGCCCCTACAGCAAAAACTCGCTAGATTTTCTAAACAAGTAGGTATTATCGTGGGCATCATATCACTGGGTATTTTTGCATTGGGACGATGGCAAGGCAAGCCCATTTACGATATGTTTTTTATTGTCGTGAGCCTGGCAGTGAGCAGCATCCCAGAATGATTGATAGCAGTAGTTACTATCACACTTGCGCTTAGTACCCAAAAGTTATTCAAGCGCAAAGCGCTCGTAAGGAAAATAAAATCTATCGAGTCGCTGGGCACCACCACCGTAATTTGCACTGACAAAACAGGAACACTCACCCAAAATCATATGACGGTTACGGATGTATTTATCGGATGAAGTGCCTTTGGACGAAATGGACAAGCGGTAGTGCCAATAGATATACACCCCGATCACTTCAATACGCTATGTGAGATTATTACTTATTGCAACAATGCGGCCTTACCCAATGTCGGAGATCCCACAGAGATAGCACTACTGGAGATGACAAAGCATATGCAACTCCCCACAAAAGCAAGGATCTGAGAGATACCATTTGATAGCGATACCAAGTATATGGTAACCCAATATACAGAGGTTGATTTTATGAAAGGGTCAGTAGAGCATGTACTAAAACTATGTGATACAGTACTACGAAATAATGAAATAATCTGACTCAACGAAGATATCCAGAAAAAAATCCTTGAGCAAAATGATAGTTATGCACGAAGTGCTATCAGAGTGCTAGGGTGTGCTTACAAAGACAAACAATCCGAGCATTATACCTTTGTGGGTATGGTAGGTATGATAGACCCACCCAGAGAAGAAGTCCCCCAAGCTATCCAAGAATGTTACGACGCAGGCATTAGAGTTATTATGATAACCTGAGACCACTTACTGACCGCACAAGCTATTGCTTCTCAGATAGGTCTAGTCTGACAGGCTATGGAATGAGCTGCATTTGAAGCAGCGACGAACAAGTCAGAAATCCTTCAAAATACTAACATCTTCGCAAGAGTAACTCCTGCACAAAAAGTAATGATTTGCGAATGACTTAAACAACTGGGGCATCACGTAGTCATGACGGGAGATGGAGTGAACGATGCCGCCGCACTCAAAGCTGCAGACATAGGATTCGCTATGGGTATCACAGGTACAGAAGTAACTAAAGATGCATCTGACATTGTGCTGCTGGATGACAATTTTGCTACCATTGTGAACACCATCAGAGAAGGAAGAGTCGTCTATGCCAATATCAAAAAGTTTATCAAATTCATGCTCGCGGTCAATTTTGATGAAATGATCAGAGTAGTGTTCAATTTCTTTGTAGGACTGCCAGTACCCATGACAGCTATCCAAATATTGTGGATCAATCTTGTTACCGACAGCCTACCCACACTCGCCCTTGGATTTGACGAAGGTGACAGCGATATCATGAAACAAAAACCCAGGGATCCCAAAGAATCATTGTTGCATGGCTCACGAGTATACATTATAGGAGCATCAGTGATAGCAGCAACGATAGGTATCTGCTTATTTATCTATAAATACAATACCGAGTGATTGGAAGTAGCAAGAACTATGAGTGTGGTATCTGCGGTATGCTTTGAGATGTTTTTGATCTTTTCAGTAAGAGACGTAAACAAACCGCTGCGAAGCATCAAACCAAATCGATACCTTATCGGATCAGTCATACTTGTGCTCACCCTACAATTTACTATCATCTATAGTACGCGAGGCAGGCATTTTGATTTCGTGCCGCTCAGTACACAAGACATCCTGATATGTGTCGGAGCATGATTGGTTGGTACCTTGTTTTTCGAACTCAAAAAACTACTCTTGCGCAAGCGTTCATAATACTATTTTACACTATTGCCACAAGACCGTGTTTGATACACAGATACTTTTGCCACAATCCGAATCCATCCTGTATGCTACACAACTACTGCAGCAGTGAGAAATCGTAGCTATCCCCACCGAGACCATCTATGGTCTTTTTGCAGATGCCACCAATCCCGCAGCGGTCCAAAAGATATTTGATGCAAAGCAAAGACCAGCAGACAATCCCCTGATCATACACTTGGCGCAAGGACAAGATATTTCGCCGTATGCTACTATCTCCCACCCACTAGAACAACTTTTGATTGATACGCTCATGCCCTGACCATTCACTTTGGTCTTACCCAAAAAAGATATCATACCAGACATCACCACATGATGACTAGATACAGTGTGTGTGAGGATTCCTGATAATCAGATTATTCAGGACATCATCCGTAAGACTGGTAAACCACTTGCTGGACCAAGCGCCAACACTTCAGGCAGACCGAGTCCTACATCAGCTCAGATGGTTTATCACGATATGCAATGACGCATACCACTGATTATTGATGGATGATCTAGCCACATTGGTATAGAGTCTACTGTAGTCAAAGTCATACCTTCAACATCAGGTCAACCAACTATGGTCAAAATCTTGAGACCAGGTATTATCACACGCGAAGATATACAAGAAATAATCTGAGACACAGCGTTGGTAGTGTACGCCGACCAAACCGTCAACGAATCTCCTGGCAGTAGATACAGACACTACGCCCCCCAAGCCAACGTATACTTATGGGATGAAACAAATATATCATACTCAGCACACGAACAAGACAATACGGCAATCGTTGGTACGCAAGAGTTTCTTGACGAGCTTCATCCCGATATCATCGCAAGATCAATGTTGTTATCCTTGTGATCTATCAACAATCTGAGTATCTGTGCTCATCATTTGTATCAACACTATGCAAAGTGTGATCAAGAAAACATCCAACGCATCTATATCCAGGCATTGCCAGAACAAGGTATTGGTTATGCGCTCATGAACAGGATAAGGAAAAGTATTTCTAGAAAATAATTACTCTATTTCTTGAGAGGCTTTTGGTAGTACAAAATAACCACTCGTTTATCACCTATAGCACCTACCCCTATCATATTATAGGTATTGCTCAATAGTATATCGTTGTGAGCAGTGCTTTTTTTAAATGTCTCGAGAGCTTGCTTTGCAGTTTTTGCGTTAGCGATAACTTCTCACCAAAATGAAGATGGAAATCCAGCCTTAGTTAGTCTATATCCAGTATCTTTACCTTGTTTATCATCATGACTAAATCGCTTATTATCCACCAAGTATTGCGCATACGATCTAGCGACACTAGCGACACCGACATGATGTTGTAGGATTTTTTTGCCTTTTTGCTTTCTGTACTGAGCTATGGCAGTCAGTAACTCTTGCTCTGCTGTATTGAGACCAGTATTGGTCCCAGTGCTTACTACTTTGTTTACAGCGGGTTTTGGTGCCTGAAGTATTTTTGCCTGTGCTCCAGCAAACAATCATCACAGCACAATCATACAAACAATAAGTATCCTAATATTCATGATATGCGAATAGATAAATATGGTCTATCATAGCAAAAGTAGACGCTAAAATCAATAGAGCTTTATATAACCGTACGACTACCCCTATCCATATATCGTAGCACATATCAGCACAGCATCACCATGAGAAACTTTGCAAACACATGAGAAGTCAGTACTCGATAACCATGTCCATTGATCCAATCTGACATATGATATATAATCTGAAGCAACCACGATACCCCAGCAGTTAACGTGTCAGCTCCTCGTATGCCATGCAAGGCAAACGTCAACACGCCACCCACCATGATAATGGGCACTAAGGGTATGATGATGATATTACCAACTAAACCAGTCAGATTATAGGATCATGAAAATAAGAGTAGAACTGGCAATACACCAAGTGTAGCACCCAGAGTAGGCACGATATAGTTGCCGATACCGCTATAACACCAGCGTATAAGTATATGCGGTTTCTCAACAGATCGGCTCGCACGCTTGTATTGCCACCAATTACTCAAGACAATAACCCCTGTCACCGCCGCAAAGCTCAAGACAAATCCCATGTCATAGAGCAGATAGTATGGATTTTGTAACAACATCACGACCATCACGATAGCGACAATTCTCAAGCTATCCACCATCCTACCCGCAAATAGTGCTACCAATCATAACAACCCCATCAAGACAGCTCTCACGACGCTACTATCAGCACCGCAGAGCATACCATACAACACTATACCCCCTGCAATCAAACATAATCTCATATAGTATGGCACTCGGCACAACAATCGTCCCAAAAAAATACTTACCATCATGACGTTGCCACCGCTCACCGCTATCAGATGCACCAATCCAGAACTAATAAATCCATCATACTGTTCTTTGGGAATACCGCGCTTGGATCCCACCAGCATGCCATGCAAAAGTCAGGCCTCCGCACTAGTGCCAAACACCGTAGCAATTTGTTTACTTACCCAGTTCCTCATACGAAATACGATACTAGTCTTGGATCAATGGTTGACATCAACCCTTAGCGCCTGCAACTGCCCAGCATATCATTTCATTTTCAACCATCTGCCGTAATCAAACATACCCAGTAGTTGTTTTTTGGTTGTGTCAGCCCACTGGACCTTTCACGATACTCTCACGGTTTGGCCTATATCTACCACGGCATCACTCTTGAGCACTCGACTCCTTCATACTGCATCTTCAAATTCATACTGCCCTTGTTTGGTATGATTGAGTATCACACCAGTTGTCAAAATAGTTTGAGTTTTTGCGTCTCCCAACATGCTAGTATATCTCATATCATGTATCCACACGCTCATTACAGCAGCAGAGACCACTACCAAAGTATACAGTAACCTTCAGATTATTTCTTCTTTACACAATCGGATCCAGGCACATTGCACGATAATCATTATACACAAGATACCCCATAGATCGTGCGTGAAACTATAGTAGCCGATACTTATCAAAAATAATACGAGTCATCAGATCATGGAAATCCCCATATCCATCTCTCAGTAAAATACAAAGACAAAAGAAAGAAAAAATAATCTGAATCCAGAAATTTGACAAATATATTGTTAGCGGTTATAATCCACACAATCACTATTTATACATATTTGTATATTATGAAACTATTTTCTTGGTTGGCACCTGAAGTATTGGAGCAAACTCCTAGCCCAACAGACAAATTGTGATCTGATCAGGTACTCAATACCGCAGACGAGTTAAGCCAACTTGCTCTAGCCGAATATAAAGAAATCACGGACGCAACGCAAAAAAATCTCAATGCACTTATTAGAGATATTTTTGTGAATTTTCTCAATGATGCAGACATGAGATCCATTACTTCGACAGACGCCAAGAAATACCTTGCAGTTGCACAAAGAGATACCAACTTCACACAGTACATCAATAGACAATGATTGACATACAATGGACAAGAATTAAGTAGCATGACTCTCAAAAAGAAAATCATGACTGCAATGATGCAAGCATTACTCAATGTTTGTTGTGATAAAGACGAAGATCTCAGGACTATAGCAGAAAAATTTCCCTATTCAGTAGACGGGACCTATGGTCCAAACACCTACTATGTACTTAAGTCTTGGTACGAAAGTGTACACGGTTGAGCAACTTTTGATGGCAAGATAACCAAAACATTGATGGAGAGTCTCTTAGCGGAGGCAACTAGCACTGATGTTGATGTAGTAACAACTACGCCTGATACTAAACCTGATGTGGTAACAACTACACCTGATACTAAACCTGATGTAGTAACAACTACACCTGATACTAAACCTGATGTGGTAACAACTACACCTGATACTAAACCTGATGTGGTAACAACTACACCTGATACTAAACCTGATGTGGTAACAACTACACCTGATACTAAACCTGATGTAGTAACAACTACACCTGATACTAAACCTGATGTAGTAACAACTACACCTGATACTAAACCTGATGTAGTAACAACTACACCTGATACTAAA
>JBAYVQ010000061.1:0-5772 GCA_041674565.1 Candidatus Absconditabacterales bacterium
AAAATATATCGTCGGACACCCACTATAACCAAAAAAACCAACTCTTCAAGTGCAAGAATACTGTTGACAGTCTATTATAAATATATAATATAATCAGACAAAAAAACATGGATATATGAAGAATTGGATCACACCGATACTGCTTGCTCTTCTTATCGCAGTACTTCTTCTTATCGTCGTCAGCTTCAATCACAAAGATGACGTAGAAGAGTATATGACTACACAAGGTTACAGCAGCATAACCCTCGACAGAAAGTACTTCGGCAGCTGCTGTGGATTATTCAGCGGCTGTAAAGGAGCGGAAACATACCGCTTCAAGGCGATCAAGAATCGCCGAAAAGTATCTGGCAAGGTTTGTTACAAAAATTGCTGGATTGGACGACGGCAGGTCGAAATTTGCAGCGAGGAGTAGAAAAAACCATAGCGAGGTTCTCTTGTGCGGTTGGTTACAAAACATCAGCCCCATAAGAGAATCTCCTTATGGGGTTTCATTTGAGTTTGCTACAGTATCAGATTATCATTATATCTACCTCGCAAAGGTAGTACTGGATCACCATAAGCACCATCAATAACACAATCATTATGCTACAGCCTGAAATCAAATTACTCATCAATACATTCGACAAATCGAAAAGATGAAAGCTCACCATGGCTTCACGTTTCGAAAAAGCAATTTACTGTTTGCGAAAAATGTCTGGCGATTTGGTACACGCTCAACACAGGATCCACCAAATTCCCGATATAGTAAGTAAACAGCATATCAACACGATACTATTGTTGGGGACGTGAGCATCGGAACTTCTTCACACATTACAGCAAAAATTTCCCAACATGCCCATAGAATTTTTTGATGACAAAAAGAGTAAATCACAATCAGATGCGCAAGTAGATTACAGCATACGAGAAAAGTACAAACACCAGCGTGTACTAGTTATTGATGAAACGTTTAATGTATGACAATGAGCAAAAAACATAAAAAGACTCGTAAACAAGTATCCATTTGCATACGCATATTATCTTGCGTTAACAAGTACTTGAGTTTCTTCACAAGCTGTTGTGATGAGTTTGAGTGACAATCAATTTATATGCGATGTTGACACACAAGCCGATCGTACAGAAAGCCTTACACTATATCATTACAATTTTTACACAAGAGAGTTATGAAGCGTCTTGGAGGGCAGATCTTTCAATGATACATGAGATAGAAGGTTGATTGACTACATATGCGCGTTATCCAACAACTACCTAAACAGTATTTTGTTACAAAACAAACAACTTAGCAAACATACTTTATCACAAGCTATAGACACATTTCTAGATTCGCCACTTGGCAAAGGCTTACTGAGGGCACGGCCACAAGAAGTGTATCATCAGATCATCCAATACATACATAAAGACAGCAGCAAACTGATAGAATGCGTCAATACTCTATTTAGTTACAAAGATGTATTGAGTAACAGTCAAATCACAAGTATACTGCATACCGTACACTGAATCATCCAGCTCAAGAAATATATTGAACACCATACATTCAAAAAACAACTAACCCAACTCATTACAGAAAAAGATCTTCAGTCATACGAGGCCACATATATCCTTTGTCGACTCGGAGAGTTTGCTCTAGCCGAGCAGCGTATCCAAAGTACCCCTGCATTACAAAAAAGAGACTTTTCTTGAGCAATCAATGCATACAAAGAGTATGCCAAAAAAGAGATAGAACAGCTATGCGAATACGGCGCGATACCAGCAGCCTACAAGATCCAAAAAATATACTTTCCACAGGATACGGCTATCATCCACCTGATTCAACAAGCAGAAAAAGAACAAAAACGAAAAGATACATATATTGGATACGATCTCGAACTAATATCCACCGACTCCATAGACTATTTGCCGCAAATCAAATGGAACCCAAAATAATAACCTTACCTTACCCAATCATATCACTTCGCCCATTTGAATACAATAGGTTTATTTTTCTGACTATCTTCTCATTGGATAACTTTTCGTATTTGTCCTTTTTCAAACAGCGCTCTAGCAACACAATACGGTGCGTCATTGCGTTGCATGCATTGCAGTAGTACTCTATATAGATAGTGGCCATCTTCAAAATCCACGTACACCCACTCTGGCGAGGTAAAACCATAACCATCAGCAAATCGTTGCCCATTGGCTGGTTTGATAGGAGCAGATGCGTCAATAAGTGAGGTAATATTGCTCTCGATATATTCCATGGTATCCTCATATGATAAGACACTACCTGTCTGATCGTCAACTACAATGACTATATCATCAGGTACTACATCATCAATTTCCTTGTTTGTGCAACCAACAGTAGACGACACAATGCTTATCAACATAGCCAAAAGAGCGGTAAGTTTCATGATAGCGATACAACAGTAAAATTACTATAGCATACGATACAAAAGGCAATTTGTTACAGCATCAGGCTTGGCAATCAGTCAAGAACATAGGAAAAAATAATCAGAAATCATTCTTGATTATCTGCAACAAACGCCTACTATATGTAGTAGGTTTATTTTGTAACACACACCATGAAAGGCTTCGTACAAGATATCGAACAACTCACTCTGCTCAACCAAAACTTTCGCCACGTATTGTATACGGGCAAACATAGCCAATTGGTTGTGATGAATCTCAGACCACAAGAAGAAATTGGATTGGAAACACATGAAGATACAGATCAGTTTTTCCGTTGCGAGAAAGGAGAAGGCACATGCATCATTGATGGACACGAATACAGCATCAAGGATGGCTTCGCTATTATCATACCAGCGTGAGCAAAACATAATATTATCAATACCTCCACAAGCGAATCGCTACAACTCTATACGATCTACTCACCTGCTCATCACCAAGATGGCATCATCCATGTCACCAAAGCGCAAGCGCAAGCAGATGACGAGGAGTTTGATGGAAGGACAACTGAGTAATTTACCATACACACCATTGATCATGACCTACCCTCCAAAATGGACAGCAGAATGAAACTATCTCGCAAGAGTATTTGTTTTTGATCATTTTGTGCAAGCGGTAGAGTTTATCAATATCATTACGCCGCTAGCGGAACACATGAATCACCACCCCGATCTAGAGCTTTATTCTTACAATAAGCTCAAAATTAAGATCAGTACCCATGATGCGGGCAACATTATTACTCAAAAAGATATCGACCTCGCTCAGCAGATCAACGAGCTTATTGAGTAACTCAACAAAGACTTTGGTAAAATAAAAAAGTAGCCATATACATAGCTACGTTTTGAGACGAAGAAAAATGTTAGAGTTGGTTGTAGTTCTCAGCAAACTTTGCACTAAGGACAGTGGCAATGAGTTGTCTCTGGCTCTTTACTATATCTCTAGCAGCTTGAGCTTGTTCGAGTGTATCATAAAGCATGAGCTCACATTTTCTCTTATTTGTGCCAGGCTGCGCCATAGTATTAGCCTCCTCCAAAGGTACGAACTTTTGCTCGGAACCAAAGTGCTCTCCCGCCAAGTGCATATACACTTCTTCTATAATTCTTTGATCATAGTGTCCAACTCTCGCGAGAAAAAATTTCTCATCATGTGTTTTAAAAATTCTAACTTTAGCATCTCCACGCATAAGCAAAATAGTATGATATAAATTATCAATTGTATGTAGATAACATTATATCAATGTCAATATGTTATAACCATTAATTAGATTATTCCTCATCTATCATCGGTACTTCAAAAACTAGTATTTGAGTATGAGAAATAGCCTGAAAAGGAATACTAGACGCCTGCATCACACCAATAGCATCCCTAGGATCCAACGTCTCATCAGCAATCACACACGAACCACTGACCACAATGATATAGGAGCCATTTACCTTATTGCGGCATATGTACTCCGCTTTTTCTCCAGCATCTAGACTGATACGTGACACGAATGCATCTTGATAGATCATAAGGCTGCCATCGCGAGCATCTGGGGAGACAAGCAATTGAAACTGGTTCTTGCTTCACTCCACTGAGAATGTCTTTTGATCGTATCTAGGAGTTACTCACCTTTGCTTGGGTAAGATCCAGACTTGGAACAAGTGGACCGGGTCGCTAGCGGATGCGTTATACTCACTATGCATGATACCTCTACCAGCGGACATTACCTGGATGTCACCACTATTGATGATGCCCGATCAATCTATGTTATCTTGATGCTTGAGCGCTCATGAGAATGGGATGGTAATAATCTCCATATTATCATGTGCATGCATGCCAAAGCCACGTCCTCAGGCTATCGTATCATCATTTATCACTCTCAATACCCCAAACCCCATCATCTCGGAATTATAGTAATGGGCAAAACTGAAACTATGATGGGTTTCTAGCCAATCATACTGAGCATGTCATCTATCTTGCGCCTTGTGGACCACTGTTTGCATATCTTAATCATACATATAAAGATAATCTGATTATCCCAAATACCCCTTATATTGCAAGAACGATTGACTGTTTTGCGTTTTATATAATATATTGACATATACCATACAAACATTATAATAACATCACTTTATAGTATATTACCGATTTCATGAAAAATAGCCTCTTACCTAGCGTAATAGATGTCTCCGAACACAGTATCATACCTACACCAAAAAGATCTTTTCTAGACTCAGGCGTAGTAGGAAGAATTGATCGGAAAGCAATATTTCATGCAGTCCACTACAATAAACCTATACCGTATCGATCATTCAAGAACGAAACAGGAAAACTTGATCAGAAAAAGTACATCACCTATGCGGCTATCAATAAAGACAGACTACACAACACCATAAGAGATATCAAAAATGATCTGGATACCCACGCACCAGATTATTTCAATACCACACAAGCATTGAACAGTATCGAGACTGCGATCAACGATCTACAGTTTGATGTAGCACGCAAACTTCTCAATAAAGTGCTAGATACCACAAGTCAACAAGGGATCGACAGTTTGCACGGCACTATAAATCACTATGCAAAACAAGTACTACTTTACACTACTGAATACCAATCAGCACAAGAAAAATTATGTATCAATAGTAAAGTCGATGCCAGTAAGGTTGTCCAGGCGCTATCTGGTGGCGATGCCAGTAAGGTTGTGTTGTTTTTGGCACAATACGTGCACGTACTAGATAAAGCTGAGTTATCTATCATCATACACCAGCTCAATATATACGTGAGTGATGCACTACAGCAATGATACTTTCTCAGAGCGCTTAATACACTGGATCAACTGGACTACTTTCAGACTACCTATCACGATATTGGATTTAGGTTCTCACTGGATGCATCAAGTATCCCAGATCTATTCAAACCGGAGATATTTAGTCAAATAGGTCTTCATCCCAACAAGGAGTCATTTATCGCAAGGATCAAGGAGCTATTTGCTTCTCAAAAGACACTTTGTGACAAGCTAGTGGCGCAAGCCGAACAACACTATAATGCAGACAATTTTTATTACTGGAGAGCTATGTCATGACAACGCTCGTATGAAGCGAAACAAGATTACATAGAGTTTATAAAGCAACAAAATAACAACCAGATAGCGAGCGATATACGTCAAACACTATCAGCAAACAACAAGGGGTGAAGTCGAGCGAACATCTGGAAAACACTAGGATTTTAAACCATATTGCATTTTATCCACAATTTGTTATATTGGGATCATGCGGATGTAACTCAATTGGCTAGAGTCACAGCCTTCCAAGCTGTTGGTTGCGCGTTCGAGTCGCGTCGTCCGCTCCA
>JBAYVQ010000062.1:0-5735 GCA_041674565.1 Candidatus Absconditabacterales bacterium
ATGGTCATACGAGGTGGTGTACAGTTTGCCATGAATAAACCGGCGGAATGAAAAAAAACCATTATGAATGTCGTCATTGCATTTGCTGCCCTAGGGTCTTTGGGCATCATACTCAGACTCATCAATCCCAATTTCTTTAAGTAATACAATCATATACATTTCCGTGTTTTTCTTATGAAAATCAAAATTATCCTAGCTAGTCTGATTATCTGTACATCAATCTTAGGTATGCAATATACTCATGGTTTTCAGCTACAAGATTGGATGGAAAAAGTATATCTCAATCATCAATCCAAAAAAATGCTGAAAGAGATGGTGAAGGGATCGGATAAGGGATGAAATATGCATGATTCTAGTATACGTCTCGCCAGGCATAATGCGATCGTATCCATCAACTCTAGTATAGAACTTATCATCAGTGAATTTAAGACAAGTGTCTGACAAAGTTGCGCATTGACCTACGACGATGCTGCAACGCTTTTGGTGAAAGATAGACAGTTCAAAAGATTTTTGAATTGGATAAAAGATACCGAGTCCGATTTTAGCTATAAGATAGATGACTCCAACTTTGTACCTGCCTGTATTAGATATCTCAACTGTATCAATAAGACAAAAAAAGAATCAAATATCCTGAGTACTAGCGAGTACGAACAGTGTACCAAAACTATCTCTGACAAATTCAACAGGTATTTCACCAGCCAGTATGGGAAAAATCAAATAGGAAGCTACAGTTATGGAGACGAGATATTCGTAAATGGGACACTAGAAGATTCTAGTTTTGATCTGATGTATGATATAGAACAGATAAATAAAATACTCTATGCAAATCCCAAAAGGATACCCAAATACTATCTTCGAGGACCACCAGATTATTTGAGTAAAACAAATACCATCACTCAACCATCCTGGGTAACTGCTCCGTCATACACTCTTGTACCAAGCAAATTGTTTGCATGAAATACCAGCGTACCAACTATCCAAGATGCCATTAAACAAATCGAAAACAGTCAATGACCCGACTCCAATATTGTCTCCAATCTGCAATGTTTTGACCCAGCACCGATCATAGCTTCTGATGATGCGAAACTTTTCAAAAAAGAAGTTGAAAAAATAAAAAAAGCAAAACTCACATTGGAAGAAGATAAAATATTGGACGAGGTAATAGGCGTAGTATCTCAGCCTTTTTGAGACGAAGCTCCAACGCCTACTCCTGGAGCAGATTTGCCAGCAGAGATCTTGGAACCAGTGATGGACGATGGATGAGATACTACTCCTCCAAATGGCCCAGGCAGTCAAAACCCACCAAATAATTCATCCAGCAACCCCAATACTCCACCCAATAATACAAGCCAAAACAACTGTCCAACCAACGTCTCACAAGTATCCGAACAGTTTGATCTTGAGTGAGATAAGCCACAGATCAAACAATGTCTTCAGTCTTGTAATCAATGCGTCGAAGGTATCGCAAAAAAAGCATGCTATAGCCAGTGTCTTTGCACTTCATTTGCTAGCGATGCAGAGTTTGCTGACTGATTAGGAGGGACCACAATAGGTCTCAGATTATGCAATGTACCTAGTACTACCCCAGATATCATTACACCAGGTACTCAAGTAGTTAGCATACAAGAGATCATCAGTAGTATTAGCGCTCTGATGGGAAAACTCAAAGAGTCATGACAATACATCCCTAGTGGCAAACCTACCGAGTTCTTTTCACCAACTATAAAAGTAAAAAAACTCGTGAACGCATTCAACTTTACTATCAATACTATTTCCAAATCCAAATATCGTATAAGAGACAAACAAGTAGAGGCGGAGGCGCAAGTAAATTATTTCGAGACGCAGGTGCCAGATATCAGTCAGCTACATATCCAAGCCATGATGAAACAAAACGAGGGATACAATGATTTCATCCTTATTCAGAAAAATTTCCGAGAGCAGTTTAATACTGTGTTGCAAGATCGAGATCAAGCAGCAAAGCAGTTTTATCAACAAGTTAGTAACTAAGATTGAAAATAGACTGATTTTCATTATGCTGTCCAAGCATATTTTTCGCCACCATAGTTCAGCAGGTAGAACACACCCATGGTAAGGGTGAGGTCACCGGTTCAATCCCGGTTGGCGGCTTTTTTTTATACTTTGTCAGCAAAGTACGAACGGATATGAGTGATCTTAGTACGGATAGATTTGCTAATAAGTGAGGCGCATGCGCGGTTATCAGCAAGGTTCATTTGTTGATATAAGGACAAAGTGCATAAGTCCCTATCAAAGCGAGAAAGGTGATCGTGGAATGATGTAAAAAATGGAATTGCCTCCTGGATAGTCCCAGGAAATATAGTATCTATAAAACGGTAGCAGTCACGAATTTCCTGATGTGTCTTGGGGTAGATAGAGTTCAAAGGGCTATCTACCAATCACAAAGCACTAGATACTGCATGGTGCTTCGTACTCCATAGCTGGAGTTCTTGAGGTATAGCAGGATGCCAAGCAAGAGTAACCAAAGCAGTACCATTCTCCATGGTTTTCACTACATCTTGCCGCAAAGTACTCATGCCGCCTTTTGCGTCTCACAAGCTTGTGCGATGATGAGCAAAGTCACTCAGGACCTGTTGTTGAGCGTCTATCAAAAAATGAGTAATAATCTGAAGTCTTTTTCTTACGAGTTCATGCATACGACCAGGCAAAAGCAAAGCAGAAAGGTGATAAGAAACATCATGCATCGCTTCACGCAGATTTGGTTGAGTATCTATATTTACGGAAGCTAAAGGAAGCTTGGCATCATCTATGTAATCTCTTGCATATGTATTGATCGGAACCAAGTCGATAGCTGGGGTATAAAAAGTGACACCAATACGATCATCAATACATTGAGCAATGCGAGCGTTATACAATTGAATAGCAGAATTTACAACTTCAGAGCCAGGAAGTAAAAGAATATCATCGTCAATATATTCAAATCACCAAAATGACGCTAGTTTCTTCCCGCCCAATAGGTCAATGACCCAAGTAGGATCCCCCATAAAAGCATCATCTTTAACAATATCAAATCGATTGTTTGATCAAGAAGTTTTTCTTATAACTAATTTTGTTCCCGCAGGAGTACGACATCGCCCAAGAAAAACATAAGAAGCATCTTGCTTTGTTAGTGGTTCTCCACAATAAGGAATGAAAGTATAGCCACTTCAAGAAAGGAGACCTTGCAAGTTCGTATCCGAAGAAATTATTTTATTACCAATACCAGGATTTGGCTTCAACATATCATGTAAATCTACAATATAAATTATTCACCTACAGCATATTCATGATCACAGTATCGATAAATACTATACATAAAGATATAAATATCAATATATGATTGACATATGTTACACAATATTTATTGTACCCATTCACTTTACACAGTAAACTATAACATGAAACAAATATTATTCTTTCATCCAGCAATCCAAAGCGAATTTAAAGCAAACAGTTTACTCATTAAGAAAATATCACCCACCTTAGCGAGGTGTATCAAACCTGAGGAGATTGGGACAGTTCTCGATACCTACGTACTCAACAAGAAAAATCGCATTACACTAGAAATGTCTGAAATACTAGAGCCATGATACTTTATACTCAGGAATCCCAAGCCACTCGGGACAGATGAAGAGTGACGTACAATCTACAACGAGCGGTACTCAGACGAAGAAGGGATGATATACAATTTTGGAAAACTAATAACAACAACCGAATTTGAACCACTCATCAAGTTGCCACTCATTACAGCCATCCAAATATCACAACAATTGCGACAGGCTCTTGATCTTGGGAGGAGTAGAAAAGCCCAAATAGTAGAGGCACCAAACAAATCCAATATGATCTTTGAAAAAGGTGACTTTATAACTGATAGAGGCAGCGTACTCAACAAGACTGCATTTGACGAGCACTATGCCTTTGCTACTCAGTAGCAAATAATTATAGTAGGATTACTTATTTTTCTGATTATCATATCTATGTCCAAATTACAGTTTACCTTACAAGGAGAATCTTGATACACAAGAGCATGAGAGTTTACGCTCAATGGAATCACCGTACAAACACCAGTATTTATGCCCGTAGGTACCAAAGGCACCGTCAAAGGAGTCCCATTGGGTTTATTGCAAGACCCTCATTATATGGGACCAAACATCCCCAACAATATCATACTAAATAATACTCTCCATCTCTACCTCAGGCCTGGAGACCAGATAGTTAAGAATCATGGATGATTGCACCATTTTATACATCGAGATAAGCTGATACTGACGGACTCTGGAGGCTTTCAGATATTTTCTCTTGGCTTATCCAAGACCAAAACAGGAAAACCATTGGTCAAGATCCATCCAGATCACGTAGTATTTACGTCTCCCTATGATGGCAGCAAACACACGTTCACACCTACAGGAACCGTAGATATCCAGTCAAATCTCGGATCAGACATCATGATGATGCTCGACGTATGTGCCCCAGTCAACGATATCTCCAAAAAAAAAGTAGAACACTATATGCATCAGACGCACACGCGAGCCAAAGAACAGTTTGAGTATATGCAAAGCAAATACGATCAAGTGAAGTGAGTGCTATTCCCTATCGTACAGGGATGATTGTACACAGATCTGAGAGAAGAATCCATCCGCGTGCTATCTGAGTATGCAACAGATGGTATTGCTATCGGATGACTATCGGTAGGCGAAACACTGCAAGAGATGGAAGAAATATTAGCACACATAGCGCCTTTGTTGCCAAAAGACAAACCTAGATATCTCATGGGTGTAGGTACACCAGAATCACTACTTCTGGGCATCAAATATGGTATTGATATGTTTGATTGCGTTGCTCCTACCAGGCTCGGCAGGCACGGAGTCGCATATTGTTTGGGAGGTAATCTCAAACTCACCCACGCAAAATTTAAGCATGATCAAGAAAAATGACTCGCCCCTGGATGCCAATGTCATACCTGTAGGACGTACACCAGAGGATACCTCTACCACTTATTTAATGAGTGAGAAGCGCTGGGTGGCACGGCACTATCAATCCACAATCTAGCTTATCTGCAGCTTTTGTGTCAACAAGAAAGAAATAAGATAATCTGAAAATAGTAAAAATCCAGCAGCGCAACCGCCGCCAGATTTCACTTCAATTCTTTGTCTTTCACTCGTACCTCAGGCTGGACACGACCAGCTCAAATCTTTTATACTGAGGTTGGTAAAATCGTACTGGGCTTCCGAATAGCCCTCTTGTCGCTTCTTTTCGGCAACAAGAGGCAACAAATACGCATTTTGGTCCTTTTCCAACTCTGCCTTATCGACCGACAGAATGTAGGCAAAACTACTCCAGCCTCCTGGCTCTATAAACATCGCCCAGAACCAGTTGGCGGCGGCATAGGCGGGGTTGCGGTAGTACGCGGTCCCCTTTACAAAAATCGTTGTCATATACTGTTTTTTAGTGAACAGATTATATTCTAATATTTATTTATTGTAGTATGTCAACTACTTGAAGAGGTAATTTTACAATTGACAATTATACGGACATGAATACAAAAGCGTATTTATTTATCATAAGATACTATGGAAAAAAGAAATCTTAATGTGGGGCTTACACTTTTGCTAGCAGTGTACTTCCTATCAGGATGCAAAAATGACATCGCAAGCACTCTGAGTGATATCCAGAAAAAACCTGCACCATCAAGCACAGCAACTAGAATTGTTGGGACTAAC
>JBAYVQ010000063.1:0-5710 GCA_041674565.1 Candidatus Absconditabacterales bacterium
ATAAACCAGCTGCTCCATAATACTCTATAGGATGCTCACTCCTGATAATGAAATCAACTCAAGATGTTCTTGCGTGTTCAAGGCTATTGAATATCTGAGGAGTAGGGATTCATTGTGAGGCGACATACTGAGCTATTTCAGATTTTGGTTTATCTGGAAAACGTTGGAGATAGTAGTCATTGTTGGATCCCATGGGTGATCCATATAGTTTCTGGTATCGATCTTTGTTTATGTTCATCTATATTGGATAGTATAAAACGCTTGTCAATATAATTTTTGGCATATTGTATACAACTTGATTTTGCTGGTGAGAAGTCAGCAGAGCCCTATTGCACTATGCCAAAAATATCTACCTTGGGTCTTGCGCTTCCTTTGGCACCGTGATCCTGAGTCTTTGGAGTGTTTGCTGGTATGATCGCACTGTAGTCTTATGTTCATTTCAGCTTTTGACGGCTATGGTAATACCATCTTCTTCAAGTATTATACGATGTGTTCACGGGATGTTTGTATATACTAGCCACTGTATCTGACTCAGTAGATTTTCTTCTTCGAGTAACTCTAGTAACGCTATCCTTGTTGCTTTGTCCAGCCTGCCTTGTTTTTGTACTGCTATAGCTATTGCTGCTTCTACGTCAGCATGTTCTTCCTTGAGAGAACTGTGTATCTTTGTTCTGAGTTCTCAAATAATATGCAGAAATTCTGTCTTATTCATAGCACGATATAGGATATAAAAATCAACACAAAAAATTCACTATAAACATATATATTTATAACTCAATATTGGTTGTACTGCATATGTCACTATTTTGATTTGATTTGTGGTACAAAAGCGCTATTAGATACCTTATTTATCCTAATGTATTGTTATCATATGAAAAAGATTGCTATCGCTTGATTATTATTGGGAAGTGCTTTGTTTACCTCCATGTTACCAGTGTCCGCTGCACCTCAAAAGGCTGATGTATCGGTACAGATGCAAGGACCATCCACAACACCCATATCTACCGCTACAACATACACTAGTGTTGTAAAAAACAATGGTCCATCGACTGCGACCAATATTCAATTAGTTATTGATTTCCCGTTGACCAATACGAGTCCTCAAGTACTTATTTTGGGTAACGTGGCTATCAGTAGTACTGGATGTCAGATTACCAACAATAAGATGGTTTGCGCTATCGGATCACTCAAGAAAAATAAAACAAGAACAATTACTTATCAGTACACCGCTCCTGTTTCTACCAAGACATTGGCTATGACAGGCACGGTAACATCGTCTCCGACTGATCCGAATCTTGCGAACAACAGATCTGTGTTTATTCCAAACTTTACGTATCCTGTGCGTACCTTTGCTTCAGCAAACATGCTCAATTCTCACTGCGCTGGCACTAACTTGACATCATACTTTGAGTGCCTAGCCTTTCCAAGTTCTATCTCTTCTCACGAAACGACATTGAATGCTGATGGCAGCATTACTTTTTCAGAGCCTGGCTACTCAGGTTCTTGGTCTCAACCTAGCTCTCGCCAATTGTATTTTGAGTACTTTGATGTATCTGGCAAAATAGCAGAGTTTAGCGGATTCGCTATCAATGGCGCAAATTGCTTTGACGGACTAACTAAGTTCTTTCCATCAAACGGTTATGTGGCTCCTTATCATGTATGTATACAATAGATAATCTGATACTTTTGGAATATGAACAAACAAAAAACGACATATGTCGTTTTTTGTTTGTATACGTTTGCTTTTCAGATTATCTATTATGCCCCTGGGACAACAATATTTTCAATAAGACAATTGTATATCATACCTCGATCTTTACTTGCTTCATAACTCTTGAGCGCGGTAAGTAGCGATGGAGTGCAAGTACGTTGTATGGATGTCCCATTGACTATGATCGTAATAGGTTGTGATAGATCTAATCACATACGAGTATCGGCCCAAACATTGAATTTTTTGACATTTCTTGTAGTGACATTTATTTGGTTATTTCATAAGATGTTTGCTTCTACGTGACCAGCTGGCACTTGAATAGTATCCCTATGGAGTGACCAGTTATTCCAAGCTGCTTGTGATGTACACATACCATCTCATTCTTTACGAGCGTAGTCATATGCAATAGTACCACTACCTTCCTGTGTAATGGTGATCCACAGCGTCTTAGGTGTCTTGGGCGCAGTCCGATCTACATTGAAGTTGCTTCCCTGCGTATAGCTAGTCCACCAGCTCACTGCATTGACGTGTGTACGATATGGATTCCTTACTTTATCGGTGATCCATCATTGCTTACCATCAAGAAAATTCCTTCCGGCGGCTTCGCCGACGCCATCCCGGCCATGTCATCCTGGATAGGTATTGAGTACATGTATAGGGGCTTTTTCGCTTAGTGCGTCGTATGCTATTTTGGAATACTCTCGTGCGGTTCTATGGGGTCTGCAGTCGCTTGTACTGTTGAAGTAAGCATCTGTTTTACCTTGTATAATATACACAGGTAGGTCTGTGAGAGCTCGTCGTGGTGCTATATTTCGACTTCGTGCTGACGGCATTGCGGCTGACCATCTGTCATTGAGTGCTAATGCAATATATCATGCACCTATACCACCCATAGAAAATCCTGCGATACCGATATTGTTGTAGTCTATGTTGTAACGCTCTGAGACATCGGTAATAAGATCTTGAATGTAAGGTATAATAATTGGCACATCTCGACGGCTGGCGTGTTGTGGATGTGGAAGGAGGCTTCCGCATGGCGCCACGGCCGATACCAATATATAATCAGAATCATCTGTTTCTGTACGCATGTATGATCTTCCTGTCACCTTTTCGTTGTCCATATCAAACAATGCTAGATGTGAAGCTTCGCTAGCCATAGAGTCACAAGATCCTCATCCATGGAACCAAAGAAGTAATTTTTTCTTTTTGGTTGGTGTGTAATCAGTTGGTACATACATGTGATAAATTTGTGCTGGATACTTCGCTTTGAGGTCTGGTCTCTTGAAATTTTGATAGAATACTTCCCCTACTGCTGTTTCTGTAAAGACATTGGGTTGTGTTTGTGATATAATCTGATTGATGGTTGTATTGTTGTCGACTGCCAACAGTGCTGGCTCGAGTGCAGCACGTTGTGTTGGTGTTGCCGTGAGCCATTGCTTTGCTAGGGTCACCGTATCAGCCAATCCTGTACCTCCTGTGTTGACCGCGGCGTTGACGACGATTTGTACATCATCTGTTGATGTTGCTCCGTTATTATCTGTCACACTAAGGCGCAGTACGTAGTTACCTTGTACAAGATTGCCGATTGCTGTATTGATGGTGCTTGCACTTGCGATAGTGATACTGGTTGGACCAGATATTTTTGACCAATTGATAGTATTGATAACACCATCGCTATCTGTCGCAGTCCCGATCAATGTAACACTATTGGTGGGCAGCGTGAGTATTTTATCGGATCATGCATTTACTGTAGGTATGATGTTAGTGCTTTGTTGCGGATTTACGATAATCTGAATATCATCGTAGCTCGTAGCACCGCTATTGTCTGTTGCTGTTAAACGGAATACGTATGTTCATGCTATCAAATTTGTTAGCATTGTCGCAACTTCATTTGCGTTACCAAGGGTATATATTGAAGGACCCGATACCTTGGATCGGGTGGTGTTTGTAACCATGCCGTCGCTATCGGTTGCAATTCCTGCTAGATTTACTGAATTGCTTGGTAATGTTATAGTTTTATCAGCCCCAGCGTTTACTGTTGGGAGTTGATTTGCTGGCGCTGTGCCGTTGAGTTGTGCTTCGATCTCCGCTGGTAACGTACCATTGCAAAGTCCGAATATAGTTCTGGTTATATCTATTGGTTGAAATCATGCACGAGTCATTGCATCAATAGCACGTTGATTCATTGGCCATGGCCATAGCGGCTTATTGGTTAATACTCCGTTTTCGTAACGATACATAATCCTTGCGCCTCAGGCTGTCCCTGCTTTTGGATCTACTATGCTTGCTCCATTGTTAGCGAGGTCACAATTTGCTGTACTATACATATTTTGTGGCTGCCAATCTGATCAGATATGTGTGCGATCTCAGCCGATCATAGTGGAGTTCTTTACCTTATTGAGTGTGCTTGAGCCTACGTTTTCCAAGTTCATAGTTCGTATGTTGCTATGGTTGCTGCCTGGTTCAATATAGGCGATGCTGTTGTCTATGGTGATGCCTTTGAGCCCCAATGAGAATGGACCTGCCCGATTCCTTGTGGAGACATTATGGAAGCGATTATCTGCTTTGAGATATGCTATGGATCATAATATTTTGATGTTTGCGACATCTGGTGTCACATCAAACCCGTCTGCAGAAAATAAACCTTGTGGTGCTTGCACGGTATAGTTTGTGAAGAATTGGTTAGTGAGGCTGCCATTGGTTTCGCGAGCTTCATAACTTTGTGGCATCTGTTGTCCGTATCGCGCTGCTATACAATTTTCACAGGTAGTATTTCGACTGTTATAACTGAGTGAGTATGTCTCTTTTGGTCCTATATTGATATTGTTATCCCAAGATCCAAATGTGCGAGTAAATTTGGTTCCATTTGATCATTGCGATGTACTGTATATTTTTCTTGCTGTACCAAATCATACGGTATCTACAAACTCTACGTTGCTACCTCACCAGTTACGGAAGATGTTTGAGTCTCCACGTGCGTTCCATCATACCACGCGTGATACGCGAACGTTATCGGAGTTCTTGATGACGACCACACCAACGCTATAGCTATCTCATCATGCGCTATGTGCGTTCATTCACTCTATAACAAACCGATCATTGGATTCTAATGCTACGGGTTGGTACAGATGCTGCCCGTCGATTTCTACCTTGCCGTCATTGAGTGCACGAATGGTGATTGGTTGACCTGGTAGCCCAGATAACCCACTTGGCGGATCTATCATGGAGTTCGATCACTGATAGACGCCATCTACTAATCCAAGTATATCACCAGGTTTCGCAATCTTTCGGAAATCAGAAATGCGGAATGGTGAATTGGCACTTTTACCATCTCATCATCCTACTGGTGATGCGTAGTGAGTTGCTGTGGCTGTTGGTGTATATACCATGGGATTTACGATAACCTGAACATCGTCAGTAGAACTCGCGCCATTGTTATCGGTTGCTGTCAGACGGAATACATATGTTCCAGCCATAGTGAGATTGTTTATAGTGGCGCTCAGCGCAGTATCATTTTGTATAGTGAAACTTGTAGGACCAGATAGTTTGGTTCGTTTGATACTAGAAATCGTACCATCGCTATCGGTTGCAACCCCTGCAACGCTCACACTGTTTGTTGGTAAGGTAATTACTTTGTCAGTGCCTGCGTTAACAGTAGGAGCTATATTCGAAGTGCCAATGATTGCGGGATTTACGACCACTTGTACTTCATCGTAGCTTGTTGCGCCATTATTATCTATAGCTGTTAGACGGAAGACGTAGGTCCCTGCGCTAAGATTATTGATGTTTGTGGATGCTGCATTAACATTACTAAATGAAAAACTTGTGGGTCCTGAAACCTTTGTCCATGTCACACTCGCTATCGTGCCGTCGCTATCGTTCGCTGTTCCTAGCACGGTTACGTTATTTGTAGGTAAAGTGATTGTTTTATCTGCTCATGCATTGACCACTGGAGCAATGTTCGCGGGATTTACGACCACTTGTACTTCATCATAACTC
>JBAYVQ010000064.1:0-5623 GCA_041674565.1 Candidatus Absconditabacterales bacterium
CTGCACTTGCTCTTTGGACTGTCTCAATATGTCTTTTTCGTTATCGGGATAATCCAGTACAACGCTCATAGCAAATCTATCTAGCTGCGCCTCTGGCAAATCATACACCCCTCTCGAACCTATCGGATTAGCTGTCGCGAACACTACAAATGGGTTAGGAAGTGATACAGTTTGATGACCAATAGTAACCTGGCGCTCTTCCATACATTCCATCAACGCAGATTGTACTTTGGGCGTAGTACGGTTTACTTCATCAAACAATATAATATTTGCAAAAATAGGTCATTGCTTGAGATGTGTATGGTTAGCACTATCAAGAACTTCCAAACCAACGATATCACTTGGTAACAAATCTGGCGTACCCTGCACTCTGCCAAAAGACAAACCAGTAATTCACGCCAGTGTCTTTATTGCGGTTGTCTTGGCCATACCTGGTAACGATTGTACTAGTACATGCTTGCCCGCCAAAAGAGATACTATCAGCCCATTTACTAAAGCTCTCTGACCGATCACTACTTTTTCCAAGTGCTCTTGCAGTCTCAATGCCATGGGATGCGTAAATTGCAAAGACTCCAGACCAGGCAAAGCAACGGTGCTTTTTTTTGTACGAGAAACAGAAGAAGAAAATTTTTTATCCTGAAAAATAATATATAATCAGATTATCAGTCCGATCAATACTATGGCTACCAATATCCGAAGTTCTACTATCATATATGTGCTTGTGTACAGTAATGAAATACAGCTCCCCGTAAGCCCAATTCTGTTTTAGGTATCATTTATCTTATCTCAAAAGCTTGCGCACAATGAGAGTTTAGCACCCCTACAAAAGTAGGAAGCTTGCACCGACTGAGGTTTACCACTGCCTCGCAATCTTGCGGGGTCAGATACGATAGCATTGCCGAAGCAATACACTCGCGCTTTTCACCTTTCCTCCCGATAAATCGGGACTAGTATAGTCTCTGTGGCACTTTCTTTTGGCCATTCTCCATGGCGTCCACCCTACGTTATAGAGCAGTCTTGTTGTGGTGTTGGGACTTTCCTCTTCACATTACTGCAAAGCAATACCCGAGAGCTGATAATCAGATTATATTAAATACTCATCATAATCAAGCCGAAAGCATGAAACCATATCTGGCAAGCAACCAGTACTCAAGGAAATACTGCTTTTCCACAGACATCACAACCGTCTTCACATAGCATTGAAATATCTGCTCAAAACATTATGATGGTGGACATATTCTTATTTTCTAATTACTATACCCTTATGACTACTTTGTTATTGATAATAATGCTAACCGCTGGGGTAGCAATGAGTATAGCTATCCTCTTGATGGCACCAAAGTGAGGCTTGTGATTTGGACTCGGAGGTATGGCTGGTAGCAACGAGTATGGGACTACCAAATCTATCGAAACTGGTTTGAAAAAAGTAGCAACCATAGGAGCCATCATTTTTGTACTTACCTCACTCATCTATCCATTTTCAAAAGAAAAAACATTTGATGCGGAGGTCGAGGCTAACTCATGAGCAGTCGCTCCAGCATTTGATCTCGGCACTGGTATCGAAGCACCCACTACCGTCATTGGTACTGGCAAATAATATTTCAACAATCTGAATAAGTGGATAATCTGAAACAAAAAAAATCGACACCTATGTGTCGATTTTTTGTTAAACGGAAGTGAAAGTTTATATCGTTTTCGCACCCTGAGAGCCACCTTGCAGATCTTCAATAAGTACGTGATGCAATATACTATTTACCAACTTGAAAGTATCCGTACCGCTAAATCTCTTTGCCAACTCTACCATCTCATTGATAATAACTTTGGTATCAGTGCCCAGTATCTTATGCTCTGTGTAACCCAGGGTAAAAATAGCTTTTTTCATGCTTTCCATGTCTTCATACAAGAACTGGTTAGCATGTGTATTGACTAAGTGAGGCACATCAGACTGATAGGAAGCAAGCTGCTCACCAATCAGTAATACATATTCCCGATCTACCAAGTGCACATCAATGCCCAGTCCATCTGTGATCATGGCAACATCATCCTCAAACGACCCCATATTATCAAATGTTTTTCTATCTATCAAGACTTCTTGTTCTTCCTCCTGTATCTGATTGGTGTCTATTCCCACACCCTCCAAAAATGCCGTATCGTCCTCGTCAAGCACTGCTGCAGCTCATGCAACAACATGAGTACTCAAGTCAGTACCAGTTCTATAGTACTGCAAAAAAAATAACCAGTACGCATATGCCAGTACTATCTTTCTTGCGTTAATCCTATGGGTAATATTCATCAAAAGAACTACAGGTAAATACGCTTAAGTATATCCAACAATCAAAAAAAATCAAGAAGCAAACAAAAAATCCGTATTGCTACGGATTTTTGTGGATTCACCATAGTGGACTACTTTCCAGACTTTACAGCCTTCTTGAAGTCAGCACCAGCTCTGAAAGATACAACTTTCATAGCAGGAATCTTGATTTTTTGAGTTGGTTTTTGTGGATTAACACCTTCTCTTGCTTTTCTTTGATTAGCTTTGAAAGTACCGAATCCTTGGATTCTTACTTCTCCACCTTTCTTAACTGTGTTCATAATTGATTGAAATACTACGCCGAGTACTTCCTTAGCTGCCTTTTTAGACAAACCAGTTTTTTCAGCTAATGCTGCAACAAATTGAGTTAAGTTCATTACTATACAAATAATAATAAATTGTATGCTGAGATACTAATCTCCATGACAGCGATTTCAAGAGGAAATAACAAAATACCCCGATTATAAGCGGCGTAACATGCAGCATTACTTGACATATAGTCCAGTATATACTAAGTACTAGTGGATTTCAGCAATAATTGCTGCAAATAGAGGTATCAGATGCCTATTGTAAGGATAGTGAACAGCAACAATTCAGCCACAAATATGAGCCCACCAAGTCCAGCATTGAGACCGATAATATCTATAAGTGAAGCTTCAAACAACATTGCGGTATATCACTGTATAATATATAAGGTTATCCCAAAGAACAGAAGGGATAATAAGAATCACAGCACAACAATAGCAATACTAGTAATAATGAAAGGTGTCTTGATAAGAAAATAGTCGGTACCAAGCAGTTGTTGGATGCTAACGAGTTTGTGAAAACTGTTGAACTTCGTCCTTACTACAAGCATCAAAAAAGAAACAATGACGACTACCAACACTATAACCAAAAAGTAAGTAAGATACACAATAAACCTAGTAAATCATAGCGTATCTAGTATTCTCCTTTCCTGTTCTTTGATTCCTTCTCCCGTTTTGGATATAGCATCACGATTGGCTATAATATCCTCATACATGGAGACTACTTTTCTCAGCTTATCATATTGTTCTATATCATTAAATAAGACATACATCGTCGCTGGTAATGGATTCTTGATGCCATATTTTTCAAACGACTCTATAACGCTAGGTACCCTACGTCCTACGGACTTGATAGCATCATCTTTGCTCAAATAGGTCACCTGCATACCTAGCTTTTCTAGCTTATCCTTCATATCAATAACCTTAGAGTAGGTCTCATCAGCTTTACCAGGGATATCTTTGATGTAAAAGTAAGCGCCCAATTTGTGCTGGATGTTTTCAGATAACTGCTGGACCCCAAAAGAAAGTCCCAACAAAATATGTAATAAGTAGAGCAAGAAACCAACCAATATACTAATACCAAAAAACTGAAACAAGCCATCTCTAATGATTTGTTTAGCGTGCTGCCAGATAAATCTTTTATGAATATGCTTAGAAATAGTGATACGCGGCATCCTCAATACACTCCCTCTCCCCTTAAAGAAAGTGTGGATATTGCGAATACGGCGTATGACGGTTTTTATAAACATAACACTAGGCTGGCAATTGTTCTAAAGTGGGATCTTGAGGTGGTGGCTGTTGTAATATAGACAAGTGATCTTGTGGCATGAGTCGTGTATTATCTGGCGTGCATTGCTGTATTGTTTCGTCCTGCGATCACACAAGTTTCAACTTATTGAACACACTGTCTCGAATACGAGGCGGCAATGCTGTAGCATCTTCTCCATACACCATCACCATTCGCTTCAAGGAACTTGGCACCGTTAGTACCATATCACCAGCAAGCGGGACCCTTCCATTGGTATGATGCAATTTGTTGAAGCTTACGAATGCTTCTGTGTGTTCTTGATTCTCTTGATTGCGCATAAAAACGATCATATCAGGAGTTAACGCAATGGCTTTGGAAGATTTTACTCGGTCCAGATTGGGATACCCTTTGTTATTGACATCCACAAATAGGTTTTTGAGAGCATTAGCAACTTGCGCAAAATACCCTTCTGATTTCTTGGATTGTTCCAATGTCTTTGGGGTTTCCTCCAGTATATCTCGTGTATTCTGATTATTCATTATATATTATGATACTATAAAGATTATTTTTTCTTTGCTTCAATGAACTCACTAAAAAGCTTTATTTTCTCATCATAATATTGTATCTCTCTATCGTAGCACTGTAGTTTGGAATGATACTTACTATAGTACTTCAGCATACTCTCGGCAGACGTATATTTGTGTTGCATGAGGTACAACTGTGCCAAATTGTAGATTACCTCGGCATCGTACTGATTCATCTGGAATGCCATCTTCAGCATATCTATACCTTTTTCTTTGTTTCCGTATCGAAATTCACATAAGCCATATACTCTGATAACTTCTGCGTTCTCCAACTTAGTTAGCTTGGCTGCTTTCTTGAGAAATTCTCTAGCGTTTGCCCAGTCTCTTTTCTCCATTTCCAATATACCCTTGATATAAAGGTTCATCGGATCATCTGGATTTTGAGTCAACAAAAAGTCTACAGGCTTGGAAGATTTTTCCAATTCACCCGAACGGTAATGTATATCAGCAATTTCCATCAGCAACGACTGATTTGCTGGATCATCTACCAAGTAACTATTTACCAGTTTGAGCGCATCTTCAAGCTTGCCCGCTTGTTTGAGTTTAGCAATGCGCTGGTAAACGTCATCATGAACATAAGCCATACAGGGTGTGTAAAAGATAAAAAGCACTATAAGGCACAAAACTAACTATCTCATGGTATCCAAAAAAACAATCAAAATCAACATTCTCTCAGAAAAGATGATGAAATAGCCTGATGCAATTTGACAAATAATAATCATCATACAAAAGTAAGTGGCAAAAAAGCGAAAGTTACGATTGCAATAAATAAGCAAAAAATTATAGATGTGCCTACGCCATTTGGTGAGGTGGATGAGTGGCCGAAGTCAGCTCACTGCTAACGAGTCGTTCCCAAAAGGAACCGCGGGTTCGAATCCCGCCCTCACCGAAAAAACCTTTCTCATTCGAGAAAGGTTTTCTTTATGCATCAATATTAATCAGATTATTTTTATATGATTATGACATAGCTACGCAATATTCATATGTCTGCTGGATAGCTCTTTGGACTCCATCAATCAGACCTGCTTGTTTGTTCCAAGGATTGGCCAAAGCAGCGTCTTTTATCGCTTCAAGAGTAACAGGCTTATCCAATCAAGACAAAAGCCTTGTTGTCCGCTGTGGGCCAGCATTGTAAAAACGACAACCCATAACTATAGCCTTCTTTTCATCCAGA
>JBAYVQ010000065.1:0-5597 GCA_041674565.1 Candidatus Absconditabacterales bacterium
CTCGATGTCGACTCGTCGCATCCTGGGGCTGTAGAAGGTCCCAAGGGTTGGGCTGTTCGCCCATTAAAGCGGGACGCGAGTTGGGTTCAGAACGTCGTGAGACAGTTCGGTCCCTATCTACTGCATCCGCAAGCAATTTGAAGAGTGCTGTCCCTAGTACGAGAGGACCGGGATGGACAAGCCTCTGGTAGACCAGTTGTTCAACCATGAGCAGAGCTGGGTAGCTAAGCTTGGAACTGATAACCGCTGAAAGCATCTAAGTGGGAAACATGCTCTAAGATTAGATTGCTCCTTCGTAGCAATACGAAGATAAGACCTCCGGGAGACTACCGGTTATATAGGTGACAGGTGTACGCGCAGCAATGCGTTTAGCCGAGTTATACTAATAGGTCGAATGGTTATAACTTCCTTCCAAAAAATTCAGTATTTGATGTAATATGTGATAACCTGAAACAAGTGTATTCTTGTTTATTACTGGTGGTGTTTATACATGGTAGGGAAATACCTGTTCTCATTCCGAACACAGAAGTCAAGCCTATCGTGGTCGATGATACTGGGACTGTATAGTTCTGGGAAAGTAGATGGACGCTTCCAGTAATGAATAAGAGTATATTCGAGTTTGCACGACAATAATATTGTATTATATGGCAATATTATTATCATGACGCCTCACTTGTTCAGCTTATATATTATGTCTGATATGTTCATTATTATCGTAGATGATGTTGCAAAACATCGTCATAACCAGTTGTACAAATAAGAGAAGGTAAAACTCCAACTATTTTTGAAGAGTTTGACCCTGGCTCAGGATTAACGCTGGCAGAATGCCTAACACATGCAAGTCGAACGGATCTTGCCGATTGACGTTGAGTAGCTTGCTACAAGACTGATTGAGGCGCTGATTAGTGGCAAACGGGCGAGTAACGCGTATTCAATCTAACTTCGAGTTGAGGAAAACTATAGAGATATAGCTAATCCTCAATAGTCTCATGAGAATGAAAATATCATGAGTAAAGGCTTGCCGCTTGGAGAAGAGGATGCGTCCTATCAGGTAGTTGGCGGGATAACAGCCCACCAAGCCTATGACGGGTAACCGGTCTGAGAGGACGGACGGTCGCAATGGGACTGAGACACGGCCCATACCCCTACGGGGGGCAGCAGTGGGGAATCTTGGACAATGGACGAAAGTCTGATCCAGCAATTCTGCGTGCGGGATGAAGGTCTATGGATCGTAAACCGCTTTTCTGAAGGAAGACGAATGACGGTACTTCAGGAATAAGCGACGGCTAACTTCGTGCCAGCAGCCGCGGTAATACGAAGGTCGCAAGCGTTATCCGGAATTACTGGGCGTAAAGAGTGCGTAGCTGGTTTGATAAGTCTGATTTCAAAGATCCTGTCTCAAACAGGGAAAGGGGTCAGATACTGTCTTTCTGGAGATAACTGGGGGTTAGTGGAATTACCGGTGGAGGGGTGAAATCCGTTGATATCGGTAGGAACGCCAAAAGCGAAAGCAACTAACTATGGTTTTCTGACAGTCAAGCACGACAGCTCGGGGATCAAACGGGATTAGATACCCCGGTAGTCCGAGCCGTAAATTATGTCTGCTAAGTGTTTGAGTTTGTAGCTCAAGTGCTGTTACCTAACGGGTTAAGCAGATCGCCTGGGTAGTATACTCGCAAGAGTGAAACTCAAAGGGATAGGCGGGGGAACACACAAGCGGTGGATTGTCTCGATTAATTGGATAGTAAGCCAGAAATCTTACCTTTACTTGACATGCAATGTGTCGTGGGAGTAACACTCACTAGCGTAGCAATACGCGCTTTGCACAGTTGGTGCATGGTTGTCGTCAGTTCGTGCCTCAAGGTGTCGGGTTAATTCTCGAAACGAACGCAACCCTCATCCTATGTTACTATGTCATAGGATACTGCTCTGGTAACGGAGAGGAAGGAGTGGATGACGTCAAATCCTCATGCTACTTACGTGAAGGGCCTCAGAGGCAATACAATGGGATGGTACAATCAGAAGCAATGGGGCGACCCGGAGCAAATCTATAAAACATCCCTCAGTTCGGATTGTAGTCTGGAACTCGACTACATGAAGTTGGAATCGCTAGTAATGGCAAATCAGCAAGTTGCCGTGAATATGTCCCTGTTCCTTGCACTCACTGCCCGTCAAACTATGAAAGCTGAGGGCCTTTGAAGGATCGCAATGCGGTACGAAAAGGTAATCAGTGATTGGAGTTAAGTCGTAACAAGGCATCCCTACGGGAACGTGGGGATAAATCACTTCCCTAATGGAAAAATAATGTCCCTGTGAAATTCAGGGCAAAACAAAGTAAAACCAATGTCAACTTATAAAAAGTTGCAGAGCTTTTACCTTCTCTTATCTGTACAAAGATATACAAATAATCTGACTACTATCGTGGTCGGTTTTTTGTTTTATACAATATATGTATATATTGACAATATAATCATATTATCTAATAGCTATATACTATTTATAGATCTATAGGCACAATATGTTAAGCTTTTTCAATACCAAGAAAAACGAACTACCTTCTCATCCCATTGCGTTAGACCAATTGGAGAGTGCACTTATGAGATTTTTTCACGATATCAACACGGCTTTTATTAGCCAAACTGATCAAGAAAAAATTCTTGGTGCCGTGAGATTGATACTCAAGGACTCCCCTGATGCAACAAGCACGTGAGTGAAAGCAGATCTTTTCCCTAATATACACACAGCTTTGCTACAAAACGGAGTTCCCAATGAAATTGCATTACAAGTTCTCAAATTACTTTACAACAAGGGAGTTGTGTATTTGGAGCAAAATACTAATGCATTTGTGGAGTTAGCAGCGACATTGCAAACAGTGCTTCCTAAGCTCAAAAGTGATGATCAAAGGTCCTTACTGCTTATGGCATTATTGAAGTACGATAGTCCTTCTCAGGAGCTAGAAAAGATATCCATCAAGAAAAAATTTCCTCATGCTACGCCAGGATTTGTGGATACTTATTTGAAATATACGCTTGAATGAAATCAGGCTGCTATAGCTATGTTAAGTAATATAAATTTTGAGATCAATGGTTTGGGCATACTTGATATCTGCTTGAAACACATCAAATTAGCTGTGTCAGCTCAAGATATCCATACCAATATTACTTACAAAGAACTCAAGAAATTGGAAATTCCTGCGCTGTATGATAAGCAGTTTGGAAGTACTCAAGATTGGGGTAATATACTATTGGCTATACCTGGCACGACGACGGAAGAAAAAGTGCAAAATTTTAGAGCAATATTTCAAATGAATGATCCTGAGTCTATGGACTTCTGGACTAACTCTACTCCTGGAAAGCAGTTGTGTTGTTACAATATCAATGGGACACGGGATAATGATAATAATGAGCTCAAGTCATATGGGCCGCTGCTTGCTTCCAAAACAAGTGATACACGAATTAGTTCTGTAAGGTTTATGAGAACATTGAGGTAAATGTTGTGGTAGATACTATCTGTGACTCGCCTTTTATTTGGCGAGTTTTTCTCTATACTGATTTCAGATTATTCATGATACTTCTTATGCAATACCTCTTAGTGAAAGATATACATAAAGCATTTACTGACAAACCACTGCTAGACGGGGTGAATTTTTCCGTTCTCAAGGGACAAAAAATTGCTCTGGTGGCGCAAAACGGCGCTGGCAAGTCTACCCTGTTGCATATCCTTATGGGCACGATCGAGCCAAATCAGGGCACTGTGGCATTCAACAAAGACATCAAGGTGAGATTTTTGTCTCAGACATTTGATGCGCCAGATGATATGTCTGTGCGAGATGCTTTGTATATATATGATAATCCGATAGGTCAGCTTTTGAGAAGATATGAGTTGTTGCTTTTGGATCCAGATGCGGATCAGATTATCATACATACTACCTTACAAGAGATAGAAAAAATACACGCTCGAGAGTATGAAGTGAAACTCAAGACTATCATTTCACAATTGCAGCTAAATGCTCACTTGGAACAACAGATGGGTGCATTGTCTGGTGGCGAGGCGAAACGCGTCGCATTAGCAAAAACCCTCCTTGATGAACCGCACTTTCTGATACTTGATGAGCCCACCAATCACTTGGATTTGGAGATGATCGAACGATTGGAAAATTACCTGAAAAAATCTGACATGACCTTGCTGTTGGTGACACATGATCGCTATTTCCTGGAGCGTGTGTGTACTGATATTTATGAGTTGGATAGAGGCAAGTTGTACATGTACCCTGGCAATTATGAAAAGTTCCTCATGAAAAAGGCAGAACGTCATGAGCAAGAGGCGCAAGTCGTGCATCACTTGAAGATGCTGTACAAAGAGGAGCTGTATTGGATACGTAAGGCACCAAGAGCGAGATGAGCCAAGTCGGTAGGAAGAACCAAAAAGTTTTACGATCTTGAAGCAAATTATCGTTCCCAAAAATCCACACTGCAAGAACAATTTGATAAGCTGACACTGGAGATGGACGGCAGAAGATTGGGTAGTAAAGTGCTCAAGATACACTCTATGACCAAATCATATGGCGATAAGTTGATTATTAAAAAATTCACTCATGATTTCAAACAAGGTGAGCGTGTGTGAATTATCGGTAAAAATGGTGTAGGTAAGACGACATTTGTGAATATTTTGGCGTGACTGGAACAAGCAGATGGGGGCGGTATGGAGTTTGGGCCTACGGTAAAGCTGGCTTACTATCAGCAAAAACAGACAATACCAGATGCTGACATTACTATTTTGGACTTTGTAAAAAGTATAGCGGAGTACGTGACTATTGGCAAAGTGAAATTGTCCGCGTCGCAGTTGCTCGAACGTTTTTTGTTTTCACGCAAACAGCAACAAGTGAGATTATTTAGTCTGAGTGGTGGAGAAAAAAGACGCTTGTCGTTGCTGACTACACTGATTGCAAATCCCAATTTCTTGATTCTTGATGAACCAACCAATGACTTAGATCTTGCTACTATGGCTGTACTGGAAGAGTTCTTGTTGGCATACCAAGGCGTTCTGATTATCATATCTCATGATAGATTTTTTATGGATAAGCTGGTGGATCATTTGTTTGTGTTTACAGGCAATGGAGAAATTACTGACTATTGGTGAACGTATAGCGAATACAAACTACACTACAACGCAAACCATGCCAGACCAATATGAGTCGATAATCAGAAACATAATGTGGAAGAAGTTGAAGTAATAACTACGGCGAAACCCAAAAAATTATCCTACAATGAGCAACGCGAATTTGAACAACTTGGTTTGGATATACAAAAACTAGAACAGAGAAAAGAAGAAATCAATATGGTATTTCAGCAAGAAGACTTAGATCATGAGCGCATCAAAGTGCTCGGGAAAGAGCTTAGTACGCTGGTAGATGTGTTAGTTACCAAAGAGACGAGATGGTTGAAACTGGCCGAAAGAGATTAGGAGATGCTTGGTATGCGGCATTTGGAAATTCAGCATTAGAGAAACTGATTATTACTAAATCATTCGTATGAGCGTAGGTATTGTGTGAGGGGGAGCTGCGGGTATGATGGCTGCAGCAGCGTTATCAGAGTCAG
>JBAYVQ010000066.1:0-5548 GCA_041674565.1 Candidatus Absconditabacterales bacterium
AGTAGATGTCATATTCATTATAGCTCTACTCAGTACTATGGGTTATAGTATCAATGACACCATTATCATTTTTGATCGTATTAGAGAGCACTTAGAGACAGACAAAACACATGACGTAGGCACTGTATTTGAAAATTCCTTACGAGAGACTATGGCAAGATCGCTCATGACATCTGGCTCTACCCTTATCGTTGTCTTATCAATGTACTTTTTTGGTGCAGGTGATCTAAAAAACTTTGCATTTTCTATGGCTATAGGAGTGCTTTCTGGAACATTTTCTAGTATCTTTATGGCGGCACCAATTGCGTATCTAGTGACCAAACGAGGCATCAAACCTAAAAAGAAATAGTAAAAAAGTAACTGTTCATTTACTCTCCTATCTTCAGCTTATATGAAATTTATCTACCTAATATTATGAAGTGCGTGCGTGATGACTATACTCATAGTATTCTTCCAGTCTATCATTTGGTTCAAGCAAAAAGTGCCCTTCCTTTCACAAACGAGCGGCATTGATCTTAGTACCTTTGTCATATTGGAGTTTGTTATTGCGTTTTTGGGAGGCGTATTTTTGACACTGGGTATCAAAAGTCTATTTAGTAATTATACCGATAACAATGACTGATTTGATTTATAACATCAGTAAGGAGGCAGCGTCTCAACTACTTGGTGTTTCCACGAGAACTATTGATAGATATCTCGCTAGCAGCAGACTCACAAGCAAAAAAATGGGCAACAAAGTCATGTTGGCTCAAGAAGAAGTCATGGGACTCAAAGGAGAATCTGACAATATCGAAGTGAATACAGTGGATGTTATCAGTGGGTGAGATTATCAAACACCATATCACGTGCCAGGAAACAGCCAAGCATTGAGTCTTGGTGCTGACCAAATGAGTAAGATCATGGACGAGAAATTTGATAAATTTACTGGCATGTTGGAAAACAAAGACAGACTATTGGAAGAAAAAAATAGTATGATATTTGGTCTTCAAAAAAGACTTGGAGAATTGGAAACCAAGCTACAGACTATGGTTGCGTTGCCAGATCATCACAGTGAAAAAGAACAACTTCTGGGACAAAAAAAAGAACTTCAAAATAGATTAGATAATCTGACCAACAACCTCAAAAAAGAAGAAACAAAAAATAATATCTTTGTAGGATTACTTGTTATCGTAGGTATTATTATCGTGATGTTGATGTTTTGGAATCCAGGAAAAAGCACCACCAATGGCGCTCTCCCAGAAGATACAACGCAAATAATTCAGGAAGTAAACTAGTATATTATTTAGGTATTTGAGCAGTAGTACCATCATTTTGACAAAAATCCATACCAGATTCGGAGTGCATAGGTTGCACACGTATACCAGTTTGGATTTTTTTTCATCATCTTAGTGGCTGACCATCCACAGCAAGATAAGCATAATAAAATGTATCTCTTTGGATCTCACCTCACTGCACCACAGATCCAGCGTGAGTTGAAGGGAGGTCGCCTGCTCCACTAAACAAGCACAGACCGTCCTCATCTACATAACTAACTTGTTGAGCAGGTACCCCATCCACAGTAAGGTGGATACCTGTACTCATATCATGCCCAGAATCATTAACTCTCTCTGCCACGACATAATCGCGTTCAAACTTGAGCGTACAAGTTACATCATTACATCATCCTTTTGACCAGTTCTTTGGAGTGAGTGAATCCTCCAATTCAGAACTTTTGCTACACGAAGACTGCACAAAAGCATAGAGTGATGACAACAGCAAAGCAGCAAATGCTTTTTTTCTAAAAAAGCCCAATGACCATGTAGTTGGTTCATTGACTTGCGTTGTTGATGACAACTCGCGAACATTTTCCTGAGTGGAACGAGTCTGATTGTTTCCCATAGATTGTGTTAGTAAAATGTAAAATATTACTAATGTAATATACGGGAAACGTACTGATACGAAAAGCAACAAAGTTTACAAGTCAATATACAATAGACAGCTAGTATCAGATTGACAAATTGTAAAAAATAATTCTATTTACTTTTGAGCAGATTGTAAAGACATTATTCGCTTGAAAAAAACAGTACGGTTCTTATAGTATAGTTGCCTTATATGGCGCATATTATTTACTCTTGACCCATGCCGATGTTACATTCAGATCTCATTGAACATGTTCAGATTATTCGAGATATCAAAAACATTGATGAACCAACCAAAGCAAGCATCGCAGATTATATCAATCACGGGTTTGGGAAAATCGATGGCTATCTCAAACCAGTAATAGACAAAACCGATGCAGCAACAAAACTCAAAGTACAACTTGAAAAAAAGTGAAACGATAACTACATAGGCTGATTACATTTCAACTTCCCAGGAGTGCTCGACGATTTTTAT
This sequence comes from Candidatus Absconditabacterales bacterium, assembly GCA_041674565.1. Lineage (GTDB taxonomy): Bacteria > Patescibacteriota > Gracilibacteria > Absconditabacterales > Absconditicoccaceae > CALMFT01. The sequence continues at coordinate 2,374 of JBAYVQ010000066.1, forward strand.
GTAAAAATAGATGAAAATACTCCTCAAGCAAACTTAGTTAACGCTGTATCAGAGTTATTTGAAAAAGCAAAAAATGCTCTGCAAAAACAGGTGGACAAATTGCATGACAAACACGAGTAAGAGCTAGCATCCATCACTTGAATACCGCATCACAATATCTACTACGAGAATACGTATTTGTTATTCAATTTTTGTATATTTTCTCATCATGCTTATTATAGCTTGAATTGCTCTGTTTATGATACTTGTTATCATACATGAATTAGGACATTTTTGGACAGCGAAAAAATCTGGTGTACAAGTCTTAGAATTTGGAATCGGTATACCACCCAAATTATTCACACTCTATACGGATAAGACAGGTACGGAATACACCATCAATCTCATACCTCTTGGAGGGTTTGTGAGACTCAAGGGAGAGGACTCCAAAGACGAGGAGACCTTCAAGGCTCCTGATAGTTTTATCATGGCGTGATTTCGGAAAAAGGTCATCATCCTGTGCGGTGGTGTCATCATGAACTTTATCGCAGCGTACTTGATTTTCGCTTTTGCATTGCGATATGGAAGTAAGCCTATTACCATACTACCCAGTAATGCTACGGTCGACAACGTGTCCACAAGGTTTGTAACGACGTTTGATCAGCTTATAAAAAATAATCAAGTAAGTGGGGACATCAGTGCGCAAGCCATCCAAGTAGCAGACGTACTACCCGATAGTTTGATCAAACAAGCTGGCGTAAAACCAGGTGACAACATCACACATATCAACGGCAAAGCGACCAATAGTATGATCATCAACAGACAGCTCAAAGAACTAATCGGTAAACAATTTAGTCTGGACTACAAAGCATCGGGATCCAATGCTACAAGCACGACCAGTATCACCTGCCCTGCGGACCAATGCCTCTTGGGTATCGTCATAGACACCAACAACGTGTTGGAAGTCAAACCATATAAGTACGGGCTCAAAGATTCATTGATATATGCGTGGGATGAAGTCATTGGACAATCTCGTTTGAGTCTCAATACCATAGGTAATTTACTTTGGTCATTGGTTTCATTTGATGGTACCTCACTCAACAAGCAAGCGAATAATCTGACAGGACCAGCCTGAGCTATCAAGATAGGAGAAATCATTTACGAGGCTGGATGATGGATGCAGTTCCTCATCTTCGGAGCCATGATATCATTATCACTAGCGGTGTTCAACATATTACCTATACCAGCACTTGATGGAGGTAGACTTCTTGGTGTCATCATACAAAAAATAATCTGACTCAGTGCGGAAAAATATTTCACCATCGAAAGTTATATCAATGTCGTATTCTTCGTACTCATGATGGGCTTGGGTATATTCATACTATTCAGAGATCTTACGAGGATATGGTGATTGTTTTAGTTTGTTTGTTAGAAGCATGACATTCAATACTCACGAAAACGAGAATCAAATAAAACAATCAAACAGCATACCACTGCACAACAAAGAGATACTGCAACGATTTGAAGATAAGCACAAACCATTTGCACAACAATGTAAATTATTTGAGGAACTCGCTCAACAATTTGATGAGGCGCAAAAACGCTTCATAAGATGATACTAGTTATTTACTTATACTTCACATTGCATGACCAAGATAGATATTCCTATGGATATTTACGAGTCCGCTAAAGAACTTGTGGTAGTGATACCGCTTGCTGGCGTGGACAAAAAATCGCTCGACATGCACATGGATGACTATAGATTGATACTCAAAGGCATGAGGACTCAGCCAAAACTCAAAGACGACTTGATGTCCGTAAGATGAGACTGTTATCGAGGAGAGTTTACACAAGTTATAGATCTCCCCGTAGGCGTCTACCTAGACAGGATCCACAGCAAGATCACCGCAGACAACATCCTCATGATCATCGTCCCCAAAATCATAGCCCCAGACAAAATCAAAGTGGAAATAGAGATGTAATATATCATACAACACCTCTCAAGGTGTTTTTTTATGCGCAATTTATCTTCTTATTATACATCATGTTTATCGACAACGAACTCAAGCTGGACTACAAAGACGTACTTCTCAGGCCCAAGAGATCTACCCTCAACAGTAGAAGCGAAGTGCAACTAGAAAGAACATTCAGTTTTCCTCACAGCACGCAGACACGGACCGGTATACCCATTATGGCTTCCAATATGGACACTATTGCTACTATAGGATTGGCAAAAGTATTTGCTGAATATAAGATGATCACGTGTTTGCACAAATTTTACACCATAGAAGAAATAATCTGATATAGCAGCGAACCCTGGTTTGCGTACTGCGCGGTTACATCTGGTATCCTACAAAAAGATCTCGATAAACTCGATCAGATTATCACATGATCTACCAAAGCAAACAATGGCATATGTCCCGTGAAATTTATCTGCCTGGACGTAGCAAACGGATACACACAAAGGTTTACCACAACTGTAAAACAAGTGAGACAAGCGTATCCAGACATCATACTAATTGCCTGAAATGTCGTCACCAGAGAGATGACAGAAGAGCTCATTTTGGCTGGAGCAGATATTATCAAAGTCGGCATTGGGCCAGGGTCAGTATGTACGACAAGGATATTATCAGGCGTTGGTTATCCTCAGTTGTCCGCTATACTCGAGTGCGCAGATGCAGCTCATGGATTGGGATGACATATCGTCGCAGATGGAGGCATTGTCACACCAGGAGATTTTGCCAAGGCCTATGGTGCTGGGGGAGACTTCACTATGTGTGGTGGGATATTTGCAGGACACGACGAGACGGCCGGAGACATCATCACCGAGTGAGATAAACAGTACAAAGTATACTATGGTATGAGCTCGGACACCGCTATGGACAAACACTATGGCTGAGTGGCCTCATACAGGTCAAGTGAAGGCAAGACAGTAAAAGTGCCCTACAAATGATCATTACACAATACCATCCAACACGTCTTGGGTGGGCTCAGGTCTGCCTGCACCTATATCGGTGCAAAGAGACTCAAAGACGTCCCCAAATGCACTACCTTTATTCGCGTCAGCCAACAATCTAACGAAGTACGAGGAAGAAACAGTTAATATATTGACTCTATAGGTAATATAATTATAGGTCGATTGTCGTTCTTGACATAAAACAAAAAGGCTTGGAGGGCCTATTATTATGAATAAGAT
>JBAYVQ010000067.1:0-5513 GCA_041674565.1 Candidatus Absconditabacterales bacterium
ACTAGGCCACGCTGTGATAAATGACTGAAACGCAGCGCCATCCGTAAATAGTCATTGCGTGTCTAATACTCTTGGTAATACCCCAACGCTTAGTAATCCTATGCCAAGCATGACGAATAATGGGACGAATGAATATCGTGCATTTTCTCCTATGTCATGAGATCTCTTGATGATAAGCTTGATTTGAAATATACTGAATATGATACCAATGACACTTGCTATAAGCTCGCCAATGCTACCTGCGATGTGTCGCAATACGGTCCCTAGGATGCTAGAGATTACCACAAGGCTAAGATAACTAATCCAGTATTCTCCTCTGCTTATCCTTCATCATACAAATGTACCTTTCCAAATCAGATTTCGACAGTGGCTGAACAATGCAGCGATGCTTTGAGCTTGATGATTTTCAGAATGCTTCATAACAATGTAACTAAGGTAAATAATGTGGCGATCATAACAAAAAACACTTGAGTATTCAAGTGCTGATGTATCATATAGTGTAATATCGTTGACAAATATATTCGGGTGCTAGGATTCGAACCTAGATAAACGGATTCAGAGTCCGTTGTCCTACCATTAGACGACTCCCGAGCGTGAATTTCAAAACGTTAATTACTCGGATTATTAAATATCTGTATCAAATAATCAACAAATCTCTTGTGTCCTTTAAAGTTTTGATGCACAAAAACAATCAGTGGTATATCTTTAATGATGGATACTATCTTGTTCATAAGGCTAGCGCGATGAATTGCTGGTAGGATTTTGATGATCTTGTTTTGGTTTTGTTGCTCCCATTTGTTTCAACAATAAAAATATTTGTAGTACGCAAACTGGAAACTGTATGACGTGTTTTGCAGCCGTGATGATCTTACTTTTTGGTTCTGTGCTGTTGTGCTGTCTCATTGTATCTGATGATGATGTGAATAGGTCGTGTTGTTTTTTGAGAAAGGCAACAAATAGTTATGTTGCCTTGTGATGCAAGATGGTATTTACTATTTTGCTAACGGATTGGATTGAGTATGAAGCATATAATACCACATAAGTACTGCAAGTTTTGCATCGGCAAAGACTAGACTTGGGTTTCTGAACTCTTGTAATAATTGTTCTTGTGTAAGTAATAGCGTTTCCATGCCATGCTCGCTAGCCTCTCCTGAATCTTGTTTTGCTATCGGTTCGCATCATGTTCACAAGAATAAGTGGTACGTTTCGTCACTCAGGCCAGCTGATGCAACTATCTCTGTAGGTGCAAGGCGTACAATTTCTGTCGGCTTATACCCAACTTCTTCTTCGCATTCTCTCTGGATGGCGTCTTCTAAGTCTTCATCTCATTTATCGCCAACCAATCACGCAACGGGTTCTATAAGTATAGTGTGGATGGGCATACGATACTGTTTGTTGAGAATGAATTTCCCATCACTTGTTTTCAAAAGTATAGCAACAATGGCTTTAGCATTGGGTCTTGTGACGTGAAAGTAAGTGTGCTGTTCTGTGGCAGCTTCTGTATCGAGTTGATAGGTTGTCTCAACAACTCTAAGAAATTTAGAATCAAAAGGATACTTTGTAGACAATATTCTTCTTCAGTGGTTCATAGGTATTGAGAATAGATAAATGGTTATAATATAGTGCTTATTGTAGTGTGTATTTCTTTCAAATCTTTTATGAGTATAGGGTTGTATCAGTCTTCTTGTAATTGTTTCAACTCTGCCGCAATATGATCTTGCATAATGGGATGTGGTATCCAGAATGTCTTATCAGCGCCAGCTTGATGCGCGCTGATGACGTCTTTGACTCAGTCTCCTACGCCCATCTTGATAAATCTTGGTGATTTGGTTTCGTGCCCATAAATAATATCTAGGTTATCAAATGTGTTTGTAAATACATCTGGCGCTGGTTTGCCTTGTATGCCTTCGTCATACGTGCTAGTGCACGTAGGTATCAGCCTTCGTAAATCAAACGCCGTCAAAAAAGCTTCGATAAGCTCTCTGGGTGATCCACTGGATATCCCCATGCGATACCCGTCTTCAAAGAGTTGCGTTATGGTAATTAAGGCTCCAGGCATAAGTTGGACTTCTCTATTTTTTATCTTCTCGCCAATAAAATTATTTTTTTGTGAAATAAGATCAATTAGCTCTGTTTTGTTGTACGTTTTGCTTCTGTCATCTAGGATTTGTGCTATCCGAGTGTGTGTAGATACTCAAGCAAATTGTGCCGAAACTAAAGCTCTTGTGATATCATGCACGCCGTATTGCTTCAAAATATGTTCTTGAAACTCCCAATGCAGTACTCATGTATCAGCAAGTGTATCATCCATATCAAATCCTATATATCACTTTATTGGTTCATTTTTCATGTGTTGCGTGAGTATGTGAATAATGATGCTGATATATATATTTATAGTGATATGTCAATAGGGAGTAGTATTCTGATTATCCATAAATAATAGGATATAATCTACCTAATCATGCTGACTGAGCCTTGAGTTTGATAACTCTAGGGGATTGGACTCTTTTGAATTCGTTGCGATCGTTGGCACGCTTGAGTCGCTCAGCTTTTTCACGAGAGAGTCCGTATTTTTTGATAACTACTTCTAGATCTTGTCCGCAAAATATCTCATCAATAGCGGGGCAGTCACTTGTGTAATCAAAAGGATCTACTTGATTGTCTTCCAATTCCGCACTTGCAGCTCTGTTGATAATACTCTGAGGAATGAGATCTTTTCAGCTTATCGTATTGATATAATGAGCCAATTCGTACACTTCGTTTTTCATAAGATCGCCAATGACCGATAGGAAACCGATTGTGTCACCATATATAGTCGCATATCCTTGAGCGATCTCTGTCCTATTGCTATTATTGATGATAAGCGCATTGTGCACATTGGCGTATAGACCTAGTATTTGGCCTCTTTCTCTTGCCTGGATATTTTGATATGCGATACCTGTCGGCTTAGATCTATTGATTTGTTCGTATTGAGATATGGCAGCTTGGAAGCCAGAATTGATATCATGGATGGTAAACGGTACTCCTGTATTTTTGCATAACTGTTTCACAAAATGTTCGGACTGGCTGTGTTTGCTTGGTAAATAGTAGGCGTGGATACGCTCTGGTGGTAGTATCATGGAAAGAATAGATAAGCTGACCGCCGAATCGACGCCTCCTGATACACCGATCACGATATCTGTAAAGCCTCCTTTTTTCATGTAGTCGCTGATGCCTAGTTTGATAGCCTCCAGTATTTGACCATACTTATTATTATTTGTTTCCAAAACTTTTTTTGTTTGGTCCATAGTGTTGTTGGTGTCTACGATGCATAGATCCTCAGTAAATGTTTTATTGGCGTGGATTACTTGTCATGCTGCATTCACTACCATACTACCTCCATCGTTTACGTTGCCGTCTTGTCATCCTATTTGATTGACATAAACAAATGGTATCTTGTGTTTCTTGACGTGATTGCGGATAATATCCAATCTGGTGGAAAGTTTGCCTGTAGCAAAAGGAGACGAAGATAAATTGATAATCAGATCTGTTTGCTGTGCTTTGCAAGCTTGGGCTACTGGTTTGATTTCGTATCACTCATCTCGCATATCTTCGCAAATAGTTATCGCAGCAGTTTGATTCCCAACGCGCACGTGCGTTGGTCAGGTTCACTCATTGTAATATCTTTTGTCGTAAAATACATCGTAATTGGGAAGTAATTGTTTGTGATAGACTTGAATACTATCCGCCTTGATCACTGCAGCAGCGTTTCGTTTGATCCATTGCCCGTCTGGTCCTGTTTTGGTATCATCATAATCCACAAACCCTAAGGCAACGGTAAGATCTTTTTTATATCATTTTAATATTTTTTGAACTTGCACTAATTTTGCTTTTTGAGCTTTAAGAAGATTTTTATCAAATACCTTGTCGTGCAGAGGATAGCCTGGTAACGTCATTTCTGGAAACACGATAATATCAGAACCAGGGCCAAGCGTTTGTATGGCTTGTGCTATTTTTTGGTAGTTGTGTTCTACATCACCAAGTTTGGTGTTTACTTGCGCGATTCAGATTTTCATTGATATGTATTGGTAAGAAGTAAAGGGCGAGATGGTATATTGAATGCGGTAGTAGGGTATTTGCTTGAGCGTATAAATTGTTTGACGACAGCAATACTTTTTTGTATACGGTCTTTTCGATTGGTCCCATGGATGGTGTGGTAGCGTATTCACTGTTGCCTCAACTGCTGTTTGTGGAATTGATTCAGACTATTTCTTTCATCTTTTGGTAACCTACCACCGTCTTGAATATACTCGCAATCATTTTCTAGATATAGATAGAGATCTCCATGATTTACCTCCTCGATCCAGGGATCTACTGTCAACTCTTTGCTCAATAAATACTTGCTGTATGATTTAGTAATATTGATGTCTGTATCGACAAAGAGTATTTTGTTTGCTGATCGGGATTTCTCCTCAATAGCTTTGGCGTGCAGTACGGCTATGGTTTGTAGATCTTTGTAGATAATTTTATCTGTTTCTGGTACCGTCCGTCTCGCCATTTCTGGTACATAGGTGGTGTCGAAATACTGTGCAAGTTTGATAGCGAGAGTTGACTTGCCCGTGGATTCTGATCCACAAATAATGATTTTTTTGCAATAATAGGGTTTAGCGATTGGTGCGAGATAGTTTCGGTATTTTCGTGGGTTGTTCCTTATCTTAGTGCCTGACACGGGGATAATCGTCCTTTTCCTATCAAAGTACTCATGGTTGATGTGAATGTATTCTGCCATATATTTGCCATAGAGCTCAGATGAGAAAAATACGTCAACCTCTGGCACCAATTCTTGAAGATACTTAGCTCGTATATTGGAGGCGTAGCGAGTAGATCTCCTTCATCCTGGTAGCTCTTCGGTAATATGCAGTACTTGGATTTCTGGTCTATTGCTATAGGTTTGTTTTACTCGCTCGTATCTTATCGCACCATCGATAGGTTCTTTCTTATTGGAACATACGCATACTGTCAGCTTATCACATCTTATTGTGCCAAACTCTATCAATCCTTGATGACCCATATGAAAGGGCATAAACTTACCTATGATGATGCCTTGGCGATATGGTTTTGTTTGCGATACAACTTGATCCATTGGATGAGTCATGATGTGGCCAATATAAGGAATAAAACATACTCTGCTGCTATAAATTGTACCCCTTTTGCATAGTACAATCGGATGCCTATGATATCTACTAGGATCCACAAGTATCGTGCTTCGATCTTTTTTCGTACCAGTAACATAGTAGCGATAAAACTGAGCACGGTGGTAAATGCATCCAGAGCAACAAATGTTGCTGGCTGAGTGAAGTAGGTGGGCAGTCGAATATGCAAGTGAGATGTAATATATCACAATCCTATAGTGCCGAGTGTTAGTATCACGATAGTGTTAATCCGCTGAGACTTGCTCAGGTGACTGATATCATCTTCTTTATGTTGCTGTTTCCCTATGTTTGCTCGTATCCATCGTCCGTACAATCCTGTAA
>JBAYVQ010000068.1:0-5511 GCA_041674565.1 Candidatus Absconditabacterales bacterium
AGACCATCTACATATTTGAGTCTCATCGCTTCTAGCTCATCAAAGCCTATCTTTACCTTATCTGTACCATTAGTTCTATCGGTTGGTCTCCGCACAGTCAACAGGGGAGTGTAACCGATATTTCTTGCCTTGGGATTTCTTCATCTACCGTCATATGATTTCTTACGAATATGATATTTCATTATTCATACAAACAACAAATAAATTTGTTATAAAAAATAATCTGATGATATGCATATATAGTGTCTGACAGATTTATTTATGGAATATTCCACAAAATACATATTTACATATCAAAAACAAGCAATAATAATGCCTGTTTGGATATTCCTTGTTTTGATGTATCTACTTTGCACAAGATATATTGTGCAAAGTCGAATTGACGATTTCAGAGCCGTTTAGATATGCTGGACGTATGTTTATACCTCTCAAAAATAGCTTATTAAGCCGTATATAATGATATTTTATAAAAAAAATAATATCATATTTTATCATCAAAAATAATAATATTTTATATATTTTACAGCAAATACATGCATATAAAATATATATAATCAAACAAGAATGAATAAAAAAGGGGAGTACCACTACCCTGCTCATTCATAAATATGCAATCATACTATATCATTTACTTTATATGGATATATTGTAATAATTATACATAGTAATCATATTTATATGAGAAATGTACTATAATGAATGAATTTTGAGTTTATATAGGGAGAATGTGCCCTGTCCACCTAGGTCATCAGGTTATCATAGATACTATGCTAGATTATCACAAAAACAATTGCGCATTGATATTGGGAAGTTCTAATGCTGACTTCACCTTGCGTAATTTTTTTAACTACAAAGAAAGAAGAGATTTTATCAAAACACTTTACCCAGATATTGATATTGCAGGACTTGCAGATCAACACAATGACGAGTTGTGGATTCAATCGCTTGATGATATTATCGGACTCAAATACAAAGGCGATATCAAAAACGTCCTTTTTTGGTGAGGTTGTGAAGAGGACATTAGTTTTTTTGTAGAGAGATGAAGAAATTACAAAACCCTCAATCGTTTTGATGGCACTACACCAAAAATATCGGCAACTGAAGTAAGAGATGCACTTATACACAACAGATCACTATCTGGCTTAGTAGATCAAAAGATAGTAAATGAAGTGACAGATTTATTTCAAACCAAACGAAAACTTTTTGAGAGAAAATAATGTCAGTCAGACTAGTTAGACTATAGTTTTCTTTTGAGTATTTTGACCAAGGCAGCTAGGTCTTCCAGCAGTGCTCAAGAGTCATCTAACTTGAGATCTCCATCGGCATACTTTTTCACCAATCACTCTAAGGGTCCGCGGACATCAATAAGCGTTTGCTGAAATTTAGCATAGTTTTCACTAGCTTCACGTATTGTCATACTAGGGAGGTCCCTAAAGAATTCTAATAAAGTCATATAGTCCAAAAAAAGGATAAATAGCGATATAAGCTATACCTATACTACGATACTTTCCTCTAGCTGTTACAAACAATGACTTTGAATATACGGATTAAACCTTATTCGGTAATATCACCGCTTATGCTGTCCATCAACTTATGGATACCCTGCAGATATTTATCATCCACGTGAGTATAAATCTGCGTCGTCGTGATACTACTATGTCCAAGCAAGGTTTGCACTGATCTAATATCAGCTCCTTTTTTTATCAATGACGTAGCAAAGCTATGTCTCAAGGTATGCGGAGTAACCTTCTTGGTGATACCAGTAAGTTTAGCATAATGTCTTACGATATCTTCTATTGTATTCCTGCTTAGACCCGTATCTTGCTTGCGACTTGGCAGTGCCACGAATACAAACTCCGAGTGAGAGGGTCTTTTCTCGAGCCATGCACGTAAGTATTCCAACGCTTTTTTGGTCATGAACACAGCCCTAAGTTTGCGCCCCTTACCTACTACTCGAAACTGATTACTATCGGTCTGTATATCCTCAAGTTTCAAATTGCAAACTTCCGATACTCTGAGTCCAGATCCATACAAAATATGTAAAATAGCTTGATCTCTCACTCTCCTTATTTCATTCTTCTCCCACTCCCCTGGCGCATCCATCATTTTGGTGATCTCCTCATCGCTAAGGAAATGCACTGTCCTCGGTGGCGTTTTGCTTATCTCTAATTTATCAGGTGAAATGCAGGGTATGTCGTGTTTGATACAAAACTTGAGAAATGCTCTGATAGCAATAATGTGATAGTTCACAGTCTTTATGCTGAGTTTGCGCTCATTTATCAGTACATCACGATATTCCATAAATTGCAGAGGCTTTATCTGAGATATATCTACATCTCCAGCAAACTCCAAAAATCTTTTGAGCCACAAACCGTAGTTCATGATAGTTTTCCCACTGGCATTCTTGGTGTTTGCAAGATAGGAAATATACAAGTCGATAAGCTTAGCTAGATTCATACACACAATATATATTTTATAATCTGAATTATAAGCGATACATGCAGTTTGTCTCAATGCAGTCAAATCATTTTTGTATACAAAAAAAACGGCCAGCATGGACTACCCAGCAGCCGTTTATTCAAAATATACTAGGATTAAAACAAGAAAAACACTTGTCTCTCAAAAAATTTCAACTTCATTCTATTCCGTGTACTTCTAAGACATTTTCATGCGCTTATTCATACGCTCCAGGAACTCCTCAAGCACTGTAGGTATATGCGCCGGATCCAGTTTATCCTTTTGCACCAGCCACGACACCGCGGCCATTGCGACCGAATTGAGCAACTGTTGTTTCTTATTCGGCATAAGCAGAAGAGAAGGAGCATTAAAGTTGAGAGCGATCGTAGGAGTGTCGCCCCAGTCATGACCAATATGAGCAAGAGCTCCGCCTATCAAGATTGTGGTTGGTTGAAGTTCAAAGCGCTGTTTGTGGACAGTGATACTCATACTGCCGTTTTGGACAGGAGGAAACACTTCAATCTCCTTGTCTGCAATTTTACGTCCGTGCACTTGGTCGTGCACAACAAGAGTAACACGCCTCATTCTGTTGGCAATCTTGCTCAGGAGGTTGGCGATACGTTTACCGCTACCGCGAATAACAACGTCAGAGTCTTTTTCCTTCAGGCTCCAAACAACTTTTGTGTCGTTGTCAAAATAACGTAGTCGGTATATTATCTCCCTTCCACTTTGAATTTTGGTTGGCCCCTCAATAAAAGGATCTGGCCGAAAACCGACAACAACCTTAATTTGATAACTCCTACTACCATGCAATTCGGGATGGGTCAATGTAAGGTAACTAGTACCTAAGTTAGACCCTGATTTGAGTGTCATTTCATTTCCAAGTTTAGTCCCTTTTACCTTCGCCAGGCTCGCAGCGTCATCAACAACCCATCTTTCGGGATCAAGTTTTTTTGTCCCTTCGTTGGTAAAAGTAAATGATGCAGTTTGATTTGGCTGCAAATGGAATTGATTTGGCACAATAACCACTTCTAATTCTTTTGCATGAGTAGATGGTGCTGGTCTAAAAACTCCTGTCGCTTTCCCAGGCACTGGATTTGTGAATTCCAAATTGTTTGCTGATACAAACTCCATGAGCATTTCACTCCACTCCGCCGTATTGCGGTCTTCATTGAGCTGTCGCAGTGTTACTTTAACCTCATCCGCAATTTGAATCATACCCTCTACAAACAATGATGCAGCATTGCTTTTGAAAAACCCCAAATCAAACGTACCATCATGCATACGCCATTGATTGGCTGCGCTCAAATAGATCCAGCCCGAGCAAGAAGAAAGTGGGGCTAACTCAGCTGGAAGTTTCGTGCCATACCCCTCCCAAAATCGTCCCAAAGTCATAATGGCATTGCTAGGGCCACATACTTGAATACGAGATTGTTTAGAGACACCAATAAATAACTCAGCGGTGAGCGTGCCGAATTTACCCATCGGTATCTCACAAGAATAGGGTTTGCCATCGTACATAACTCGATTTAAACCCGATAGTGTTACTCCATCAAAGACTTCTACCATTCTTGCAACTGGAGGTACTAAGTATTCTGCAAGCTCCTTTATGACATTGGAGGGATTGGGTATTCTCTCACAGTTGTGCAGAATAATATTGGTGCCCGATGTGCGGTTGAGGTAGCTGCACCAATCCTTGGGTTTTGGAATCTGCTTTTGGTATTGACTCGGGTTAGCAGTTTTTTCCGCTAACTCCACCACATAATCAAAATTAATATCCAGCCGGTAAAATGTGATGCCGTCAGTTGACGTTTGGATCTCAATTCTGGTTTTATTTATATCTCCCAGTCCAAGGCAATTTTTTAGGCCAGTACCATTGGCACCAGCGGTCTTGAGGTCCAAGCGCTCTTTGGAGCTAAAGCCATAGCTCAGGACACTGTCCCGAGCCCGAGCGTCCATTCCTTTCCCGTCATCCGCAAATATAACGCTACCGTCACGACGAAACAGCATAAGAATACGCTGAGCACCAGCATCGGTTGAATTTACAACCAACTCCTTAGAAGCCTTAGCCCATCCATTATTCGCCGCGACGGGCGTCATTATCATTGTGTAGTAGACAAATCGTTGATTAGCCGCTGGTTTGTCTGGTTGTTGAAAACTTAGTTCCATGGTTCTACAGTTTGTTTGTTGAAAAAATTTTTTGAAACTCTATTTGGCGCTTTAACGCGGCATGCGGATCAGGATCCACTACCACATTGAGCAGGCTCACAATTTGACTAAAATTGCCCTTCAGCAAGGGCTTCGCACGTGTAAGCTCCTGCGGAGATGCAGATAACAGGATAGTCAATTGCTGTAAAAAGATAGCAGTTGACTCCTGGATCTTCCTTAAATCCGCTTCGGTCAATACCCGCCCGCCATGAGCGATAGCCTCTTGAACCAGATGCAGAGCATCAATTTTGGAGACTTTGGGGTACATGCGAGCGAGGTAACTCGGCATGTTTTGGGATGCACTGCTACTATCCTTGCTCAAAGCATCATTATCTTCTGGAAGTGCGCCATGCTGCCTCCATTGCTGGATCAACCATTGCGCGATTTCTTCTGCCTGATATAAAAGCACCGAATCCTTTCTTTGTTCCTGGTATTGCAGTTCTTCTTCTGGAGTCAGATCAAAATACCCTGGTCCAGTAAGTAGAGTGAATCGATAGCGTGCAGCTACCGAGTGATTGCGTCGTGGGACGGCGAATACCTCCTTTGCCGTATTGTACGGCACACAAGCGAGATTGCTCGCTTGTACAGAAGTAAGCCCTTCCTTACGCAAAAAATCTTGAAAGACGTTTCTTTCCATGTTTTTTTGTATTTTGTGCTATGTTTAGAAATGTTAAAGATCGTACGAAAATCCACTGATAGAAAATATTATCAGTAGTAATAAGGATAAGTACATATTATTTATGTAGTATCAAGCACAAAAACAATAGCCAGGAGACTTATATTTCAGCTTATTTCATAATTTTACCTTCTGGGTAACTAACTCTTACTCGCTGAGGGCGGTCAAAT
>JBAYVQ010000069.1:0-5365 GCA_041674565.1 Candidatus Absconditabacterales bacterium
ACATGCTGATGATATTATTGTAATAGACCAAGGAAACATTATTGAAAGAGGAACACATGAGCAGCTCATCACACAATGATGATACTATGCTAAGATGTTGGAACTACAAAGTGGGTTTTAGATACGCAAACTATTTACCATCAAAGATTATATATATATGAAGGGCACAGTCCTGATTCTTATAAGTACATTGTGCGGGGCTCTCAGCTATGTGTTTGGTCAACAACTATCGCACGTTGCCAATAAGCGAACCTACTTATCAGTTATATGAATAGCATATCTACTAGGCTTTTTGTTATTTCGAGGGCTTGCACTGGGTCACCACGAAGAGGTACTTGGGTTTTATAAAAGCATGACTCCCCACAAACGATATATTGTGGCGGGTACGGTGATACCTATTGTGTTGTATGGTTTCTTTGTATCTTTTGGCTTTGTGGAACTCCAAAATGGTGTATTGATAGAGCTTTTGGAGCTGTCGGGCACGCTATGGGTGGGCATATTATCATATCTTCTTTTTCGTGACGTGCACATTACAAAAGAAATGATAATCTGAGGAATATGTATTATGATCGGAGTAGGTATTATAACACTTTGATCAAAATAATTTATACTTGTTGGACATATATGTCACTATTCAAACGTTTGCTTTTGTCTTTGTTCCCTGATCATTTTGGTGGTGCGATGTGACCTGCCTCTATGTTTTTGGGTTTGGTAAATGCTAAGCATTTTTTTACGGTCATCACCAAAAGAATGGTGGAAAATCCCAAGTTGAACCTATTTGATGTGGGATTGGATCCAGTGGAAGTAAAGATTGGATTTGGAGATCATACGACTATCAAACCCAAAGATATGGAACTATATTTTTCGTACTGTGTTTGTGCAAATCTCAATGGCTATAAATTTTACAATCCTACCAATTTGGCAGCTCTGGTCAGTACTGCGTTATCTCAGTATTTTGTTTCTTACTTCCCTAAGACAAAAAAGGGTACAGATATGTTTATGGTACTATTATTGACCATCAATATTATATCGTATATTTTTGCTGCAAGAGTGAAGATATTTCCTGATAAATTGAGTAAGAAAGAATCTTTCAATTGGTTTATAGAATTATTTTTTAACTACTACAAATTTATCGCTGGAGTATACGATATCAAGTTAACCAAAAAAGCTCTCAAGGAGTTGCAGTCTCAATTGCTCGTACATACCGATGTATTTTTCTGATTATATTATCTTTATAAACATATCAACACACTATTTGCTGGGGATAATGTGGATCCTGTGGAATACTATGGACGACTATTTGCTGACGAACTCAAAAAATCCAAGGGCAAAAATGATTTTGTAGAATTTCAGCACCATAGTGATTTGTACGTACATGATGCTGAGCTGTCGGGGATGGAAGATAAACTGCTTGATGCATTGATGCCAGCGGAGATATTGATCAAATTGCTGTTTAACTGGGAAGATGTGTTTTTGATAGCTGAACACGTGGCGCCCAAACTGTTTCCTGCTGAGCACATGGATGTATTTTTGCATAGCTTTTTGCAATCAGATGCTAATATAGAGCCCTGGATGGCTTATTTGACTGATCACAAGAACTGGAAAACAAATTTTTTTGAGCATCTCAAGAAAATGATTATGATGAAGTTCCATAAGTGATGATCTGAGTCCGATGATTTGGAAGAGATTTTATCTAGCATCAATGATGGTCAGGGTGGTTTTTTGCAGATCCCTGAGTCGCTAAGAAAAGAAGGCGTCATGATGGATAGGATACTCAATTTTTACGTTGGATTACTGGGATCACTGTGGATTGGCAGATGAGATAGTTATTTTGTAAGGATGTTTAGATCGGGCTTGCTACAAAGCGTCTTGAGTAAAACAGGTGCGACAAAAAGATTTTCTATTCATTATTACTCTGCGTTGCTACACCAGTATGGCAAGAATCAGTATTTTTATAGGGCGATATTTGATGGTGTGAGATCGGGTAAGTCGAGTTTTATGCTGCCGTATATTGCTGATGTAAAAGAAGTATATAGCAATGCTACTATTGTGAAACACTTGGATGAGATGGCTGTAGCTACATTACTTCAAGATCTATTGGCGAAAGACATAAAACTATCTTTGCATCAGGAGAGGATGTTGGTCGAATTCCAACAGTTGTTTGCATTTCGTGTAAGCTCTTGGATAACCTATAATCCTAACACATTGCTAGAAGTAGCTTATGGTGGTCTCGATGCGCTGCTTTCCAAACCAGCGCTGGTAAGTTCGTTGATTGAGTACACTCAAGATCAGGATATCAAAAATCTTAAAGAAGCCTTGTATACTCTAGATTTCTGGGTGCAGCATGATATTGTAGAGCAACTACCGACTTTGCATCTCAAAGCAAAATATGCTGATAGTGTGATACTGGGTATAGTATCTACGCTTAGGGAAAGTTTATCAGGCTTGTTATTCTTACTCTACGCGGCCATTGCCAAACAAGAGCAAAAAAAAATCGACCTCAAGTTAGATCGTTTGTTGCATATGTATGTTGTGGATGTCCTCAATGTTTCTCCAGACTATAGTGAGGAGTTGGCCGCAATGATCACTACCTTGTACACCAAGTATAGACCCATACTAGAGCTGCGATCCAAAATAGACGACAACCAGTACTTCTTGGAGGTATGAGTGGACTGCTGGCTTATTTATAGTAGCAAAGAACAAATCCATTATACTGTTTCCGCTGAGGATATCTTATGGTTTCGTGGATACCTCAAACACGTGACCTATTACAATAAAAGATACGTAGTGCCAAAACTCTAAGTAGTAGCTGGTGGTTTGTAATCTTTCAAGAACTTGATGTTTGCAAGTACGTCTTGGTCGTTTTCGTCCATGGTAGTGACGATATGCTTGTAAGGCATCTTGATTCATTCTTTTCTGAGTCATGCGATGATAGCTTGATTGACATCACCTATGATATATTCTTGTGGCAATCCGCAATTGGGATCCACCCAGAAAAAGATTTTTATTTCTACACCCGCGTCACCGTACTGCATAATAAATGCTTTGGTTGATGTCTTTTGGCGCACGATATCCAGGCTGTTTGTAGACTCTATCATGATGGACATTGCTTGATCCAGATCCGTATCGTAGCTGACTGGTATCATGGTATGGAGTTTGACCAGCTCTTCGCTAGAGTATGTTTTGATGGGATTGGAGATGAGTTCCATATTTGGTATAACCACTTGTCTGAGATCTAGAGTCCTGATAACGGTATATCTGATAGTGATTTCTTCTATCTTCCCAAAGTAGCCAGGATGCCCATCTACTTGGATAATATCACCTAGCTTGAGCTCTTTGATACTCAACATCATGACTCAGGCTATCATATTTCCCAATATCTCCTTGAAGGCAAATCATACACCAAACGATATACCACCCAAAATGACTCACACATCAAATCATACTATCTCAAATGCTACAAATATAGCTATAATCAGAAGGATATAGAATACTACGTCGTACACGAGCTGTCCCATTGATTCTTGCTTGTTGAGATCGGTAATATTGGCATTTTCGTAAAATTTCTTACTTGCAACGCCCGCAATCCGCTTTGCCAACATAAACAATACAAAAAACGCTATGACTGCAAGCCCTACTTTTCGTATATAGTTGAAATAGTCCGATTGTAGTACTTGATCTAAGTAGCTAGGACTTTGCTCGGCAACAGCAGTTTTTGCTGTACCTAGGTTATTGATGCTTGCTGTCTTGGCGTTCATGAGGCGAATGGGGTATAGCGTATCGCCATAATCATAGTCACAATAGTGCTTTTTGTCAAAAACAACGGTAATTTGTTGACGATATGGTGTTTACTATTTGCATTTTTTCATTGTCTGGTTATAATAGTAGCATAGAGCTTTTGTCTTTATTTACTACATTTCATTTCATGAAATTGCTAAAAAGATTCCAACAAAGCCTTGCTAAATGATTTACCCTCATCGAGATCTTGATTGTTATCGCTATTATCGGTCTTTTGACAGTGGCATTACTACCAAGAATCCAGGGAGCACAAGCATCTGCAAGAAATACAGCAAGAAAAGCGGACCTTAATCAACTTGCAACAGCACTCGCTGCTTACAATGGTGACTTTGGACAATATCCTGAAAAATTGGATGATCTTGCAGGAAACAATGGGTATCTAAAGTCTTTACCAAAAGATCCAGCTGGCAATAGAAAAATATGTACAAACGCTGTTCAGTGAGAGTATTATTACACTCGTGCTGGAGATGGCTATGTGTTGGCTGCTTATCTGGAAAAACAAGCAGGTAATCCAAGTGTGAACTTTGTGGGAGACGCTTGTCCAACAAAAGAATCCCAACTTTGCGGCAGGGGAGAAAGTGCTCAGTGTGATACCACTAAGGCTGACCAGTTGAGATACGTTGTTAAGGTTGATAACTAGTCTTTCACGAAACTATAAAAATTACTTGCAAAAAAAAATAGTTTGATTACTATAGCACCTGGAATAACAAGGTGCTATTTTTTATTGCACAGGTATTCAGATTATTTTTATATTTATATAATCAGAGAGAAAAATGGGAAAAATTATTGGAATTGATCTTGGTACAACCAATAGTTGTGCTGCATATATGTTGGCTGATAAGGCTGAGGTTTTGCCAAACAGTGATGGTGACCGTACAACGCCTTCAGTAGTGTACATCAAGGGCAACGAATTGTTGGTGGGTAAGTTGGCTAAGAGAAAGGCTATATTGGAGCCAAAAAACGTAGTGTTTGAAGTAAAAAGATTTATTGGTCGCCAATATAAAGAACTCAATGCTGACGACAAAAATGTACCGTATACAATAAAAGAAGGCTCAGACGGCGGCGTGTTGATCGTGATCGATGATCAAGAATATAAGCCAGAGCAAATATCTGCGTTTATCATCAAGAAAATCAAAGAAGATTGTGAGAAATTTCTTGGAGAACCTATTACGCAAGCTGTGATTACGGTGCCTGCATACTTCAATGATAGTCAAAGAAATGCGACAAAGGCTGCTGGTGAAATTGCTGGACTCAAGGTAGAGAGAGTAATCAATGAGCCTACTGCCGCTGCGTTTTCTTATGGTGTGGACAAGTCTACTAGTCAAAAAATTACTGTGTTTGATCTTGGAGGTGGTACTTTTGATGTGACTATCATGGATATCGAATCATCTGAGGACGGGAAAACATTTGAAGTAAAGTCTACGAGCGGTGACACGCATCTTGGAGGAGCAGATTTTGACCAGAGAATTATCAGATGGTTGGTAGATCAGTTTAAGGCAAAAGAAGGTATCGATCTGAGTGCAAACCCTATGGCAATGCAAAGACTCAAGGATGAGGCTGAAAACGC
>JBAYVQ010000070.1:0-5316 GCA_041674565.1 Candidatus Absconditabacterales bacterium
TATCTGATTTTTTGATAATCTGATCATTGACGCTGATGTATCACGCCTTACATCGCTGTGCCAAAGTTGATCTAGAAGCCAATCACAAATTTCATAAATATCTATCCAATCTTATCATTTTCTATTTGTATGAAGTACGAATATAATTACACATAGTGTTGCATACAGTTTGTATTTTACCCTTGTTAAGCGTAGTTTTTTATGTCTGAAATACAAGAACACAGCAGCACTGATGCGCCAGTAGCAAGCGAGTCAGTCGTATTATATGTTTTGGATTGGCTTATTATCAAACCAGTCAAAGTTACCATCAAAACAGGATACTCCATTGGGGATTTCAAGCCTGGTGATCAGATTATGTATAGTATCACAGAAGAAAACAAAGTAAAATATATGATAGGCAATGTGATTGGGTTCGAGGTAGCAGCGCAAAAAGAAGGCCAATTCATCCGCGTCTTGAGAACAGAGGAAAAGCAACAATTTATCCAAAACCAGACAAAAGCGTCAGGTTATTTTGAGATATTTAAAAAACACTTCAAAGCAAAGTTTAAGCAAGCTAAGCCCATCAACGCGAGATCCAATCTGAATGGGGACATGATCTACTTTTATTTTTACTGTGAGGAGAGGTTGGATTTTGTGGAATTTTTGAAAATATTTCGTCCGCTGATACCAGTAAACTTCTTTTTCTATCAAGTAGGAGCAAGAGATATGGTAAGGTTGCATCCTCAAGCCAGCGACTGGCTCACCGAGTGTGGCTGTGGCCCTATGGGCTGTTGTAGTCTGGGCGTCTTACCCACCATTGATATGGAAAATGTCGTGATGCAGTCACTAGAATGAAGAGATATCGAAAAACTCAAAGGCAGGTGTGGTAAACTCAAATGTAGTGTAGTATACGAAAGATATCGATATGTGCAAGAAACCGCAGATTATCCCAAAAAATGAGACACCATACAGTACAACAACTTCCAAGGAAGATGCATCGGACACAATGCAATACTAGGAGAAATAGTAGGAAAAGCACCAGAATGAGGCGTATTTAGAGGACCAAAAGCACAGGTCACTATCGTGGAAAAGGCAAAAGCAAGAGAGACCATAGCCGATCAGCTCGGTATCTCGAAAGAAGAAGTCAAAAAAATACAGGAATAACACCACAGTACTTGCAAATTTTGCAGCATAAGGATATAATCAGATAAGGTACAACATACTTTATTTTGATTGTGGCAACTGCATCATGCCCATACTTATCGCTCAAGAGGCTATCGAATGCAACACCGAAGACCTTCTGGCCTGAAATTGTAAGGTAGATTACAATGCGCTTTTGGGCATCAAAAAAAATATGGATCCAGATGAAGCAAATGACCCAGGTTTGTTTGTTGCAGATTTATTTCTTGCAGCAACGTTTTTTATAGGAACTATAGCCTTTTTGTGATTAGTAATAAGCTGACTCCAATATGTCCTCCAGGGCGGTACTGATGCAAAAGCAGCTAGCAAAGCAGGAGAGTGAATCAAATATAGCCTTATTGGTCTGACTATCGTCATATTTTCATATACCATCATCAGGTTGATACAGTACTTTGCTGCTGGAAGGGTTTAAAGTGTAATAGTCATATATACTCTATACAGATATATTGACATATATTATATTTTTTATATAATACAAATATATTTACCAATAAAATAAAGCAAATGAACTCAGCAACAAGCGAACTATCTCAGCGCCTATGAGATTGTAGCGAATACATTGATCAACTCAAAGCCAAAGATGTCAGACTCTACTATCAAAACGGTCAACAAAAGTATTTAGCAAACAGTTTGGAGGACCTTAAGTCTGAATGGAACGGCACATCAGATAAACTGTCTCTAGCTACAGTAGTCAATGAATTTTGCGACATAGTAGAGGGCTTATGCTTTGTGCGAAGCATCCCAGTAAAAAAAGTAATCGCAGAAACATTACAGCCCAAGGTAGTAATAGATCCTCAGCAACTAGCTATTGAACTTGCCTCTAGTTTTCCGCTATTTGCAAAAATACTAGCATTCGTGCACGAAACACCAAGAACAAGAGTGCGAGAGGGAAAATACAACGTAAGTTTTGCTGACATCAAAACATTATTTGGAAGCTATGACGAAGGGGTTTGTATAGAAATAGGGAAGCAAGCACAAGCAGCATGACGGAATATGAAATTTGAAAGAGATGATGGGGATGGGGAGCCAAGAGTGTGGATTTGATACATATTTTCACCTGCACAATGAGCAACACCAATTATTTCTCACACAGCAGTAAGCAAGAACTATGGAATCAGAGACTAAAAAAGCCATATGGCTTTTTTTGATGTAATTATAAGGTTTTAAAAGGGACAGTTCGGCAGTTCATAATCTTCTGGCTGCAGACAATTGTTCTCAGATATATCAGTCTGCGTTAAATATCTATACAGAAAACTTGGGTCTGCCTGGAATCACAATTCCTGATACAATTCCAATTCAAATTCCATAAGCTTCCTCCTAGCAGCGCGAATAGTGTTGTACTGACACTGTTTGTAGTAGTAGGGTGATGAGTAAGATTGGACAAAATCTTGAACATGCACCTTCAGATCTCTAGCTGTCAGGATATCTATATCTTCTTCATGACAATATCCTATCTCATTCAATCCATTGGTATCAGCTTCCTCCAACAATCACTCAACACATGCGTCCATCGTAACTGGTGTCTTGGGATGAATATATTGTAGGGCTTTACCGTTTCTCCTTGCTCGATATCACTTCCTGGGGGTTATCCAATAACGTGAAGCAAGATCAGCATCTCTGACTTCAAAGCTCTTGTCTCTCTCATAACCCAAAAAATATACACCTCTCAAGTTACCAGCGACAACATCATCCAAAGATAAGGATAACAGCTGTTCGAACTCAGCGTGATGACGTTCTAGGTGTCCAAAATGGGTCTGCAGCGTATGCAATATATACAGCGAACGATCTGGTGCTACCTTTGCATCATAGTACTGTGGCAACTGGAGAGCATCACGCAATTTTTGTTTGTACAAAGGTGTGTGTTCATTTCGTGTATTGGAACGCCTGGAATGTATATGCAACTTCCCCGAAACCAAGAAGAACGTATACCGTATACTAGAATGAAAATCTTCAAACTGGTGAAACAAATCAAATTTTTCCCCTGCAGGAAGAGAGACCAATAGAGGCTTATTAGTATTTCAGTAGGACATCACTTATGCAAAAATCTTGAGTTAAATCACCTATATCTTCATGAAGCAGGCCTACTGGCAACCTTCACACATTACTTTCTCAAAAGGATTGATAGGGCATTGTCCTGATGCGTAGATTTCGCCTGCTTTCAGCTTATCTACATATTCTTGTCATTTTTCTGCAATGAGTTTTTCTTCAATCTGGGCTTTAGTGAGGCCATCGTAAACCACATCATCACTGCCTTTGAAAGCAACTGGCTCTTTGTCTGCCAAAGCTCCAAATCATCTCTTTGCTGCTTGCGCAGACATCTCTTGTTGCATAGCGTTGGGATTGGTAGTGGCGTTGAAGCCTTTTCTTTCACCTCTCTTGTTTACATCTTGCATGTATTTTTCTCCTTTGATGGTCTTCTCAATAAAGCAGTAGTAAGTACCCTTGAGTCATTGTTTCCGTGCATACATATACACGTCACCCAACCTATCTCTTCGGCCTTCTTGTGCATAAATATTTCTAGAAATAGCCTGATCAATATGCTTTTGCCAAGCAGCTGCGATATCTACCTGAGCCAAAGGATCAGACTCATATACAGTCTTATAGACAGATTTGTCTACAGCACCATCAAGTTCTTCAATGCCTTTGACACTACCACTGTGCATAATAATACTATTTTTGATCTCTTCGTTCCAGAGGTTTTTAGCCTTAAGCTCTTCCACAAGTTGTTTTACGATAATCGTAAACTTACCAGAAGTGGTCTCTCTAGAATATACATTGGCATAGTACGGCTCTATACAGCTACTGGTACCAGCAATATTACTGATACTTGCAGTAGGGGCAATACTCAACAATAAGATATTTCTTCTTGGTTCATATCCATATCCCTCATGGTAGTCCCCAAAAGTACCTCTTGTCTTGGCCAACTCTTGGGACGTATCCAATGCATGCTTGTAGATAAATGCTCACAACATATCTGATATCCTCACCGCTTCATCACTGTCATAAGCAATAGCCAGATCGATAAGCATTTCCCCAAATCCCATAACCCCCAATCCCAAAGGCCTTAGGTCAAACGAGTTCTTTTTGGACTCTGGAGTAGGGAAGTAATTGATATCTATTACGTTATCCAAAGCCTGGATAGCAATTTTCACTGTCTCTTCCAAATCATTCCAGTCTACCAATTCCATTTTTTGCTCAAAACTCATGTGCGATAAGTCGACATGACTATGTTGTTTGAGGACAAACTTGGAAAGATTGAGAGAGGCTAGCGTACAGGTAGCGGTACTATCTGATCTGTTAGCGATACTGATCTCCGTACACATGTTGGTACTATGGATCATGGCATATGGTTTTGCTTGATTGGCTCTATTGTGGGCATCTTTGAAATTGATCCAATAGTTACCCGTCTTTGCGGCTCTCACAAGAATGTCTTTGTATAGTTCTTGAGCTCTTACTTTTTCAAAATTACCCATTTCTCCCTTTTCTGCTTTGTCTATGTATTGTTGGTAGAGTGTTTCAAATTCATCTCCCCAAGACTCATCAAGACCTTTCGCTTGTGCTGGGTCAAATAAGTACCAATCACCATTTCTCTCTACTTGTTTCATAAACAAATCTGGTATCCATAGCGCTGTATTGATCTTTCTAGCTCTTACTGCATCGTCACCATTGGTTTCTTTGAGATCCAAAAAGTCATAGATGTTCCTATGTCGCGGTTCCATATAGACAACAATATTCGCTGCTCTTTTGCCGCCAACTACAACTGAGTTTATCGTGGTATCAAATATCTTGATGAAAGGAATGGGGCCGCAGGAATTGGTATTGATAGACCTAATAGGTGATCACAATGCTCTGAGTTTTGTCATAGACATTGCTACACCACCCGTATATTTCACATACAATGAAGACTCTTTGGCTTTATCCATAATATTGACCAAGTCATCTTCCACCACTCCAATAAAACAAGAAATAAGCTGATGAAATTTGGTACCAGAGTTCATCAGAGTAGGAGTAGCATGCAGATATTTAAATCTACTCAGCTTATCATATATTTTTATAGCAAATCACTCTTTATCTGGCTCATTATAACTGAGACCCATAGCAACTCTCATCCACATCCATTGAGGTTTCTCCAGCAAA
>JBAYVQ010000071.1:0-5306 GCA_041674565.1 Candidatus Absconditabacterales bacterium
AAAATATCTCGCTCACGCGAGATATTTTTCATTTCCATCAAAATAGATTTATTGCAGCACAATAAACTCTGGCAAACGTGCCCTACTATTGAACTTTACATTACGCGAGTACAACGATGTAGATGATCCCCCATCGAGGTTTATTGCATCTACCTTACCAAAGTTTTTGATAATAAACTCTGCCATCTCTGGCAAGGAGTAGCCTGTGGTAGTTACGATAAAGTAAGGACCTTGTGGTATCATGACCGTCCTATACGTTTTCCTTTGCCAATGGGAACGGTTGCGCAAAATACTAGGGTTGATGATTCCCTGTTGTACCAATATGGGACCACTGCTTCTGTAGGCACCAGTAAACCACCCTTCCATAGGAAACAATCCTATACCCAGTGTATCCATATGATAGACACTACAAAGATTGATATCCTGACACAAGCTCGGATCTAGGGCTTTTTCTCCCGTAGTTCGGACTCCCGCAGGATAAAATGTTTCAGATCAAAATCTCCCGAAGTATGCCCCATTTATCACAGCCAAGGCTCCAGGATGTTGGTGGTATATGCCCGAACTGGTAGATCAGGATCTGATAAACATCTGATTTCGTGACTTGGGTTTGATAACTACAATACCCTGTTTAGCATATCTAGCGATGCCATAGCCCATGCTCGTAATAGGTTTGGTCTTACGCAGTAAGCTTGGCCTAGATAGAGCGAAACCCTGTAATGGTAATACCGTAACCAAAGCAAGTATCGCAACGCTCAAGTATACTACTACTGTCTTATATCTGATCATGACTTTGCGCACACATATAAATATCCTGAATTCTAGCAATCTCTATCTCAAATACAAAAAACTCCCCACAAGTAAGATTGACTCATGGAGAAGTTGCCGATATGTTCTGATTATCCCAAATCTTTCACTAGTTGGTATATGATCATCAGGAATAGTATGATAACTAAGCTCACCAAGAAGATACTCCTGAGTGTATTGGTTGCTCTCTTGTAGCCATCGTCATCACCATTGCTGGTAATCATCAGGAAGCCAGCATAAATCAAGTACGCCACCATGAGGGCGCCAAGCACATATCACACACCTTTACTGACATTGACCAAAAGTTCTACCGCCCTCGATTTGAAATCTGATTGTTGAGCGATATAGTACACAAAATCCAGTAATTTGATAAACACAAGCGCCGCTACTACATTGATCACCCCCGTAATACCTTTTTTTCTTTTTTCTTCAGCATCCATAGCCTGAATGATCTGAATTCCATTCCAAAATATCAGTATGATAGCAAAAAAGAATGCGATCGCTTTCATAAATGCTACAATATTTACCAGTATCTTATTTTGCAGATTTTGAGCCAGACTAGCAGCGCCGTCATTATTCTCAAAACCTACCAGACCTATCAAGTAAGAAGATCCAAAGATAAGGAAACCACCATATGCAATATACAACATATTATTCTTGGCATTTTCAATTTTCTTGGTGTCATCAGCAAATCGGATAAATTGGATACCCGTATACATGATCATTGCTACAAAAAATCCTGCCGCAAGTACTTGCACCATGTTTCGTATTCTACCTCCGCCCGCAGCCGTAGGATAAAACATAGCAAATACATTATCTTTGAGAGATTTGTTGGGATCCACGCCGAGTCTGGATGGATCATATACCCTCTCGCTTCACTTTTTCAGCTTATCACTAAAATTATCAAAACTAGGGAGATTGGAAGCTACGACAGCACCCAACGGCAACACTAGTTGCGCCAATAGCACGATTGATAATCAGATCCAAGCAGCGATTTTTTTCATATTATCCCAATATATACGTAATAGCGCTCACTAAGAGCTTGATGATAAAGTAAGCAGCGGTGACAATAATCACTCCTGTAGCTATTTTCTTGATCCTAGCCATAGTCTCTTTTTGCACAGCATCATCTCACATACTCGTAGCCAATAAGAATCCATTATAAATAATCAGAATCACAGCGCCACTCAGAGCAATGAAGGTCAGCCACTGTAGATAAGGACCCAGTGCCGCTCTCAGTGTGTCCAAAGTATTGGTTATCCTATTGGATTGTCCAAATGACTGGTTATCAATATTTACGTTATCAAGCCTTGATTCGGTCATCTTGGTAGTATCAGCTTGTTGTCTTACGTTTTTGAGAATCTCATCAGGCGTACTACCATATTGACCTCGATTTTGGTCTTGCGCAAACACAAGTACATTGCCCATCAAGCATATACCAAAGATCATTCACAAGAGTATCATGACGTACTTTTTCATATCATAAGTATAGTCAGCAAGCCCTTATTTGTCAAAAAAACCGACCAAAAAGGATCGGCAGGAACTTACAATGTGAGAACCAAATTATTTGAGGACCAAGCTAGCAAACAATCTCTCTATAAGAATATTGACAACAGTATTACGAGTGTCTATTGTGCTTATCACGAGCATCTTACCATCTACAAGCGGATACGTAATATAATATCTAGGAGCTGATCATCATTCACAGGGTTTGTCATTACAAAGCTGTGGTCAGTATATCATAAATCATTTCCAAGCTTGTGCATTGGTATTGAGCACACTGGGGATGACGCATTCATATTGATTGTTGATTTTGCCAGTAATATCATAATTTCCCTCTTGCACCTCAAAACGCAGCATCTCCCAAGAATCTCCTGGTACCACGCCACGCAAACTTCGGCTATTGGATCCAGTATCATATGATCGGCTCAAAGTATATCCATCCACAGTCCCTGATAACGGGACGTCTACAGAAAAATACTGAGTTTGCTGCGCTGCAAAGGTAAATCATTGCAGCTGTATAGCACCAGAAAAACTTACTTGTTGCTCTAGTTTAGCGCTCTGGGAAGTACTAATACTGTTCATCCATGAGAGTAGTGGCGTATTGTATTCCGACAAAGCGTACTGTTTACAGTTCACCATACTGCCACTTACTCCTATCTGCAAAGTTTCGCCAGTATTTGAATTAACTCAAGCTGTCTCCGTTCATGACAGCATGCCCTTAGAGCAGCCGCTCATCACCACACAACATCATAACAACCCAAACAGCACTCATCTAGAAAACGTCATATTTTACTCTAATATACAATGTAAATAGACCTTATAAATA
This sequence comes from Candidatus Absconditabacterales bacterium, assembly GCA_041674565.1. Taxonomy (GTDB): domain Bacteria; phylum Patescibacteriota; class Gracilibacteria; order Absconditabacterales; family Absconditicoccaceae; genus CALMFT01. Next base: position 3,134 of record JBAYVQ010000071.1, read on the forward strand.
TCTTTTTAGCGCCAAGAATCAAGAAATCTAGCTAAGAAAAAGGTCTTTCTCAAATTATTTTCCACTATTTGTCTTATTACCCCCAAATATGTTCTTAATATTATTGATAAGATCTTCCACGCCATCATCTTCTGGCTTGCTGGCTAAAGCAGCAGCTATTTCAGCCCCGACCGTCTTGCCTATCTTGCCTTCAAAACCCTTTATAGCAATCATCATCTTGAAAGAATAGTCTGATACATCAAACCACAAGTTGGTATTGGAGTCCAGGACGCAGCCCATAGCCTCACAAAATGAACGAACTGTCGCAAAATACAGTTTTGCTATTTCATATGTTTCAAATGTTTCTCGTTTTGCTTCACGCAACACAAAATCATCTTTTTCTTGATCCGTAATCGTAAACTTTTGTCCCACATTGAGGTTGGTAAGTAGTTTCATTATCATCTACACACAAATAAATCCAAGATCTATCATATATATTTATTTTCCTTTTTTAGCAATAACTTCTAAAAGATGAGGGATTCTAGCATTGATTTGATCCAAAGCGTGCTGTACATTGGTTTGTTGGCCACTAAATAGCGGTAAATAAAACTTTTCGAACATAGCGTGTGCGGTGTTTTCGTCATACGCTGCTTTTTCAAGCACAAGAGCATCTACAAGGAGAGCCTGATGACTAGGGTTGAGCTTTTGAAACCTTTCAAAATCATAGGATCCAGCTTTGGTTGGGAATCGATCACATCCATTATGCAGCAATGATAGTAATTGTGTTGCAAAAGGCTTTCCCAGACACTGCAAACTCGTAGTGAGTGAGCTCACTCCATCAAGTGTACCACCAAAACTTGGTGTATTCAACTTTTTAGACATAATACATATAAGATAATATAAAAATATTTTCACCAATTTTATAAATATATTAACATGTAAGTCAACTACTTATATACCTTTTTGAAAATATACCAGTTTCCTTGCAATTATGGAGCATAAAATTATCAGATTATACTTATCTATTGTATATTTTACTTTTGCTACACATACATATGAAAGCTAAACTCTCCGTTGTTCTTGAGAAAGGAAATCAATCCAACTATCAGATCGTTACGACTATCACCCCAGAACAATACAACGCATTCAAGGAGCAAGCTCTCTTGGAATTTGCAAAGACATACAAAAAAGATGGATACCGCCCTGGCAAAGTGCCATTGGATATGGTCAGGAAAGAAGTCAACGAGATCTACCTCGAGATGGATGCTATGAACGACATCATCAATAGCTCGTTGGATATCTTATTGCAAGAGCACAAAGATATCAAGTTCATCGGGCAACCGTACAACTTGGACAAAAAGGTAGAATGAGATAACACCGTTTTCACTTACAACTTGGATGTATATCCAGAAGTAACCGTCCTCAATGACAACTGGAAGTCCATACGCGTAGAAGCAGTGGATGGGCAAGTTACTGCTGAAGAATTGGATGAAGCAATCAAATCACTCAGACAGCAGTACGCTACCTATGTAGATACCAGTGCTGTATCTCATCACAGCGTAGATAGACTCAAAGTCATCTACATGAACGCTGATAGCGAAGAGATCTTCACTAAGACTATTTTTGTAGAGCATGCTGATAAACATGATGGCGGATTCCATAACTTGGAAGGTAAAGTAGTCGGAGACGTCATACAACTACCCTACAACGACAGCGTGCCAGCTAAGCTCAAATACGGCAAAGAAGATCAGATTCCTACGACTATCACACTTGAAGTACTCAAGACGCAGACACAAGAGTTGCCCGAGTTTACGGATGAAAAAATACAAGAACTGTTTGGCAATGAAGGAGTGACATCACTGGAGATACTAAAGGGAAAGATCTCTGAAGTTATGAAAGAACAAAAATATCAAAATACTCTGATCGGCAACGTAGATAGCTACGTCGCTAGCATCTCTCCATCGTTTGAAGTACAGATACCCAAAGCCATGATTGAATCTGAATACGAAAACAGATACAAACATATGACAGAAAGATTTGGAGGTAAAGAAAAGTTTGAAGCAGCGTATCTCCAACTACCAGAGGGCAAAACTGAATTGGAAAAAAGACAAACAGAACTCAGAGATATTTCCAAAGCATCACTAGCAAAGTTTTTCGTACTCCAAAAAGTATGCGAACTCCTAGAAATCAAAGA
>JBAYVQ010000072.1:0-5278 GCA_041674565.1 Candidatus Absconditabacterales bacterium
CCACGAAAACGTAAGAGTTGGCTACTATAGTCAAGATTTCAATGCACTCGATATGAACATGACCGTCTGGGATGCTCTCCATGAGGTATCCAACGAAGTAACTGACCAAGATGTATTTCGTACAGCAGCGCAGTTTTTACTCACGAGTGATTTGCTCAAAAACCCTATCGAGTCGCTATCTGAAGGACAAAAAGGATTGTTGTGCTACGCAAGATTTGTTATCCAAAAACCACACTTACTGATCTTAGACGAACCAACAAATCATATCAACTTCCGTCACCTGCCTGTGATTGCGCAAGGTATCAACGGATACAAAGGAGCTATCATCATGGTCAGCCATGATCAATGATTTGTAGATCAAATTTCCAATCTTCATGAAATCAATCTAGGTAAGTTGGTAGGTAGATAATAATTTCAATATAAAAAATAATCAGAAAAAAACCGGCTTTTGGGCCGGCACCGAACAGGCAAATACTGTATCGGATTTTTCGTTTCATTTTTGTTCTTCGCCAGTCTCAGTCTTCGGCGTGATATCAAGGATAATGATCTCCTCCGGCGGTTCCGGAAGCGGGTCAGGCACAGTCAACGTGACCGTTTTCGTTTCCTCAAGCGTCACCTCGATGCACAAGATACTACCGACTACATATACCGCGAGCGAGACAAATAAACAGGTCCATTCATAGGCAATCCAATTGCCCCAAAAATTTACCAGAGAGAACAGAAGGCCCAAAAAACCCAGTAATTGCACCAGCTTCTGCCACCTTTTTGGCTTCCTCAAGCTGGTGTTTTTGATAATCTTTTTCTGAGAAATCATGATGTACGGGCTGAACTTGTTTTAGAATTCAGCATATACCATATATACATTATAAGTAATAAGTCAATACATTCAATAAAACACTATTTCACAAAATGTTTTTCGAAGTTTTCCTTGTGAAACGTAAACTTGCCATCAAAAAATCACATGATAGTTTGCGTGTCGTCATATGCGTTACCCAAGCACGTTGTAGCACCAGGGGATGGGGTGATGTTGAAAATCACTTTGTCTCAGCTTATCTTTGCTTCTCCCATTTCCAATTGCATAGTATCTAGATTGAGGATTTGCGGTCTTGTACCCCCAAGCCCATCACCATGTACGATATCATCCGCGCTGAGTGCAGGTACTATCTTTTTCAATTCCTTTACAAACAATCTTTTGCCAATTCGTGGTACATCATACCAAAAGTTCTTGAACAAATAAGGTCAGATTATCCTATCTAATGTCAGATTAATAATAATCTGAAACGCTTTCCAACGAAATCCAAACACCTTGAAGTATTCCCGTATACTGTTGTAATTATATCTTTCCAACATAAAGATACCCTTCGCCGTAGGTCCAAATCTTGTTTCATCCGCATTGTGCACATCAGGATCTCCGTGCACTGCAGCAAAAGGAAGTTTCTCCATTTGCATAGTGTATACTTTACCATTGAGGATTTTTCTAGTAGATTTGAAAAAACTACCCGCAACCGACAAGATAGAGAAGTTTTTGCCGTAGCCAAGAGACTGCGCGATAAGCGGTGTGTGACCTCATGCGCATACTGCCAATACCGTAGTTTCAAATACTTCTCCAGACTTGGTCGTAACACGATAACCTGTGTCAGTTTTTTTGATATCAGTTACCAGAGTGTTGAGGTATATATCGATATCTTTATCTTCTTGAGCAGTTGCTTGTTGTACAAAACACCCAGAGAGTAAACCATAATCTATGGTGTATCATTCGGGCGAAGTGAGCGCCAATATAGGCTCATTAATATCTCTTCACATCACCACTTCTGGCTCGAGTTGAGCAATTTCATCGCGTTCTATCCTGCGTAGAGTAGGAAACAACTCCTTAAAATCTTGATATCTTTGTTCGAGCGTTGCCACTTCTTTTGCTCATACAGCAAGTATCATCTTATTATATCTATGGAACAATTTTTGATCTCCATGATCCGCAGCAAACTCTTCCACAAAATGCTTGAGCATGTCTGCTTTTCTTTTCACCTTGGTTGCCTTAGCGAGATTGTAGTTGGTTTCTATATCTCATGAATGTAAGGTCTGACTATTGTTGGTAGCTTTGGAGTTTACCAAGCCTACGTTATCATACTTTTCCAGCAAAGCAATACGCTTCACATCAGTGAACTTAGCAAGCGTATACAATAGTGCTGTACCACTCACACCTCATCAGATTATCAATACATCATAGCTATTGTTTCAAGACATACAAACTATCAGAAATTAAAAATAGTCAGAAAGAGAATTCATATACTAGTTTTTTTGGAAGGTCAAACAACGAGAATAGAACGAAACAAATCCGTGCTTGGGATGATCTTGTTGCACGGTAGTAAAATCAACCGCATCGACACACTTCAGATCATATAATGCATTTTTTAATTCCTTTTCGGCAAACCAGTTTTGATGAGTTATTTTCTGTTCAGTTCATCCCAATGCTACAATATAAGCAAGACACAAGACTCATCAAGACGAAAGATTGCTTGATAAACAAGGTAGTAAATCTTGTACCACATAATCACGATCTAAGAACATAATTACATTGAGCAACGCTATCAAGTCATACTGTTTATGCAACGAATAATCTTCAATCCTAGTACACGTGAACGTAACATTTTGATGATCATTTGCGGGATCTCGTTGGAACTGTTTTCTTAATTGCGGATCGACCGCATCCACCATAAATCAATAATCTGCAAGTTTTTTGGACGTATATCACTTTCAAGCCCCTACATCCAAAGCATGTAAATGAGACCTACTAGGAATCAGCGCAATAGCTTTACCAATAGGATCATATTCACCAATAAAATGACTGTTTGGTTGCATAGAGGAGTATAAAAGGTAAATGGAGCCTATATACACCGAACGATCCAAAAATCAATTATATTGTTACTTGACATTATATATATTATTCAGGTCTTTCTCCAATCTGCTCTCTCCACAACGCATAGTAAAGACCCTTTTGCGCAACAAGCTCATCGTGTGTACCCGTTTCACTAAGACGTCATTTTTCCAGTACGTAAATAGCATCAGCGTGCATCACAGTACTTAGTCTGTGTGCTACCAGTATCGTAATCATATCTGGTCTTGCAGCAGTAATATGTTTGATGGTATCTGTTATTTCTTTCTCGATAATACTATCCAGACTTGATGTTGCTTCATCAAAAATCAACACTTCTGGATCTCTGAGCAGCGCACGAGCAATAGCAAGTCTTTGTTTTTGTCCTCACGATAACTTGAGTCATCACTCCCCTATCTTGGTATGCAAACCAAGTGTTTGGCCATCAATGAATTCCATCAACTGAGCTTGCTCTAGTACCTTGAGACATTCTTGTTCACTGGCATCTGGTTTCACAAAAATCAGATTATCTTTTATGGTTCCAGAAAATAACTGCGGATCTTGCGTAACGATACCAATTCTTTTATTGAGTGCTTGCAAATCATATGATTGTAAATCATGAGTATTGTAGTTTACGTGGCCAATACTTGGTTTGTACAGACCAACCAATAGCTTGAGTAAGGTAGATTTACCAGAACCAGATGGGCCAACGAATGCTACTGTTTGACCAGCTTTCATATCCACCGTCACTTTATCCAATATCTGTTTGTCATTATCGTATGCAAAAGATACATCGTCCAATACAATATGTTTGATAGTCTGAATAGGAGTGGGATTTTCCACAATAGGGGCAGGAGGCATTTTCATTACCTCTTCCAATACATCGTGGCTTGCTTTGGCTTCTTGGTAGCTTTTCATAATCATACCCAGTTGTCCAAGCGCACCAAATACAAAGAATGAATAAAAGAAGAATGAAAAGAATTCACCCAGCGTGAGATAGTTTTGGTAAATCATCCAAAACATAGTTCCCAAAAGTGCCACTCTGATTGCATTAACGAGTGTACCTTGGATAAATTCCATAGATCTGATCTTACGAATTTTCAAAAGTTCCAAATCTAATATACCCTGATTGGCAGTATCTATTCTCTGTAATTCTTGAGATTCAAGACCAAGTATTTTTACGAGCGAAATGTTACGGATAGTTTCTGTAGCAGCGCCTGCCAAAAGAGCAGACTCTTTTACAATGCCATCTTGTGCTTTTTTGATTGTTTTGGAAAGCAAGAAGGTAGTAATACCCATAATAGGAATCAGTAACAGTAGCACTACTCCGATAAGTCGGTGCGTCATAAACGCATAGGTCATCACGAAAATCATACTAATCAAAGTCACAAATACTACGTTGATAAGCTGTAAGATATAGTTCTGGATATCGGTACGAGCCTTTTGGAGTTTTTGTAATAATTGACCAGATGATTGGTCTTCAAGATGTTTATACGGCAGATGAAACGCATGCGCTATAGTCGTTTCAAAAATACGCATGCCCATTTTTTGGGTCATCACATTCGCAAAGTAGTCTTGGAAGTTTTTAGCGATACGACTTACCATAGCCACGCCTACCATACCTAGCAAACCTAGCCCGATTCATCTAAACAAGATCTCTGGTGTAGCCCTCAGTTCTGGTATTTTCACGATATAATTATCCGTCAACCGACGGAACACTTGCGGGTCCAACAAAGAAAACACCTGATTGATAGTACCCAATATGAGCACCGCAATAAGCATCTTCCAATAAGGCTTCAAATAAGGAAATATAAACATTATCTTTAAAACAACATAAATTACACTCTTTCGTAGTCCCCTTTCCAATCAGTGATCAATTGTTTGATTTGTTTGTTATCTAATCACTCTTGTGCTGCCTTTGCACATAGTGCTACAAACTCCTCATCGCCAGCGAATCTCAGCGCTACAATTTGTTTGGTAGTCAATGCTGGATCGAGCGTTTTTCAGCTTATCATGTAATATCTAAAATTTACTTCTTGTCTGATAATCCTATCTTGCAACTTGGTAGCATACCCACGAAGTTTGAACAGCACAATCCATGCAAATAGTAAAGGAGCAAACGTCAAGAACATATTAACAAGATAGCCTCACATGCTCTCCATTACACCCTCTTGGATATAATACATAATATCCAACCCAGCACTCCATAGAGCAAAGATAGTAATAATGAAAAGAATCAAGAAGGCAGTAACTCGGCCTCGATCACTTTGTTTGTGGTTTTGATAATTTTGTTGTGTCATCAGAAACATATATGAGATATAAATAAGATTTATTTTTTCTCTGGAGCGTCCATACCAGCCCATACGTTGTAAGTACTAAGCTCTGCTCTACCAGCGTGTTTGAGTTGCA
>JBAYVQ010000073.1:0-5207 GCA_041674565.1 Candidatus Absconditabacterales bacterium
CTCAATTAATCAACTTATCCATAAACTTACGACTTTTTTGTTTTTTGATATAATATTCTATCTTTCTAGCAGCGACAACATTTTCAAACTCGAATATCGCGAGGACTGTAAAAGTTCCCAGTTGACGAATAGATTTTGTTTGTAAAGAACTATGCTCTTTAAATCTTCTTTCAACATCATTGGTAGATCATATATAACGCTTGCTAGAAACGAATTCCAATACATAGACATATCATTTCATGTGTCAGCATCAGTTATTGATATCATTCCTGACCTAGCCGAAGCATCGGCTCGCTCTACCAACTAAGCTAAGAGCCCACATATTTCACAAACGTAGGCTGACTAATAACAATTTACTTTTTGAATTCAATATTTAATTGAGTTGATTTATTTGTAGTTGATTTGGATCACCACTGACATCTACCAAACCGAACATAACCATAAGACCCACTACCACAATCACAAAGCCTATAAGAACATACATCGCCCTTGTGCCTCACAAATTATTTTCTGCTCGCTGTATTCTACCAAACTGTGTTAGTGCGTCACTGTAATACATACTCACCAATCCAGCTCAGATTATCAATAATCAGAAAAAGAAATTCATGAGAGTATATTATTGTAAATCATAGATAATGATGGCTGAATAGTTGCCACAAGCAGAAGTCCAAGTGCGTTGGCCCTGTACTGAATCCGTCTTTAGCTGGGCTCGCCTCAGACAATCAGCAGTAGCCTGTTGCATTCTCCAACAATCGTACTGCTCCTTGTTTCACAAGAATTGCAGCGTTACCTGCACATTGTTTTCTGTCCCATGACAACTCATAGAGTCTGAAATTGGAGTAATATTCATGATATCAATCATTACACAAACAAAACTGAGCGGGCGACGAGACTTGAACTCGTACGGGCAGAGCTGAAGTCTGCCATGCTACACCAATTACATCACGCCCGCGTAAACTCCCTAGTAACAATCAACATGATAAAATCAACCATATTTGTGAGTTGATACTATAGGATTATTTATTATTGTGGTGTTATTTTATCTTAGGACAGCCATTACACATATGAAGAAAATAATCTGAATACTATGCATTACATTGGCATTGCTAAGCATCACATCATCTAGTCAGGCCTGACAAATCGTACGTAAAAAAGCAAGTACATGATCCATGGCAGTTATGTTGCCCAAGATATGCAACGCGAGCTGATGTTACTCCTTCCTTGATCAGTCTATCCTTATTCTCAAAAAGCAGGTACCAATTCTTACTGGAACATCCTGACTTGTGATGCCGACATTCAATAGTATTGTGTTTGAAAACACTGACTGCAAGAAAGAAAAAGACACTCTGGACAAACAACTGAATGAAAAATATAAGATATACACAGATAAAGTAAACGAACTCGTGAAGAAAAAAATCAGCAAGAAGGATGCCGAAAAGACAGCAAAGCCAGACTATGATGCATATCTTGAACGGAAAAAGACAAATTATAATCTGTCCAAACTATGCTATTCTTATAGGACCAAAAATAAATCTAGTATAGACAAAAAACTTGCAAAACAGCTACAAGACTACAAAATAAAATTAGAAAAGCACAATAGCAACGCGGGCTTTTATTCATGATTACAAGCGTTTTGGACTATTTGCGACCCCAAAAGCATGAGCTGAGCTGAGTCCAGCATGTATCAACTGCTAAACAAAGGTCTCTGGTCATGAGCAAAGACACAAGTAACAACACTGGAAAAGATTATCAAAGATTGTATGGCAGCACAAAGCACTAATCGCTCCTTACAGGATCAAAGATTTCTCAAGATCGTAAGGCTCATGCATGCTAGATTGCTCTTTCTCAAAGGATATATTACCATAGCAAACGGTATGCTACCCTGACAACTCAATCCCGATATGGATGATGCCAAGATGATGTTGGAACAAATTATACGCGATAACGATCCGCTACTCACCCAACAAGCAAAAAAACTCTATAACTTTGCTCAAGCATTGTACAAAAAATAACCCACTAAGCAGTGAGTATATCTATCTGCCACATAATAATAGCAGCAGCTTGTCCAACATTGAATGACTCCTTGGAGCCAAGCATAGGTATATGTACAATATAATCTGATTGTTCCAGAGTACTCGTTTCCACACCCGTGACTTCATTGCCCATGACTAAGACCAATGATGATGCGGATCTGTGATGATGTATATAATCTAAAAACTGCTGGTCTCTCAATCAGATGCTATCAGCAGTTTTTTCAGCGCTCAAAAACGCTACCTTATTATCGCTAGCCCAATTATAGAACTGGTCTAGAGTTTCAAATTGCAATAAAAGCACTGTTTCTTGTGCTCCTAGAGCGGTCTTTGTGACTTTTTTATGTTCTTTGGGCGCCGTGTATCACACCAAGATAACGCCTCGACCCAATCCATCAGCCGTCCTTATGATATTTCCTACATTGTATGCAGATCTAAGATTTTCGCATACCACTCGTTTTTGCATGGTCAGATTATTTTATAATCAAATCATATACTATTCTTACTACAGGGTCAGTATCGATACCATGAGAGATAGCTCCGCCAAGAGCGCCTGTTATAGACAATAACACGAGGCCTAGTAAAGCAATCAGTGAGAGCAATATAGGATGGCTAGCAAACTTGATAATTTTTCCCAATATGGCTCCGAAAGAATTAGCCATAATCTGCATACCAGACTTTGTGGCAAGCATATACTGACAAGCATAAATAATCCAAATAATCAGATAAGTACGGTACGACATCTCTCCAAATTCGGAATGCGCTTCAATAAGATCAGTATATCCTAGCTGCTCTCATGCATACTCACCTGTTTGTATTGCCATAAAAGCTCATATAGTACCAATAATCAAGAGTATGATTTTCGTCAGATACAGTTTATCTCTTCGGGATTTTACAAACAGACTAAGCAGCTCCAGACCCGTATACAGTACTAGGCAAGCAATAGGAAAATGGATAACAATAGGATGAATATTCATAATACAATAGTTAGTAAGATAAATATAGTGAGGTAAATAGTTTATGGTTTACAGCTTAGTATTTTAAAGTTATTGGTACCAAAGTAGGTCCACATGCGTCTGGCACATTGAGCGGGTTTATCATCCTTACCCATATACTCATCATTACAATTATCGTGAGTATCTACGTCACCAGATCCAAATATATACACTGGGCTTCGACTGCCATCTTCTCCTTGGATTTGATACGATGTAATGGTGTTAAAAAATGGTTTTACGGTGCCGATCCAGGCATAAAAACGAGTTCATAGAGCCTTATACTCGCCTACTACGCACTTTTGGTGGACTAGCTTGGATACATCATGTTTCTTTAGCGCTCTGTATATCTTGGTAGTAATACCATCATTTACTCACCGATCCTGCAATCACATTGTCTCTGAGATGAGGTAGAAATTACGCTCCAAATCAAAACCATAAGCAGCAAACGTCTCCTGCAGATTGGCTCTTTTGAGTGGACCAACATTTGGCGCAATGGTTTTCGCAAAACCAAATCACTGCAATAGCAATATACACAATACTCAGATTATAGAAAATTTTTTCATCATGATACAAAAATAGCTGTATATAAGGCAATGCGTACTTATCGTACTACAGCCCAATAGGATCCTCTTGTTTGCTAGCTTTGAGCTTAGGATAGTGGACAAGGAAAACTATCAGACAGATCACAAATCGCACGCCGCCACCGATCATCATTTGTTTGAGGTTGTAGGCTCTTTGTAGGAGAACATTTTTGGTAGCCTCTGTTTTACATTCTGCAATTTTCTCAGGAGTCCTAGCGACAGGTGTAGTGGTTTCTGGTTTGTATTCAGGTTGTTCACAATTTTTTATTTCCCAGCTCATACTCGAACCCAAAATATACTCCTGATCAGTGATCAGTAATTTTTGCAACAGGTTGTAGAATAAGATACCACTTGATACGATCACACCAGCGATACTCAATACACTCACTACAGCAAAGTACGACCTAACGGCATTTCGATTTTTCATGATAGTAAGGGTAGATGATTAAATGGTATATGTTTATTAAGCTTTTCAAGTAATGGTCATGAGAAATTGTTTATCATACGCCTTCACAATAAGTTCGTCTCCAATATCGAGTGATTCTATCTGCTGTTTGGATAGTAGTTGTGCGTCTTTTCAGGATAACAATGCATAACCTGATTGCAACATCTTGTCAGGAGTCGAGGAACAAATGTAATCATACCACGACTGGACATTGGTCGTATATAATTCGATCTTATGTTGCGTCAGAGTATCTATATCTATTTTTCGCGTATCGATATATTGGGCGAAGTACTGCAATTTTTGTTGTGCTCACTGGGTAATATCCAAATACATCGTTTGAATTTGATCACTCAAAGCCTGGTACTTTCCTACCAATTGATATGCCGCATCAGTCGGCGTCTTGGCACTTGCATATGCAACTTCATCTAGAATAGACTGATCGCTGGTATGGCCCACTGCCATCATCACTGGCACTGGCATATAGCATATACCTTTAGCAATATTGAAATCATTGTGTCGCATAATACCGCTTGCACCTCCTCCTCCGCGGATAATGATCACCATATTGTATCTCACTCATTGCGCCTCTTCTTTGGGGTCTAGAGTTTTGTAAATATCTTGCAATGTCTTATACACTGCAGCGTTGGCAGCGTTGCCGTGGATAGCAGTATGATACAAGGTATAGGTGTACTGACAACCGAAATCATCCAATACCTGAAAGAAATCTTTCAATCACTCGCTAGTCTCAGAAGAAACAATGGCGAAGTGATACGGTGGGGCACCAAGAGTTTTTTTCTTATTCAGATCAAATACTCATAACTCAATCAGTTGCTCTTTGATACTGTCTGTTTTTTGCTTTATCCTGCCCAAGGTATACTCGGGAAATATATGGTGTACATGTAATTGGTAACCATAATCTTTGTGAAAATCAGTCGTGCACTTCATGAGGATTTGTTGACCTTTGAGTTCATCAAGTTTGAGTTTCCACTGCCTGAGTGGTCCAAAAAGCACAGAGGGATCCGTCACCACTGCGTGGGCATGCGCTACTACCTGATTATCTTCATATTCCACTAATTCAATATACAGTCTTGTATTCCATTGTTTCACTTTACTCACTTCCGCTATAATCAAAAATTCTTGAGAACCAAATAAGGTC
>JBAYVQ010000074.1:0-5165 GCA_041674565.1 Candidatus Absconditabacterales bacterium
CCATCAGCCATGCTTCTTCTCTCCATGATAACATAACCCAAGCTACCATCCAAGTTCACCTGCTGTCACACGCCCATGACATTGAGACTGGGGGTGCCCTGCAATGTTGTTACTGCTTGCGGTCATGCATACGATGTAAGTACGAGAGAGCTATCGTCAATAACCCTACCAGCGCTACTTATCATATCCGTAGCATCCAACATAACATACCAACCATTGGGAGCAATCCTTCCATCTTGCACTGTCAAATAGCCTCCATTACCAAAACGATTGCCGCGCAGCGTATACATATCAGTCAGCGAAGAAAGAGAACCAAAATCAATATCGAATGTTGTAATGATCATCCTTCCTAGTTCTCATCATATAGTTCCTCATTTTCTATCTCATTCTCCCAGCGTATTGGTCGACATTGATATCAACTCTGGCGCACTTTCTACTCATGTCGTATGATCAGCTCTCGCTTCATATGAGTGCATTACTCCTATCGTTCATGTCTCTGCTTGGACTTCTCATGTTGTCATCACTTGTTCCTTTGCTTGGTCAGCCATTTTTTCTTGTGCAATCTCGCTCTGGGCAATGGCATTTTGGCAAATTCACGCTATGGTCAGTGAGCATATCAGTATCATATATCATATCTTCATTGTTTTTTTATAGCAACATAAAGCCTATAGTGTTTCGCGTTGCGATTGTATTTTTTGTAGCATTTTTTGCTCTCGACGTTTGCGATTGCGGCGCATCATTGCACGAGTTATTATACCGACCGCTATCATAGCAAGCAATATGATCAACCGCCATGGCATCAAAAAGATTGTTCATCACAAGTGATATGTGCCAGAATAATCTGAGAGGTTCAGGTTATCTCCAGGTATATCAGGCGTATAGCTGATATCTACTATAGCATTATGATGCATCCTATACCAAGGTACATTCAGCATATCTTCCCCCGACATAGTAGCTTGGAAATGCCATCGCACTGGCTTAGGCACCGTGAGATGGAAAGACTTGGACTCATCAGGCAACAAGGATAATCATCCTGTTCCCAATTGTATTGTCTTACCAAGTAGATCTTTCATCGATCATTTGCCCGAAACCAATAACGGCACATTACCACTATTTTTGAGTATAGTATATACCTCCACATAATCTTCATACTCTTTCACACCTATAGCTCATGCGATAAGTGATCAGGATTGATATGATGATTCTGCATATGCAACATTATGCCTTCCTTCTGGTCACAATACATCTAGTCTACTGATGATCTTACCTTTGACGATAGCATCAATAAATCAGGCTTTACGCACGACTACATTGTATGATAATCCACCTTGCTTCGTAATTTTGCCATCAGGTACAGAATACGTAACACACCCATAGTTGTATCCTACTTTGGAGGCAGGCATAGTAAGGGTCTTCATGAGTTTTGTAGATGACTTAGCGGGCACCGTGACAGTAGTAAGGTCTCATTGCACGTACTTACCAAATCAGTCTTTAGAGATTTCATTTTTACACGCTCTCCTAGCATCTTGGTCCGCCGTTAGTCCTCCATCCACGAAGTTTACCTTGAGTGGGACATCGTAGTCAGTGGTATTGATAAACTCCAAACACATTTCTTTGGATTTATTGGGATCCATCTGCAGTTTTAGGTGGCGATTGTGATCCAGAAGATTGTCGGTGTTGCAAAAAGTTAAGTCTACATCTCCTATAGTCGCAGCTGCTATATCTTCGGCAAAGACAGTCGGTGTGTATCCACCCATCAGACAATACGCGCACATTATCACTCACACAACAATTTTATTTTGACGCCATGGGTTCATAAGATCGTAATTTATAAATAAATCAAATTAAGGCGTATACAACGATACTTCTATTGTTCCCAAATAAGATCCAACTGGCGTATAACCAGGTATCGTCAATCTAAATGTAGGAATAATACCATATCTTCCTGTAATTCCGCTCGTAAAAGCAGTTCTTTCCATAATAGTGTAGCCGTTAGAGCCACTAAAGTTCACACCTGTTTGCGCAACGCCTCTAATTTCGGTAGTAGCATTTCCAGAAAGCACAGTTATAGCAGAAGTACCTCAGACAGCTGTCATCACCAGTTTGTTGTCTTTAATAACCTTCGCTCATGTACCATTAGAGCCAGAACCAATCATATCAGTGGCATCAATTGTTACATACCAAACTCTATTTGCTAAGGTATCCTTAGTAATAATGTATCATTGGTTACCGACAATGGTACCCGTAGTAAGACGGTCTGTCGCAGACGATGCTACGTTTCCAAAATCGACATCAAATGTGTTCACCAACAATTCTCCTCATTCACTTACAATAGTCAGTCTCGTATCTCATTGATCTGATGAATACTGTGCATTGACGGTATTTAGTCCAAACATACTAACCATTCACAATACAAGTACTGATGCAATAATCTTTCTCGTCTTCGTAGTCATAGTAACATCACAAAAAGAATAAATAGTCAAATATGGTTGCTCAATGTCGTCTCTCGGCATTTTTCGGGGAAAAAAAACCGAAAGCGTTTGGATTTGATCCTTTAATCTGGCCAGATAAGGATAGTTCCATTCACTCATCGCTTATACAAAGCAACAAGTATACCACCAAAGTCATCTTGATGATACCGTAAGATAACAGCGTGATATATTTGACTTCACGATCACATCCTCCGTCATACGAAGTAATGTCTCCATCAAATACCATTCAAACAACTGTCGCTTCTTTCAATACATCATGATCATGTTGGTAATACATAATTCCAATTTTCACGTTCTCCCACAAATGTCCTGACATCTTTATCGCTTTCTCTGTGTCTTTTCTCCGTTTTCTATTCATGTCATTTTTTTGGGGAGAAAAACCATTGTAATGAGTAAGCAGAAAAAAGTCAACTGTTTTGATGACATTTTATAAAAATATGTGATAAGCTGAAAGAGAAAGCCTCAACAAAAAAAAATCGACCACCATGTGTGTCGATTTTTTTGTTCATCTTATGTATCAGATTATTTCTAATAATCATCCATTCACATACCTCACATTCAACCCATACCACCCATTCATCCTGGGCCAGCCGGCATTTCTTCTTTTGCTTCTTTGGGTAAATCAGTCACTACACAGTCAGTAGTCAAAAACATCGCAGCAGCAGATACTGCATTTTCCAGAGTTACTCTAATTACTTTTACTGGGTCAATAATACCATGTTTCACAAGATCTTGGAATTCCCCAGTCGCTGCATTGAAACCATAATTGAATTCAGTGTTTGCTTTTACCTGTTCTACCACCCAATCACCTTTGTACCCAGCGTTGTTAGCAATTTGTTTGACGGGGAATTGGATCGCGCTCAGGACAATCTGTAAACCAATATGTTCATCTGCGTCCGCAAATTTTTCGTTTTCCAACAGTCTTGCGATTTTCAACAATGGCGTACCTCATCATGCCACCACTCACTCCTCTACCGCAGCTCTGGTTGCATTGAGCGCATCCTCTATTTTGTATTTTTTATTTTTCATTTCCATCTCTGTCGCAGCACCTACTTTGATAACCGCCACTCCACCTACCAATCTCGCCAATCTCTCTTGAAGTTTTTCTTTATCATAGGTAGACGTTGTATTTTCGATTTGAGATTTGATAGCCTGAGCCCTGGCGTCGATATTTGCTTGATCTCATTTGCCTCCTACAATAGTCGTCTTATCCTTAGACATAATTACTTTATCTGCAGTACCAAGCATACTGATAGTTGCATTCTCAAGCTTTATACCTACTTCTTCACTTATCAACGTAGCACCCGTCACAGCGCAAATATCTCTGAGTATCTCTTTTTTTCTATCACCAAATCCTGGAGCTTTCACTGGGATCACATTGAGCACACCTCTGAGCTTATTCAAGACAAGAGTCGTCAACGCTTCACCATCTACATCCTCAGCGATAATCACCATATCTCTTTTGCCTTGAGCAGCAGCTCATTCCAACAGTGGCAATATATCTTTGATCACACTGATCTTTTTGTCTGTTACCAAAATGTAAGCGTTTTCAATCACGGACTCCATTCTTGCTGGATCGGTTACAAAGTAAGGACTTGCATATCCTTGATCAAATTGCATACCCTTTACTACTACTTTGGTAAGTCCTATAGATTTTCACTCTTCTACAGTGATCACGCCATCTTTGCCAACTTCTGCAATAACCTCAGAAATCAGCGAACCAATCTCTTCATCTTGGGCAGATATAGTTGCTACATTTTTGATATCCTGATCACTGTTTACTTTCCCAGCATGTTCTTGAAGTTTTGCAGTCACCAAATCAATAGCTTTATGCATACCTCTCGATAACGCAAATGGATTTACACCCGCGTCTATATATCTCAAGCCTTCAGTAGCTACTGCGTATGCCAATGCGCAGGTACTAGTAGTACCATCACCTACGGTGTCATTGGTCTTACTTGATGCCTCTTTCACAAGCGCTGCTCCTATATTTTCAAATTTGTCATGAAGTTCTATCTCTTTTGCAATAGTCACCCCATCATTGGTAACGGTAGGAGTCCCATACGATCTTTCCAAAATAACATTACGACCCTTTGGTCACATCGTGCCAATAACGGCCTTAGTCAATTTGCTGATACCAGCATAGATTTTTTTTCTTGCATCATCACCATACTTAATCTGTTTTGCCATAGTGTTACTGATATAAACAAATAAATAATCAAAAAATAATCAGATATTGTTGCATTTGGAGCTAATATTTGTATATATTCGCTCACATAAGACCGTGGATCCGTAGCTCAGTTGGTTAGAGCAGTCGGCTCATAACCGATTGGTCACAGGTTCAAGTCCTGTCGGGTCCAAGTTAAACTCAAATCATTGAGTTTTTTTATTTCGCTTTTTCGCTTTTTCGCTTTTCAGCTATTATGCTTTTAGTTCATAACCGCTTGGTCATCCCGCAGTACTGCGGGATCGGGTCCAAGTTACACTCAAGTGATTGAGTTTTTTTATTTTTGCTTTTAGCCTTCAGCTTTACGCCTTTCGCCTTTCGCTTATTTCGCCGTCTGCTTAGCAAAAATACTACTATATTTTACCAATAAAAGTTTCTTACCTCCAAATTCTATTTCTTCTGGACTGTATTTTGCGAAAAACACTGTATCACCCACCACAATATCA
>JBAYVQ010000075.1:0-5103 GCA_041674565.1 Candidatus Absconditabacterales bacterium
ATCATACAAGTTTTCTGGAACAGTAACTTTTAGACCACCAAGGGTGTCTATCATATTCTCAAAACCTTTAAAGTCAATCAAGCCATAATAGTGAATATTTTGTCCTATAAGATCTCAAACTTTAGTTGATAATTGCTCCAAGGCGCCAGAGAGTGTCATTTTTTTGGAAAGATAGTATTCCAGAACACTATTTATCCTTCAGTAATATGTACCATCCACCTGGATGTAAAGATCCCTAGGCAAGGAAATGAGATTTAATTGCTTAGTTGCTGGGTTGTAGGAGACTACAGTCAACGTATCTGTATTGTAGGCACCGCGATGCCCTTTACCACCGACTCAGACCATCAATCCATTCACTATGGAAGTCAATTGTTCTTCTTTTTTTTGAGCAGTAGTAACGGAGGTACTCTGAGTATTTGCGCTATAATCTTTGATGACGTTGTATACCTTCAATCAACCAAAAACCAAACCTACTCACAACACAAACATACCCAAAAGCTGCACTACACTCAACACTATCAGTTTACTAGATTGTACAATACGATCTTGCTCTATAATTTTTTTAGATTCAAAAGACATCAACCAAAAAACACGATAAAATAACCAGTATGAATAGTGTAGATAATGTTTTTTGGTACGAATTCAAAAAAAATCTCCTCGTAAGGAGAGATTTTTATGTATATCGCAGATATGTATCTAAGATGGCGATAATAATTAGTTACTACCGTTGTTTGGTATAGTAGTAGTACATTGTAGATATACGGCTTCTGGGTGGGACATAAGAGTACCCTGCAACGTGCCATTTGTACAAGTCGCTGTATATCTCGTACATTGGTCAGTACCATCGGCGACTTGCCCAACTACTTGTGGCTCTTTGTATCTAGCTATAATCTGACCGTGTTTGACAGTAGAACTATTATACACACAATCCTTTGGAGATTCCTGAGTACAGCTTCTGAAAATAAACGATCCTCACAGCTTACCATTGCTGCATATTCTCGTTTCTGGAACACAACTCATGCCATATGGAACGATTTCTGCCTGAAATGCTTGTACATTTTGACCATTGGATATGATACTTCACCATGGCGTAGTACAGCTAGCTGCGTTGGTTTGTGTACAGCTAGAGTATTGGAAAGTTCATCACAACTTACCGTCATTACATACTCTTGTTTCAGAAACACATTCGCTAGTATATGATACTGATGAGTTCTGGAAAGCAACGGCGTTGGCTCCATGTGCTATAGTAGTTCACCAAGGTGTAGTACAACTTTTGGGAGTGCCCTTGACACACGATCTCCATAATTTTACTCCATTTCCTACTGGTTGTATGCTTCAGTACTGGCAAGAAATAACTACCTTATTTACTTTACCATCTACTTCTCCATCACAAGAACTATCCATTCAGACTATATTCTTATAATACGCAACTCACTCTCGACCATGTTCCAATGCTTTCGATTCTCCAACATAAGGGTTAGGGCATTTGCTTGGGCTTTCTGTTACTTTGGGCTTACTACATACATCATATATATATTCACCACCTCAGTCCAAGACGCCATCGTAACAATATCTCACCTGTTCATCACAATTGTATTCACCATTGACCAGAGCAGCTTTTTTGTATAATGTTTTCTTAGATCCATGAGATACAGTCACATTTGTTTCTGTTATGGTACAACTTTGAGGTCCTTGTATAGTACATGTAGGATAGGGGTACGGGTCCACAAATTCTAGACTGCCATCCACGCAAGTATGAGTCCTTGCTATGCACTCTTCATCAAACTTAACCACCTTTTCTTTAAAGGAAAGTTTTTTCTCACCATGCAGTATTCTCTCTCACCAAGGTAATATGCAACTCGCCTTACTTGTATCTAGATCGAGCGTGCCCTTTGCTGCAGTGGTAAGCTGTGCGTCCTCAGTAAATACTTTACCAGTATTTGCTTTGATATAATCAGGGGATAAGGTTCACTTAAATTCACATGTTGACTTGGTATAAGAAGGAAATTTAGTTACCCATTCTCATTGATCGCCACAGTATTCCTGTATGCTTTGGCATTCATTATTCGCAACGACTTCGGACTCCAAAAATCTTATCCTCGTGCTCCCGACAGCATACTCCATATTATTATCACCTCTGCAAGTCTTCACATCTTCCACGGTTCTGTCTATAACATAACATTCCAAAAATGCATATTGAGAATTATCGACAGATCAAGTTCCATCAATGGCCACAAAATTACCATCAATACATTCCTTCTCAATTTTTTCACACTTCGGACGTAAGTTTGTTTTCGTTTTTTCAGTATTTCTATAAAACGTCTTTCTTGTATTCTCGTCATAAGCTTCTCCATCTGGTCCAATACACTGTGTATTCAAAGTGATCGCAGGCACACAAGTAACCTTCTTTGTTATGGGGTCTATTTCAGAACGAGTCATACCCTCACAAAGTGTCACCTCAATACCATTTACAACAATGGTTTCTGCAGTGGAATCGCCAGTCTGAACACTAACGGCAGGATTTTTTTTCAAAATCCCGTCCAACACTCCTGTTGTTTGTATATGTATTACGCCTATGTAGTCCAAAGCGAACAACCCGCCAGCAAACAGAGCGAAAAAGAGCACAAGATTTTTAAAGAAATTCATGAATGTCATACATTAAATAGAGTAAAAAATAATCTGAGTAAGAAGACTAGTCTATACATAAAAAAGTAACATAATACTACAATCCCATATACGAGTCCAACAAAGATCACATGGTGCTTACAAGTTGACAAGAAAGAAAAATATATTTTATTTGCGCTTGCTTATATGACAGTGTATGCTTCATTAGTCCTCCTGTTTTTTTTCTTTCTTCAATAGCTCGAATGGTATTTTTTTGAATCGATAGAGATAGATATGCACGCCAAAAAACAACAACGCGAACCAAGCGAAAATAATCAGTTTATCTATACTTCATTCTCCTAGTAAGATCAATAGCAGTAGCATGGTTAGGGTAAATGCCCGTATAGGCCACCTTACTTCAGATCTTTGCAATCATAGTTTCATCAATCTATGGTGCAAATGAGTATAATCTCCCTTCATGGGATTTTTTCTCATTATCACAATCCTATTGAGAAATACTCGCATACTATCACAAATAGGCAAAAACAAAACCAACAGCATCGTACCCAACTTGGCTCATCACAACAAAGATAAGGCTCCGAGCGTAAATCCTATAAAACTAATTCATACGTCCCTCAGTACTCCAGAAGGCTTATACTCCACCACAAGGTAGACCAAACAGCTAATGGCAAACAAGATACACAACTGGGTTATCCCATTCATGAGCAACAGATTATCACCAGCCACTGCATAGATACTCAATACCACAGTTTGAATAATAACAGCGACAGCGACGTAACCAATTGCTGTTACACCAGCGGTCATGGCATGCGAGCCATCAAAGAAATTTATTGCATTGATAAACCCCAGTATCCAAAACCAAGAAAAACCGAAAGCTAAAACAGGGTGAGGCTCAAAACCAAAAATAGTAATATCTTGATACATTCAGCTTATTCGTACATACAATCATACAAACAGTATTTGTACAACCAATCTATATTTTGCTGGGATACCAGTCATATCCCCCTTTCGATCAACAATATCGTTCACAAAATTGAATACTCCATACCCCGTAGCGATAATAAGCAGCCACTTTATTTTAGCTACATACAAAAGTTCTGGGAAAAATGATAATAATCAGATCCATAAGCCAACAATAAGCACAATCCCCTGAAAATTGGGAACCTTAAATAGCCTCGGTGGTATCCAATCATGCCCCGGCCTATCTAGGATATTTCGCTTCCTGAAGACCCATAGGCCAATATAAGCAACACAAGCTACTACTAAGGCATACAAGGCATATTCGGTTCGAAGTGAGTATGCAGACATAGCATCCAAAAATGGAATAAATACTATTGCACCACTAGTTTTTTCAACTCAAAGGTCAAACGAAGAACAGAAAATTCTCTCTTTCGTTTCATATAATATAATCTGTTGACATATAGTATATTAAATTTATTAGAAAGAATATATTTATCTACTACATTGAAACATGTTGCAAATACCAACTCCAGCATCATTTGGCCCTGCAAGCGTCGATGAAGTTTACCAGTATCTTAAAAAAGAACTACAGTCACTATTTACAAAACCACAACTTTTCAAATCAGGGGAGAAGAATCTCATCGTAACTGAGTTAAATACCTTAGTCAAATACAAAAGCCTGTATCACCCAGCTGGGTTAGAGCTATGTGAAACATTTTTGGATAAATGAGGTGCGATCCATGTAACCTGACATGATCACGATGACTGAAATAAGCCTTTCGAAAAAAGAGTAATAAAAATAGCAGATGGAGAGCTATTGTGAGCGTATAGTGACGAGGAATTAAGGAACAATATACAGAACAGATATGAGGCATTTCAGTCTGGCACTCAAAATTACAGGAATTTAATGTTGAGAGAAGATGTGCATTCTTTGACATGAGAATGCAAACGCATGTGAATCGAGTTCAGGAGTGGAGAAACTAAAGATATGATAATCAAGAGGTTAGAACGAGCATTAAAGCAAAGACGAATAAATGAGATGTACGAATTATGATCAGAGCCATGCATGTGTGGCTGGGACAATATACGCTTCGAATAACAAAGTAAAAACTAGTAATGGTACTGCTTACCGTCAATAATCTGCATGCATCTGTAGATTTGTTCCAATAATACTAGTTTCACCAAGCCGTGCGGCATCGTGACACTACCAAAACTCAAGCTGAGATCTATCGCTCACTTGAGTTTTTTTTCATCAAATCCATATGGTCCACCAATCAAGAAAATAAGATCTTGGGAGTTATTTTGTGTATCTTCAAGCAATCATTTCCATTGCTCTGTGGTTTTGCCAACGCCGTCTTTGGAAAGTAGTACGATAGTTCTATCTCTTGTCGTCTTTGCGTTTTTCAGCTTATCAATAATATAACTCGTATCTTCTTGCACAATCTGAGCTATCGTATCTTTTTTACTTGGTTTATGATTGATAATCTGAATCATTTTACCCAGCCTTTTGGAGTACTC
>JBAYVQ010000076.1:0-5097 GCA_041674565.1 Candidatus Absconditabacterales bacterium
CAACTCTGTTACTTTCTCCTTGAGGAGCAGGTTTTGTTGTTCGTACTCTTTGAGATTGATTGACTCGCTTTGTATCTGATGTTGCAAATCTATCAGACTATTTCTCAAATCATCTACCAATTTTCTATCTGCATAGCGGAAGTAGAATACTGCGTATCATAGAGCAATGCCTACAATGAGACCAATGAGTGCGAAAGAGAAATCCATACGTATGATGATAGAAAGAATAAATAATCTGAGCTATTGTGTGTCTACTTTTGACTTTGTTCGAACTCTTGTATCATGCGTTCTGCTACGTTTGACAACTGATCTCATGCATTCATAAGTTCCTCAAACTCATCTTTAGTGAGATATTCTTTTTTGTAGAGTACATCTGCTAGGATTTGTATGCTATCTTGGTGTTTTTTGATAATTGTTTTGGCGTTTTGATATTGATCATCTACGAGATGTTTGACCAACTCATCGATCTTTTCGGCAGTCTTTTCTGAGTAAGGTTTGACCACTGCGTATTCTTCTGATGTGAGGTTGAGTGTTCCTATTTCTTCCATCATACCGTACTTAGTGACCATGTCATAAGCCATTTTGGTTACTTTTTCAAAATCATTTGATGCACCCGTGGTGATATTTTCTTTGCCAAAGAATACTTCTTCTGCCACTCTTCCTCCCAGCAATCAAGCCATGTCATCAAGGAACTTTGCTTTGGATCTCAGGTAGGTGTCTTCTATAGGACTAAACCGTGTCACTCCTAGTGCCATACCTCTAGAGACGATAGATATCTTCTCGACTGGATCACCGTTGGGGAGTACGTAACTTACGATAGCGTGACCAAGCTCATGATAGGTCACAATTTTCCTTTCTTGTTCTTTGAGTGTTTTTATTTTTTTCTCTGGACCCATCAGGATCTTTTCGAAACCATACTCAAAGTCACGGTCACTGAGTTCTTTTCTATTGTCTCTTGCTACTTTGAGTGCTGCTTCATTGATGATATTCTCGATATCCGCTCCGACAAATCAAGACATTCTCCTTGCTAGTGATTCGATATTGTATCACTTTTCTACTGTTTTATTTTTCAAATAGTATCTGATTATCTCCAATCTTTCTTCAAAATTTGGATTACCTACGAGTACTTTACGATCAAATCTTCCTGACCTCAATAGAGCTGGATCTAAGGTGTCTGGGCGATTAGTTGCTGCTATCACAATCACGTTGGTGCCTTGCTCAAATCCATCCATTTCCGTCAAGATCTGATTGAGTGTTTGCTCTTGTTCTTGGTGTCATCCCGTAT
Source organism: Candidatus Absconditabacterales bacterium (assembly GCA_041674565.1). Classification (GTDB taxonomy): domain Bacteria; phylum Patescibacteriota; class Gracilibacteria; order Absconditabacterales; family Absconditicoccaceae; genus CALMFT01. The sequence continues at coordinate 1,286 of JBAYVQ010000076.1, forward strand.
GTCACGAGCCTCTTTTTTTACCGATAGCATCTATCTCATCAATAAACACAATGCTTGGAGATGTGAGTTTCGCTTTACCAAATAGTTCTCTTACTTTTGCTGCGCCCATACCTACCAGCATCTCCATGAACTCGCTTCCGCTTGCAGAGTAAAAAGGTACGTTCGCTTCTCATGCTACGGCTCTAGCCAACAAGGTTTTACCTCCTCCTGGTGCTCAGTAGAGTAGTACTCACTTGGGTATCCTAGCTCACACAGCTCTATACTTCTCTGGGTTTTTGAGGAAATCAACGATCTCCGCAAGCTCTTGTTTCACTTCTTCCATACCTGCTACATCCACAAAGGTTGTTTTGGGCGCGCTTGCTCCATCTTTTTTATTGAGAGAGCCTATCTTAATGCCAAATGGCATACCTCATTTTGGACCAAACTTGGTGAGTAAGAAGATAAATAACACGAAAATAGCTATAGATGGCAGTATATCTAGCAAGAGTTTACTCACGATACCTGTTTCTTGATTGTTGATGACGAGTTTCATAGCACCGCTGCCTGTATCTGGTTTGATTCCCAAATCAGTAATTGGAGTGGTTTTGGGTTTGTGGCTGACGTATGTCTCTATTTTTTTCTCGTATATATCACCACCCAGTGTAGCGCTTTTGATCAAAAATGTTGTACTTATTTCTTTTTTACCAACGAGCTTTTCGTCGCCAATGATCTCTACTTCATTGAATTCGCGAGCATTATATTTGGACAAAAACTCATTGAGATCGATATCATATGATTTGACTACTTTGGTTGCTATCTCTTTCCCATTTTCGCTGCGTATATCTTGATACGGATTGAATATGTATGATAATCAGAAAGTGAGCACACCAAGTATGAGTATTACTCTGATAATTTTCCACATGTGTTCGTTATAGCTAAGGTCTAAAGATGATCTCCATACTAACAATATTGTCTCCAATAACAACTCCTAGCCTTTGGGGCGGTTTTGTATCTTATCTTGCTTGTTGAATAAAGCAGGTAGTGATACTTCAAGTTTTTTGCTTACGCTATCTCGATCTTTGTGATCTAGAAGTTTATTTCGATTTTCTACATGTGTCTTGTGGGGTAGTGCTATTGTCTTGACGAACCCTTGAGATTGTGTTTGTGTTTTGATATAAGTTTGTATACGATCGTAGTACATCCTTTTCAGCTTATTTCTTCTAGTTGATCTTTTGTGTAGTTTTGTGGAGAGCTGTATGGCGAATTGGTTATAGGGGCGATTTTGATACTGAGGCACGAAAAAAAACAAAAAATCAGGCGTGGTTATCAATTGTCTGCGTTTGAGGATATAGTTGATATCTTTGGTGCTGAGGCGGTATTGTTTGGGTAGCATATGCTTGTGTATTAAATTAGTTGCTGTAGTAGTCCAAGGGTATGGTATCTAGTGTGTTACCAATGAAACTTTCAATAGATACGTTGCCACTGTGACTTCCTTTTTTGTATGATACGGTACTCGTAACCTTTAGGAGTTTGTCAGCATGATCTTTTTTGCCTTCAGGCTCGAGGTATACGGGTGTGAAGGTGATTGTTCTTGAAAATGATGTAGCGCTATTGGTGCCAACGATACCAAATGATGAAAATGTTGTAAATGCAGAAAATGTTCAGTCTGGACTTGGTCTTTTGTAGAGTTTGGTATTGGCTAGATCGCCTGCTGGTTGGAATATGTATCATTTATCAAAATAGGTCACTACTGTTCGTCTTGTACTTCCGTTGGTATCTGCTGGATCGTGAAAATAGGATCAGCATTTCCCGTCATAACTGTTTGCATCCAGCTCCAGACAGTTTCGCAGTCGTCATTTTTTGATATTGGTATCGCGACGATTGTAGACCAGTTCTATTCATTCTTTGGCGAGCATAGTTGCGGTAGTCTTCATCTTTGCTCTTTCCGAAAGACCGATATTGGAAATAATCAGATATGATATCGACAAAATTCCCACCGAAAAAACCGCAATGGATATAAGAATCTCAATAAGTGTGATGGCTTTTGCTTGCTCGATACGCATGATGAATGTAATGATTTTATGATGCAAAAAGTCCATAGATGCTTGGCCAAAAGCTTTCTGGAGGAAGCATGCCTGTTTTGAGTTTATAATCCATCTCAATGAGCTGGTGATAGATATGTTTGAAGTACTCTTGTTTGGCAATGATATCGGGTTTTTTTGGCAAGTAACGTGATACAGTAAAGGGTGGCAATTTGCTGTACTTCGCAAGATCTCCAGAACTTTGTATGCCATGTTTTCGTGCATCAATAAGTCCGATGATACCGCCAATACTTCGATACAGTAGTCCAAGAAATTGAAATTCATTATTATCGGCACGAGCGAAACTGATCAATTTCTCAGTGCTTTTTGCGCTGCCTCCAAAGATAATCCCATCCAGGAAACTTCGTACATCGTAGGCTGTCGATGATGACACTATTTCTACTATCATCTTTTCCGTGAGCGATACTTGAGGGTGTGCTTGTATATATGCTTTTATTTTATTGATCTCGTTTGTTACTAGATACATATTCTCGTTGCACAAACTTAGGATAAGTTCTTGTTGGCTAGATGTTAACGTGATTTCTGATAATTGGGATTGGATAAAATTGCTTATTGATTTCTTATCTGCCTTGTGTTCAGATCATTTGATTTGCTCGTCGCCTCACTCCAAAAAGTACTTTGCTCGTTTTGTTTTCTTGTCGGGATTGCTGGTGACGAATATGGTCAGATTATCTTCTGATATATTCTGTTTGTTTGCTAAAAAATACTCATAGAAGTTATTGAGTTGCTCCTTGGTTGCTTCATTAAATTTGCTAGTAGTATCTTGAGGTAATCACTGTATGATGACCATCTTTTTGCTAGTAAACAATCATCATCACCATATAGCACTCACTATTTCCGTAGTGTTAAATTTTTTTGCAGAAAATTGAAAGATGTTTTCTTTGCCGTACTTGTTGGCAAACTCTTTCTTCCGTGTCTTGAGTTTGAGCTCTGTAAAAAAAGGATCTCCGTAAAAAAAATATATGGGTGACATGCTGTCAAAGTGGCTGTAAAAGTTAGTCCATAGTAATTTGATTATGCCACTTTGCAAGTGTAATCCTCGAATATAAGTATTCGTATTTGACAAAAAACAAGCTCGTAATGAGCTTGTTTTTATCGCTTTTCAATACCTATTTTTTTTGATGTTTCATATGATCCAGTTTATCTCCGAGAAATTTTATCTTTTGTTCCAAACCAAATTGTTCTTCCGCTGCCAATGCTCACTGTAAGATGTGTTTTGACACAGTTTTCTTGAATAATGCGAACTTGCTTGATATCTGTCTGTAATACTCTGTCCATGTTTCCTCTGCGTATTCTTTTGCATTCTGCTCGAACTCTATCACTTCTTCTTCCAAGTGTACTACCTTTTCTTGAAGCATGTCTACGAGATCATCTCGCTTTTGTGTAGCTTGTTGAACTACTTTTTTGGTGTCAATTTGCTTGATTTGTGTTTGTGCCTCGTGTGCGGTTTTCTTGATACTGCTTACTACGTTGTCTGTGTCAACTTCTTCAATCAATTTTTTGTTGGTTGATACAAGATAGTCTCGAGCGACTTTGAATTTATTTAGTCATTTTGCTCCATCTACTTTTCCTTTGAATGTCTTGTCTTTAGCGTAACCAGATATGATCTGACCAGTTGCTAGACCTATAGCTCACCATTTGATAGCATTTATGAGTCATCTCATGATTGTGATAGTAAGGGATAAAAAACTAATATGACAGTGGATATGTTTGACATAATTGCAAGACTTG
>JBAYVQ010000077.1:0-4981 GCA_041674565.1 Candidatus Absconditabacterales bacterium
ATCATATTATTCACGGTAATATTTTTGCCCACGTTTCTAAGGAAATCACTAAAGGTCATATTCACATAAAAATCATGATTGTTTTTGATCATATACTCACAATGATAACCCGATATTTCCAATACGTTTGCTAACAAAAATTGCACCTGTTTGTTGATACTATCGTAATTATATTTAAATCCCTCCATGGTCTGCATCACTCTCTCACTATCCTTCCCACCGGGATCTCCAATGATTCCTGTCTCTCCACCTACGATAAAAATCAGCTTATTTCATCTTTTCATAAACTGCAAGCAGGTCATAAACATAGCAAAATTACCGATAGTCAGACTATCTGCGCTAGGATCCATCCCAATATAAAACGTCTGGCCACCCTTATCATACAACGCAAAAAAATCTTCGTTGCTATATTGTTTGAGCAGTCCTCTTGCTTCTAGTTCTTGTTTGAGTGGTAACATAATATGTAGTAGGAAATAAACTTAGGCAAACTATAAGCAAAACAAAGAGCGTTTCAATGCTGAAGTGTTACTCAAATAACTGACCAGGATAGTCGTAGGTTTTCCGATACGACCCATCCGCAAACACTATCATACCACTAATATCTTTGGTATGTTGCAAGAGTTCCATACCGCGCTGGGCACCACTAACAAACACCGCAGTGCTATAGGTATCTGCCAAGAGTCCGCTGGGAGCAGCAATATACACACCAGCAATATCCATGACTGGCTTGCCAGTAACCGCATCCAGAAGATGATGGAAATCTCCCACTGCTCTTTTTTTACCATTGCTAGATGCCACAGCAAACCCATCCACTTGGATGGTACCTATCACCTGCTGCAGGTCAAAAGGATTTTCCAATCATATCTTGTGTCATCACTGCGCATAAATATCTCCACCAAAATCTAGTACAAAATCCTGGATACCAGACTGTATCAGCTTATCTTTCATAACATCCAATAAATATCACTTTCCCACGGTCCCAAATTCTAGTCTCACGCCGTCATGTAGCACGAGTATATTGTCATGTAGTTGCACATGCTTATATCCCATCGGTCCTCATTGTTTTTTCTGGAAAGAGTAATCCTTATCATAGCCGTAGGCCTCCAAGGTAGCTATCACGGTAGGATCAAAAAGTCACTGTGTTAGTTCCGCCACTTCCAACATCAACTTGATGAGCTTGCTTGCTTCATCATCTAAGGTGATCCCTTGTTCTTGCTGCTTATTGATGGTATCCAGCCAATTACCAGGAATAAATCTAGAATAACGTTGCTCAAACGCATCGCAAATCGAAAAACAACCCCGCACGATAGCTGCGGGGTCGCTTGATGATGTGATAGCGATACTCAGTACGCTACCACAGGATTCTTTACGAAAATGATATGTTTCCATAATGATGTACTATAATCAGACTACTGTAGTTCCAAGTTATTGAGAGCTTTGTTGAAAGCTTGAGCAGTAAGGCTTGAACCATTGATATTAGTGATTTCTACATCACTTACATTTTTACCGACAACAACACCAGCGACACCAGCGATAAACTTATCTTGGAATGATACGCTTTTAGGCAAGATAGCAACGTTTTTTGCTTCTACAGCAGTGATAACACCATCAACGATAGTTACTGTCACATCCATAGGTTCTTCTCCACCTGGAGTCATGTACTTATCAGCAAATTTGAAAGTACCATTGAGCGTTGATGCAGTAGTTGTTGTACCAGTAGTATCTGGTGTTGGAGTTGTTGTTTCTTCAGTACCTGTAGTCGTTACAGCAGCAGTGTCTGGCGTCTCAGTTGTTGTTTTTGGAGCCATGCTACAACCTTGAACAGTAAGTGTTACGATAACAAACAATGCGAATAGTGATTTTTGATACATACGTATGATAATAAAAAAATTAAAGAACAATCAGTATAAAAAATATAGTGTTTATTACAAATACAAGATGTGCAGATTTCAAGATGGCATAACTAGCTCCATCTAGCGATAATGATAACATCATAATATTAGATTACTAGGCACGAACTAGATACATAGACCATATAAGATGAAAGTATCAATACTATAGCAGCAAATACATCAATATATTTCCACAAAAAATACTCTTGCATTTTGAAATATTTGGATTATATTAACCCTAGCCTAGGGATAGGGTATGAAATAATGCAAACTATCAAACACATTTATCTTCTCCTCCTCTTATCATGAAATCAACAAACGGATGTAATTGCTCACCTTGTACTTGCGAAACTTGCTCATGCGGAACAAACTGTGCTTGCTAAATACAAATACCCTTTCAACATACAATACTCCAAATAACGACTACAACTGTTCTCACTATACTAACTCATCCCTGGGTTTTTTCATACGAAACACCACTATGTATCAAACAAAAACATACACGCTGCAATAGTTGTAGATTACGAGAAAGAAATATATATAGATGAGTATTATTTTATCCTCAAGACACTAGCATGAGCAAAACCAATACGCTATCACCAGCACAAACCAAAGAGCTCCTCAAGACGCTGGAGGCTCGTTTCCACAAACACATGAATCGTCACAAAGGGCTTGAATGGGCAAAAGTACAAGCAAAGCTAGAAGCTTATCCCGATAAGTTACGGTCATTGCATGAGATGGAAGCAAGTGGCGGTGAACCAGATGTTGTGACTTATGACAGCAAAACAAATGAGTATACATTTTTTGACTGCTCTCCAGAAAGTCCCAAAGGTCGCAGAAGCCTTTGTTATGACGGTGCAGCACGAACATCAAGGAAAGAACACAAACCCGACAACAGCGCTATGGATGTAGCTAGTGCTATGGGTATTACTCTATTATCTGAAGAGCAATATAGATATCTGCAAACACTCGGGCAGTTTGATACGAAGACATCAAGCTGGATACAAACGCCTGCCAGCATCAGAAAACTTGGCGGTGCTATCTTTGCTGATTGTCGTTATGATACTATTTTTGTCTACCACAATGGTGCAGAGTCGTACTACGCTAGTAGGGGTTTTCGTGGGGCGTTGAGAGTGTAGGACTTGGAAATATGAAGATAATCAGATTATGCATAAGTCGTTGTAATAATCCGAGATAAGTGAGATGCCTTTGTAACACAAAAAATTGCATAATATTATTTCGTGTATATAATCAGGATATTTTACATTTTGCCATAAGCGCTATGGAACTACTTGAACAATCAGAAAGCCCTGAAGTAAAAAGCAAGGATTACCCCCGACCTAAAAACGTGGATGAGTTCGATTGGCCAAAAATGAATAGTAAGTGAGAACTAGTGTGTACAAAACAAGATCAATATGAATTGCTATATAATGAACGGTTATCGTGCTACCACAGTAATCTAGAAGGGACTATGCAGATAGATTTTTTTAAAAATGCCGAAGCGGGTAAGTATAACAATATCAGTTTTTATAACGACCCTATGATATCTCCATTTATCATGAAGCCATGATGCAGTATCACAAGCATCAAAGAAATACAAGATCCCAGTGATCAAGAAAAAATAAATCAAATGGCTGCAAAATATAAACAAACTTTGGATGTATACGGATATGCATGATTCATGGCATTCCCGCGAACCACACAGTATACCAATTTTTATCATTACAGTCTGGATCATCCGAATCAAAATTTTCTAGCGAGATATGGAGTAAATCGATGATGAAGCCCAGTCCCATGATCTATCGAACCAAAATATTGACGTGATTTTGAAACCATAAAAAATAACATAAAATCATATTCGCATGCGACATGAGCATATAAAATCAAAGCTTGATACGAACGGTGATATAGTGACTTCACTAAATTCAAATACCAAAATGTCTCCTCTATTAGAAGATTTGAAATAGTATCCAGAAATCCACAATGAGAAATAAAAAAAGAGTATTTTGCGATACCTTTTTACACCTTTCCAAAACCAATCAAAGCATATACAGACAAAGCAAAAACAACGATAACTACGTCAAACAAAAAACCCACAGCAACAAAAGCCATTGAAGCCAAACCAACAAAACTAGAGTCTCTTATGATCAAAAAAGAAAAATCTCTAAAGTGCTATGACAAATCCACCGTAGTAAATACCAATGGATCAACTATTACCACAAGAGTATATGGCATTCCAGTATCTGAGTGAAATATCCGCGAATTCACTTATATCACAAGCAATGAAATTCTTCCTAAGGAAAAAGTGTACTATGATCAGATGTATATTGACTACAAAAACTCAGTCAAAGAGCGAAATGTATCTGATCAAACTCAGACCATTTTTAGCTACTTCATATCCAAATATCCAAAGTACAAAATAGACTTTGGCATTATGTAAAGACAGGCGGTAACTTACTCAAGCCCTAGTCATGTCCTATAAAACACTCAATTTTTTATGGCACTACCTAACATAAATCACGCATCATCTATGACTTGTATCTTATTCACCTCAAGGAGCACTCATCTTATTTGAAATTTTGAGTATTGAGAGAGCGAATCTATTCACTCATACACACAAGGCAAAGCGACTCACTCCAAAACATGAGCAATTGCCCTATGATGTCATCATCAATCATACTTAGATAAGACATAGGATCAGTGGAGTTCTTCACTGTAATACGGTTTTTGTAACTCATATACATGAACAGGAGGTATACTGTCTCCACTTTGTATTGCCTTTCTCAATGCATTTACACATGACAAGGCTTTGGGATTCTCATAACCTCGCAGTTTATCTTTACTGAAATCTAAGTAAAACAGCTCTCACTTTTTCATAATGTACATCGCAATACATATATAAAATAACCTAAAAACAAACAAGTATTAATCAATTCTATACAAAAAAATAGCCTATCTGCTGGCCATCATAACGATCTCGGGACTGTGAGACTCGAACTCACGACCACACGACCCCCAGCCGTGTATTCTATCCATCTGAACTAAGTCCCGAAGCAGCTACACTATAATTTTTCGATAGCGCTTTTCAA
>JBAYVQ010000078.1:0-4969 GCA_041674565.1 Candidatus Absconditabacterales bacterium
AGAAGCCATCAATACGCAGACATTATTTATGAATGATGAAGATAATCTGAATAAATTACAACAATCAATTGATCACATCACACAGTGCTTAGCAAATCAGGGAACGATATTTGCCTGTGGCAATGGAGGCAGCCACGCCGATGCAAATCACTTTATAGCAGAACTCACTGGCAGATATGAAGCAGAGAGAAGGCCACTAGCTGGGCTTGTTTTGTGAGCAAATCCATCCCACATGTCGGCCGTAGCGAATGACTATGGCTACGATCAAGTATTCGCAAGGGAGCTGGAGGCCCTTGGAAAATCATGAGATATATTGGTAGCAATATCCACCAGCGGAAACTCACAAAATGTCATCAAAGCAGTTGAAGTAGCAAAGGCACTGGGTATGAAAACAATTGGTTGGTTGGGCTGAAATGGCTGAGCGCTTAAAGATCTAGTTGATATAGCAATCGTTGTGCAAGCAGGACCACTACTCGTATCTGGGAAATCAACGTTCCAGATTCAGAATATCCATCATGTCTTGATACACGCAACCTGCAAATCTGTAGAACTGGCGTTACTGCAATAGGTACCATCTTTATTTATCATCAGTCACTATATTTATGAAAAAAGCTCTCATAACTGGAGTAACCTGACAAGACTGAGCATATCTCGCTAGTTTATTGCTATCAAAATGATATGAAGTCCATGGCATTAAAAGAAGATCATCTTCCCTTAATACAGCAAGAGTGGATCATCTTTTTCAAGACATCCACGCGACTGGGAATCGTTTCATATTGCATTATGGCGATATGACAGATAGCAGCAACCTGATGCAACTTGTAGCACAAATACAACCAGATGAAGTATACAATCTCGCTGCTCAAAGCCACGTGAAAGTCAGTTTTGATGCACCTGAGTACACAGCAGACACTGATGCGCTGGGGACACTGAGACTCCTCGAGGCTATCAGAAGTAACTGACTAGCTCACACAACAAAATTTTATCAAGCATCTACCTCAGAAATGTTCGGATGAATGGGATTCAACATGCCTGAGTCAGGCTATACAGAATCATCACCATTTTATCCTAGATCTCCTTATGGAGTGGCAAAATTGTACGCGCATCGGATTACTACCAACTATCGTGAAAGTTACAATATGTTTGCATGTAGTGGCATATTATTCAATCACGAATCCCCTATCAGATGAGAAACTTTTGTAACAAGAAAGATAACCAGAGCCGCAGCGCAGATCCATTTGGGATTGCTCGATAAACTCTATATAGGGAATATTGATGCAAAAAGAGATTGGTGACATGCCAAAGACTATGTACAAGGTATGCGACTTATGTTGCAACAAGATACGCCACAAGATTATGTATTAGCCACAGGGGAAACACATTCAGTTAGAGAATTCATCATGTTGGCATTTCAGCAGATTGGCATCGATATCGTACGAAAGTGAGAATGACTAGAAGAAGTATGATATGATAACATTACCAACAAAGAACTTATCGTGATCGACCCTAGATACTTTAGACCTGCGGAAGTAGACCTATTGTTGGGGGATGCTAGCAAGGCAAAAAAGCAACTATGACGACAAGCGACTTACGATCTACAAGATATCGTTAAAGAAATGATGGAATCTGATATACAACTCTTCAAAAGACAAAAGACATTACAAGATCATGGATTTGATATGTTAGACATTTCGAGTTTAGACTTGCCATCAACTTTACAAAAAAACATAACGCACACGACAACAAACTAACTATCAGATTATTTTTTATCAATCAAGAAGCACAGCGATGTTTATTCCCGAAGAACTGTATAGACAAATTGTCGAAAATGCAGTAATATCCACAGTAGATTTACTATTCTTGAACAGCAAAAATCAACTCTTCTTATGTTATAGGAACAACGAGCCGCTCAAAGATATCTACTATATCCCTGGAGGCAGAATCAACAAAGGAGAACCCATGATACAGGCCGCGTGCAGAAAAGCCAAAGATGAGGTAGGATTGGATATTGACCCTACTAAGCTGCAATTTCTTGGGGTATATGACGATCTTCTTGATAATTCAACATATCCCTGAGTAAGCTCCCATTATATTCCTGTTACCTATGTCTATAGACTCAGCCAACAAGAGGAGCAACATATAGGAATTAGTGATGATCAACACAGTGGACATAAGTTTTTTGACTCAGAGGATAACAGTCTTCATCCTATGGTTAAGAAAAGAATTGAAGACATGAAACATTTATGATACATTTATCCCTCAGCAGCACAACCCATGATCAAGCTCATCAAATCATCTTTTTTACATGAGCAAGAAACAAAAGACAGATTATGCGAGTTTATACAACAAGCAGCTCAATTTAGCATCGGACAGCACTGCAATCAGTTTGAGGACCTATTTGCAAAACGACAAGGGAAAAAATACTGTCGTTTCTTCAACAGTGGAAGTTCTGCCAACCTGGCCCTCATACAAGCTATGCTCAATATGGGTAAGTTGCAAAAATGAGATAAAGTAGGATTTTCCGCACTCACGCGAGCAACAGACGTCATGCCTATCATACAATTGGGTCTCACGCCAGTGCCGCTGGACATAGAGTTGGATACACTCAATGTGTCACTACGCACTGTACAACAAGTACAAGATCTCAAATGTGTATTCATCACTAACTTACTGGGTCGATGCGATAATATAGATGAGATAGCTCAATACTGCGAAGCAAATAGTATCTTACTATTGGAAGATAACTGTGAATCTATGGGCACAGTCTACAAGGGTAAAAAGCTTGGAAGTTATGGCTTTGCTTCTACGTTCTCGACTTACGTCGGGCACCATATTTCTACTATTGAAGGTGGATTGGTGTGTACTGATGACGAAGAATTATACACTATGCTTTGTATGGTAAGAGCTCATGGACGAGATAGAAATCTTGATGCAGAAAGGCAAAATGCTATCAGAAAAAAATATGATGTAGATGGTACATTTTTTGCTAAGTACACATTTTATACATTAGGATATAATCTGAGACCCAACGAGGTCACAGGATTTCTGGGATGTCAGCAGATGAAATACATAGATGAAATCGTCGCTATCAGAGAACAAAACGCGAAGCGTTTCGTTGCAACAGTCAATGCTAATGACGATTTTCACCCACTGCGCATAGATCACATGGAGCTATTCTCCAACTTCGCAATTCCAGTAGTGTGCAATTCCAAAGAGACATTTGAACTATACAGAGCTCAATTTGAGTCTCAAGGAGTGGAAATTAGACCAATCGTATGATGAGACCTCACACAGCAACCCTTCTGGAAAGATCTTTATGGAGAATCAAACCAAGGCACTAACGCAAAAAAAGCTCATGAGTATGGATTTTACTTCGGAAATAGCCCAGAGTACACTGAACAAGAGATACAAATCCTCTTAGAGCTCCTCCAAAAACCAGAACTAGGTGCTCTCGCACAGCCAGATATCATTGCACGCAGGGAAGGTGTAGGTGTAACAAGTGAGTAGCTATGTCTTGAAGGTCATGGAAAGTTTATAAATCAATATAGGATTGTTTAGCCATCAGATCTCCAACAATGAATCCAAATAATAAAATCTATATAGCTTGACATACTGGTCTCGTAGGAAGCGCAGTTGTACATGCATTACAAGATCAGCTCTATAGCAACTTGATTCTCAAAAAACGTTCCGAACTTGATCTTCTAAACCAACAACAAGTGCAATCGTTTTTTGAAGAAGAGAAACCAGAATACGTCATTGTATGCGCGGCCAAAGTCTGAGGAATCAAAGCCAATATGAGCTATCCTGCTGATTTTTTGTATGAAAATTTACAAATTCAAAATAATCTGATACGATCAGCTCACCTAGCAGGGGTCACCAAGTTGCTTTTTTTGGGCAGCAGTTGTATCTACCCAAGAAGCTGCGAACAGCCCATGAAAGAAGAGTACCTACTAGAATGAAAACCAGAACCTACTAATGAATGATACTCTATAGCAAAAATAGCTGGCATGAAGCTATGCGAAAAAATATACGACCAATACGGTCAGACGTTCATATCATGCATGCCTACCAATCTCTATGGACCTGGTGATAACTTTTCACCAGAACATGGTCACGTGATACCAGCGCTTATGAAAAGAATGCATGATGCAAAAGTAAATAATGAGCCAGAGGTGGTTATATGGGGAAGTGGTAACAGCCAAAGAGAATTTTTGTACTCTGATGATCTGGCGCAAGCAATACTATTTTTGATGGAAACATACGATGGTAAGCCTTTCCTCAACGTAGGCACAGGAGAAGACATACCAATCAAAGAATTAGCGTATTTGATGAAACAAGTAATCGGATATCAAGGTAGTCTCAATTTTGACACAAGCAAACCAGACGGCATGCCTAGAAAACTTCTTGATGTGACCAAAATCAATGAATTGTGACGAAAAGCAAAGACATCATTACAAGCTTGATTAGAGAAAACTTATCAACGATATGTTAATAATTTATCATAACAACTTCGTATCAAAGGGATGAGTAAGAAGAAAATACTCTACATCAAAGCACAAGGTCTTGGGGACATGATTTCTGGCATACCCAAATTAATTCAACTCAAAGAACAGGGTCACGAAGTACATCAAATATTTTATGATATCAGATATCTTACTTTATTTGTCACCTGAGAGCGCAAAACACTCTTCAGGAAGCTACCAATGGGGTCTTCATGACGATTGCGATTCCTAGAGCTGCTTCAGAAAAGAAAACTCGTGGATAAGATCTTTTTTGTACCATATAATTTTTTCAGTCTAGTATGGTTTTTGATCAAGCACATCAGAGCCTTTGATGAGGTGATCATACCCATCAAGACAAGAAATGCACTTTGGATAGGACACATCGTTGGCAAAAAAATAACGTGTATATTTGAAGATGTAAACGACACCAAACCTTGACGTACAAGTATAGAATGAGAAATATGATA
>JBAYVQ010000079.1:0-4968 GCA_041674565.1 Candidatus Absconditabacterales bacterium
ACAGTTGTATATCATTCTTCTATCTTTTTACTATCTCTAGCATTTACCAACATCAATACTCATTGGATGATGAGGATAATAAGGGCTATAAGAGCAAGTAAGCCAAGTACTCGATTGATAGCTATCTTGATAGAACCAAGAAGACCATTAACATTACCTCCTCAAGCCTGATCATCAAACAAATCAGTTGTTGGCGTACTTGGTGCCTTAGGTACACCAGGAAGAAATTCTGTATTTTGATTAGCAAAATCGGTGTTTCCAGCGGGCGGCGGACCAGCGAAAGCTACCAATGTAACCATACTTGTGATACCCATACACAATATAAGGAATATCTTTTGCATACCTTTTTTCATAACCTATTAGAGGAGTAAATAGAGTTATGATAATAATAATGATATTATTTTGCTTTGTCAAGTTTAGAGCTATATTGTCTCATAACCAACAATATTCACACTCACAAAAAAATCATAAGCACCATCAATAATTGAGATTTTAGTACTCACCATATATATTCTGAGTGAGGATTATCTCTCAATATTTCTAGAAAAAATCTCAGCATACCATACACTATACAAAACCGCCCAGTAACTAATCAAGGATAATAACCAATGACACCACCCTTTATAAAATACACACCAAATCTCACAGATTGTATCACAAATAACATAAAACCCTCAAAAAAACCTTCAAGTAGGTTAGTATTCCGCCTATACTGGTTATCTATCAGATTATATATTCTTATAATATGAAATTTATAAAGAGTTTCTATCGACACTCATCGCTCTTTGATAGTAGAAAATGAAATCATCTTGCCATATAACTCTTGATTGAGACCATTACCGATCCTACCCAATAATATCGCCAAGGGTAAAATAAAGACAATAGCGTCAAACAATACAAAAATATCAGCATATGTTAATTTTTTAATATATTTGATGATTCGTATAGCTGTAGCTACGCCAATAAGTCCACCAACAAAACTCATTCAGCCATTCCAAATATAGAGTATTTGTATAAGATGCTGAGAATAGTAGGATCGATTATACAATACTACATCACCCAGCCTACCTCCAAGTAGTACACCAAGCATAATAGCGAACATCACATCATCTAGCTGATCTTTCAGTAAGGACTGTAGACGAGGGTAGTTTGCAAACAGCGATGTACGAGAAATAAAACGCAAATATGCATATCATATCAAGAAACTAATCAGATACATAATCCCATACCAATAAATAGGCCAACCGAATATCGTAAACGCAATCATGGGATCACAACAGGATAAATTGAAAAAAGGGCACTTTTTATTATAATGAGAGTTGTTTTTAACTTTTTAGTACTCATTATCAATGACCCAGGATCAAAAAAATACACAGTGAAAGCAAACTGAGAAGCACAGTAACCAAGAGTATAAGTCATCCGAGATCCATGCCCATATTAGCGACAATATAGCAGATACGGAGTTGGAACCAAGTGCTACTCAAGATATAGAGCACAATCTAGAACAAGACTTACCTCTTGATGATTCCGCCAAAAATGAACTTATCAACCAACTCAAAGACAGTAATGAGTCTATGAAAGCTGAATTAGAAAAAATAACCAGAATAGCAACCACAAGCCAATCACAGTATATCAGTCTCAAATATGAATTTGATAGTTATATCAAGAGGATTGATACTGAAAAAAAAGAGATCAAACTAGCAGAACTTAAGAAGATAGTAAATAAATTCAGTAAGTTATTAGAACAACTCAGATTATTTTTCCAATCATCCAGTAATGATTTCCTGGGACAAGAAGAAATCAAATGACTTCAGCTTATTTACGAATCATTCTTGGGACAAGAGTTGGCTCAAATGTGAGTATTCCAGATACAGTCTCTAGGTCTTGTTCCCGATAGTGAGCTACATGAGGTACTTATGATCCAAGAGGCAACTCAAGATGATCTCGAGAAACTCCAAGAGCACAATATACAACTTGATGGAGATAAACAAGAATATACCCTAACAGAGCTATCAGGTCATATCATAGGAGAACTAGAGGTAGGTTACTATTATTTTGATGGAGAGAAAAAAGTAGTTATCAAGCCAAGTAAAGTGTTAGTGGCACAATAAACTACTTAATCAATTTTATTTCCGCACTCACAATATAGTGAGTATTTATAGTTGTATTTATGTTACGTAGTACTGCTTTGTAGTCGTCACTGGTCACAGCATTACTACAACTCAAATGCAATTGACTACAAAGTTTCATCAACACAGGTGCTACTGTTGTTATCTGATATACCCCTGAGGCGTTTTTATTGGAAGCAGCATAATAGCCAACATAAAGATCATCTAGTAATTGAACCATAGTGGTACTGAGTATCTTTTTGGATTGGAGTAATGCATCCGTCTTAGTATTCACTTCAATATTTTGGTAGGCTTCGGTATCAGATTTTGCTGTAATATACATATCATCATCGTTTTCCAATGATCAATTATCAATTACTGCCTCACCGAGATCAACTATATCAGATCCACGAGCACGCAACTCATCAATAAGCATGCTTGTTAGAGATCCATCATCAGGGTTTTGCACATCAACAGATATTATTCCTGTAGCTAATTCAGTTTGTTTACCCAAAAGGGTTTCTGTTAGATTCACCTGTGTACCAATCGTAGTTCCTGATGATTTCTTGGTAGCAAGAGCTATAACAAGCTGTTCATCTTTTTTCGTCTCGTCATCGTTGGTAGCAAACAATCTTACTTCAGCGTCCAGTACAGCAACTTGATTAGTCTTTAATTCCACTGTTTTGTTGCTATCTATGGTAGTAATAGCAATATCACCTTCTTTATTAGTAATAATATTTTCCTCCCCTTGGTGAGCCAAAGCTATATGCAATCACTCTCATTTACTAACAATAGTCTTATTATCTGTTTTGACTACCAATAGTTCATTTGATCAGGTTTGATTTTCATTATTTCTGTTATTGTTATTTACTGGCTTTTGTTGTTTGATTTCTATATTTTCAGAATATTGTACATCCAAAATAAGCTGATTATTCTCTTTGTTTTTAGTAAAACTTATCTTAGCTGGTCCAACAACATCTGCTTGAGCTTCATTACTTGTTCTAAAAGATAGTTTAGATCACTTCTCCAATACAAGCTGAGATCATACAGGAATGCGATTATCTGTTTTGGAGGTATCCACTTTCTTATTATCTAAGATAATTTGATAGGTACCGTCCCAGGAAATAACAGTACCAACATAGTCTGCCATAGCAGTACTGCTTGGTCTCATAACACTAGCTATCTTTTGAAATACGTTGGTAGGTATATATCCGTATCGAAATAGAGAGAAAAACAACATCGCTACTAGACTTACAGAGACTACTTTTGACCAAGCTAGACTGAGACGACTAAAACCGTTTACATGTTTTATTTTACGATTGATCGAACCATATAGCTTTGCCTTAGTCTCATTGTCTAGCGCAAGATGTTTTTGTTCTTCAAAATACTGGTGTAAGTTTTTGGACATATTTTTTTGTATTATATATTTATTATGTTATACGAATATATAAGTTAATTGTGACAATAATGACTACTTGTCTAATTGGTGTCAAAAACGCGATACTAAGGCTTGTTTATTGTAGATTTATCAAAACAGGTTGTGAAATTTAAATAATTGTTTGTCAAACTAATGTCAGAAATTGATCTTGTAACTACTTTGAAGTTCAGTAGGTTTCTGACAAGTTTCTGACAAAGCTTACTAGTATTTAATTTATAATAAGATAGGAGAGATGAAAAAATTAATGATGGCTTTTTTATTGATGAGTACGACTATATTGGCTGGCTGTTCTTTTTTTGGTAAAAAAGTGACTACGACTGATACTGTGTCTGACACCAATACTGCCACTACATCTACTGGTCAGGTTATGGCTGAAGCGGTTAAGGGAAAGTATAATTTTGGTGATGAAAACTGCAACAAATACGTAAAACTTATGGAATGTTTGCTTGATAAGACTCCAGATACTGCAAAAGAACAAACGGTAAGATCATTTGAAAAAGTTATGGATTTGTGGAATGGTATGGAAAAAGATGCATTACCAGAAACGTGTAAAAATACTATAAATATGCTTCAGGATCAAAAAGAAGTATTTCAAAAAGCTTGATGTCCCTTACTTTAGTTTTTGATAGCATAGAGACCTGGGTGATGTTGGTAAACGTGTCAGCTTATTTCTAATATAGTTAGTTCGCTCATAAGTATTGATGTGCTAAGACCTGTCTTTTGTAGTAACACTTCTATTGGCGTTGATCATCTATCTGTAAAAACCTGTAGTATCTGCTGCTGTGCTTCACTCAATGTATCTAGGTCATAATTGTTTTCAGGTACTCATGCGACTTCCTTTTTTGGGAAGTTTTTTTGTATAAATTCTGGTATATCTCGTACTGCTTGGATAATGCCCTTACTTATGTATTGGTTGATGCCACTACTTGATGCTTGAAATATACTGTTTGGTGTAGCATAGATTGATTTGTGCACTTTGTATGCGAAATCCACAGTAATCAGGCTACCGCTCGATGTTGCGGCTTCTGGCAAGAATAGTATGTCAGACAGTCATGCAATAATCCTATTTCTCTGAGGAAATGTGTATTTTTCGGGCTTATTGCCTATTTTGAATTCTGACATTACCAATCCTCCATTTCAGATTATGGTATCTATATCGTACTGTCTTGTCCTCAAAAAATAATGAAATCCTCATCCCAGTACTGCTATCGTGGGGATATTGTTTTTGATAGATTGTTGATAACATAAGGTGTCTATCCCATCCGCAAGTCAGGATATGGTAGCTAATTGATATGATTTTGCATAATCCAGTAGCTCCGTAACCACTTGTTCTCCATATATACTAGGTAAACGCGGTCATACAATACCCAATAATGTCTGATTAAGTATATCCAAATTACCCATATAATAGATAATCTGAGG
>JBAYVQ010000080.1:0-4777 GCA_041674565.1 Candidatus Absconditabacterales bacterium
GCTCCATCATGTCTTGACACAGGTGTATCGCCTGCCCCCATAGTGATAATACCAAGATCGGTAGCTACATCGTTGTAATTTTGATACCACAGCTCACCTGTCTCAGGTAGGTAGCTACTCAGTATCAATCTCACTAGGACGGCGTTAAATTCAGCTTTTGTAATGGTTGCATGCGGTCTAAACGCATTATTTTCAGCTCCTCTCATCAGACCCAACTGGTAAGCAAGAGTGAGATATGGTTTGAGTGTAGCATCAACATCTTGCGTATCAGCATATTCAATATTCATGGTGATATTTGGTTTCCTACAAAGTACATTCATCGCGAAGTTGCTAAATATCTTAGCGGCCTGATCTCTTGTCATAGTTGTAAATGGACTAAAGCCATCTACATCACTAAAGCTTGTCATACCATAGGCATTGAGGAAAGCAAGCGCTGTAATAAACTCTTGAGCAACAGTTATCTCTTGTGATGGCAAGATAGATACATTGTTGTTTCTGTTGTAACAGAATCCATCTGGAATAGAAGGATTGAATATATTGATGTCTGTTTGAATTGGCTGTAGTGGAGTTGATGTCTCATTGGGTAATACGGGTGGCTGCGTTGATAAAAGTTCGTCGCTAGACGTGGGGGTACCATACCCTCATCCACCACCAAGTTGACGATTTGGGGTTGCTATAGAAATAGACTGGCAGCCTGTCGCACCAGTGTATACAGCACAAACACTAACGGTGTACGTCGTGCCATCAGCGAGACCACTGAGTGTATATCATGTTGCAGTAACAGAAGATGATCCTGTCAGTTGCCCATTACCTGGAGAGTAAGAAATACTATAGGCTACAAACGAAGCGAAGTTACCTGTACTAGGCGGTGTCCACGTGAGATCAATAGTGCCTAAGATAGATGACGTAGCCCCCAAACCTGTCAGATTATATACACATGAACCATTACTTGATGATGCTCCAGAAGCGTAATTGAGAGCTCAAGAATTCATACATCAAGGTCCAGTATCAACTACAGTCCCAGGAAGAGAGCCATTTTCCATACGAAATAAGAAACGACCAGGTATGTTACTATTGAGAGATAAGGTATTGAGTGCATATACTCATCCATCCCGCAATTGTTGGGTACTTTTACCATTGAGAACGACACCAGAATTGTCTACTATAGAATTATAGCTGACGACTCACCCACTACTCGTACCAAGACCAATTGCCACAAGATTGCAGCTCGTACCAACACAGTATCACTGATCACTCTGATTCCTAATACTACCATAGTTAACAATAATATCTACGTCGTTATTAGCGCCACTGGTATCTACAAGCATAATTTGGAACGTATTCCAGGTCCCTTCGGACTCGTTGGAACTAAAAGTCGACATATTCATCCACGTAGCAGCAAATGCTGGACGTCACTCAAAAGTAGTACGTCCCCAATAGTAGAAATCAGTATGACGAAGTGCCGCTCCACTAGTAGTTCGCCCTGTTAGACCATTCAATATCTGAGTAATTTGGGTATTATTTTGCAAATCCAGACAGTATGCGCAGATTCACTCCTTTCACTGCAAAACATCTTCCAGTGGCTGATCATAAGCAGATAATCAAGCACCAAATGATATAGAACCATTGGAGTTTACGAATACACCCGTATACAATCTCCCATAGTAATTAATCGTAAATCAAAGTGGTATAGGGACGTTTCCGTTATTAGCGTTCGACGCCTGTCGACAATCATCACAAGCTCGACCAAGACGAGGGTATATAAGATTAAAACTGTTCAAAAATATGGATGACCATGCATTTCGACCACCATATGGTATAAGGTCTGTATCACCCGACAACACATTGGAGCATCAAATTGCAGTACCATCATCCGCAAGGACTACTGCACCAACATAAGAAGCGCCGCTATAATTGACACATTGACCACGCGTAGGTCATACATATACTTGCCTAAATTTTGCTTGATTGGCCACTATCCCCGTATAAAATGTACCCGTAGCACCATTGCCAGATACAATCAAAATACTATAACCCGTACCACTAGATGATGGACTTTTTACCCAATCAGCGTAGCCATCGTATGTCAATACACCGCCCGTCAGGACTTCCCAAACACTTCATCCCGTTCTTCAGGTAATCAAATTCATTAATCCTACTGATGGTAAGTCATAGTCAGCATTGCCAGTGTATGAAGACAAGCCAGTATAGGCATGAAGCGTTTGATTAGAAGGAGTAGCTTCGATAAATATCATATATTGAGGGCTACTTACATTATCCACCATTTGTACATAACCAGAAGGAATAGCGTATCCAGAGTCATATGGCATTACACCAAGTGTATTAAGTGTCAAAGCGGAAGCTTTACACCAAGTTAGTCATGCTACGATAACAAATCCCAGAAAAAGTTTTTTAATCATCATGAGCTAAAGGCTAAAAGATAAGCTTGTATGTACAAAAATACCATAACGATACAAGAAACTAGAAGTTGACTTTGGAATGATTACAAGCGACCGTGACACAATAACTTGATTTTATGAATTATAAATATACTGAATATGTATTTGTCAATATAATTATGAAATGAAGAAGCAACCCGAAAAGATTCAAGAATGAGAGAAAAGTACGCTAGAAAGTATACAGGAAGTCACAAAAGCGATAGAAATCTTTTTTGGACAACAAAAAGAGAATCGCCAGTGGGATCCATACGTTAATATAGAGCACATCAAAGGAGTACGCGCAAGTAGTGAGGCAGTTGCCAAAAACTGATTTTCATGCATCAGCAAGCATATTACACAAATTCAGCTACCCTGATTCACAACAAATGAGTTTATCTTAGCAAAAGAAACATTTTCACACAAAGAGAAACCATTTGGTGAAGCAAAATATGATATACAATTTTGATACCTGTGGCAAATTGCGGACCTGTGGAAAACAAACATAAAGTCATACACCAAGCCAGATCTGCTATGTAAAGCAAAAGAGAACTGTTTCGCTTCGTATATCGAATTAGAAATCAAACACGAGAACGACAAAAAGACCTCATTCGTTATAGTGAGCTATGCTGGATCATTATATTTGTGTCTCAATGGTACTCGAATCTTCCAATGCAATGCCAATACAATCCATACACACCCCAATCACGTAGAAGGCTGAGATAGCATAACTACTAATCTTTATATGGAAAAGACCCAAGCATTACGGGAAAAGATCCAACAAGACGTCATAGCATCACGTAAAATAAAAAGCCAATCATCCGAAATAGCAAATCTACTCAAAAATCTCGAATTTTAGTATATCACGTATAAGATACATGAACAATAAGGCAGAAGCATTCGATCAACTCAGCAAAATGTTCTTATGAAAAGAGCCTTGAATGACAGATAGACTGGCACTCAAATTGAAATGCATCAAAGTAAAGACACGAAAGATTCTGCTTTCTACTCCCGTCATTAGACAGATTATAGCAGTGTACAATATTTTGATACAAGAAGATCAGAATATAGCATTTGCAACATATCGTGACAGCATTGCACAAAACAATGCAGTAAGTCACATACACGATATGGTCCAAAACAAAGAACTAGAAAAACTCGTCAAAGCATATATCGATCAAAACAATCTATCAACTCAATACTGCCTGGAAAGCTATAATAAGCTACTAGAAGAATTAAAAGATTTTAATTTATCACGATTGTGCTCCAACACAAGCAACCTGATAGACCAAGTAAAGACACACCTCGAACAAAACAAAAGATTCATAGAAGACGAAAACACAAGCATGCTACAAAATCTGATTATAAATTATCAGCAATTACTACAAGCAAGAAAGTGCATAAATATATTTTTTATAACACTAAAATACGCAAGACGGAAGGAAGAAATAACATCTCGCATCTCCTAATCAAGAAAACGAGAAGCCGCAAGGAAGTCATAAGGTGAGGTCCTCACGTGGTTATCAAAAAAAACATACACGTAAGATACATTGCCCTCTTCGTCATGTAGTACGACCACTCTGCTTATATACTTATAACCGTTACGAAACAGCATTTTCCCAGTGAAGGTAGACCTGGCAGCTTCCACGACAGTCATACCTGTCCTGATATATTTCACAAAAGCATGAAGGTTATCGGACTTATTGTCCCACATTGCCACAAAACCACCTTTTTGATATGAGGCATCGCGTTCAGTCCAAAGATTGATATCTTCGATGTTGCTGTCCATAAGGGCATGAAAAGCTTGTGCACCGTAACGGCTGTGTTTTGGTATATTTTCCGCCAAATATAAATGCATAAAAATAAGATGAGTTCCATCCTCCTCATCAAAATATATATACGAAAATTGCTCTTTAAGATTTGGGTTGCACGTCCTATTTGTACAAGAATGAAGGCCGTCACGAGCATCGTAATAAATCACATGAGTCTTATTTGCCACCTTATTTGCAAAACCCTTATTATCTAGATCAGATACAACCTGAGTAGATCCCTCATAGCCAGATAATATTCTCCCTGTTTCCGCCAAAGGGCCTTGTTGATTTGGCTCAAAAACGGCAACGGCCCTAACTGGAATATTGCTCTCGTTTTTTTGCGTTTTATTGCGAAACAAGCTGAAGAAGTTCATAATACTCTTATAGTCAGGTAGAAATTTAATTCACTTTCGTATTATGAATACCAAGTAACTCACTACCCCACTTCACATTGATTACGTCATCACCTTTTTGATCGCCATACAATATCACAGTTTGCTCTCCTCCGGCTATGTAATCTATAGAGCTACC
>JBAYVQ010000081.1:0-4670 GCA_041674565.1 Candidatus Absconditabacterales bacterium
AATAGCCAATAAGCTGATGCTGATAGGGCTCTAAATTTAATCTTCATTACGTAGTACGATGTCAAAAGTAGGTAAAAAACCAATTGAAATACCATCGGGTGTAGAAGTATCTATGCAAGGTGACGTGATTACTGTAAAAGGTCCAAAAGGTTCGCTTCACAGGACTGTGTATCCTGGTGTTACAGTAGAAATAGAGGGAAATAGTATCCAAGTTTCTGCTGAAGGATATGAGATGAGAAAATTTTGGGGACTTATGAGGGCGTTGATTGCCAACATGGTAATTGGAGTTCATACTGGTTATTCCAAAAAAATGCTCGTATTTGGTGTAGGTTACACTGCTAAATCTCATGGTAGCGACGGTATTGAATTCACATTATGATTATCTCACAAAGTACAACACAAGGTACCTCATGGAGTTACGTTAGCATTCGAGAAAGATACAAAAAATAATGATATTATCGGATTCACGTCTATTGATAAAGAACTGCTTGGTGAAACATGTGCTAGAATAAGAGCTATCAAGCCACCTGAACCATACAAGTGAGCTGGAATTAGATTCTTGGATGAAGTTATCAAACTCAAACCAGGTAAGGCAGCATCAAAATAATATCGAACCAACATACATCAATTTAATACTTACAATTGTATTGCAATGAATAAGCAATCACATCACAATATTACTGTCAACAACTCTTACGAAAGAAGAAAAGTGAGATCCAATGTGACTATCAAGACTCATACTCCTGCCTATAGAGCTATTGCTGGCAAATCAAATCTTTACAATGAACTGACTGTAGTAGATACAGCTGGGCGCGTTGTGGTGCAGATGATTGATAAAGGTCTCAAAGGTACGAAACTTGCAAAAGCTTTAGAATTAGGCAAAAAAGTTGCATCAGCATTACAATCTAAAAAAATAGAAAGTGTAGTCTTCGATAGAAACGGCTTCCAATATGTCGGAAGAGTAAAGAATCTTTGCGAATGATTGAGAGAGGGCGGTATTACAATCTAATTCTATCATATACAACAATATTTGAAGTACATAGTATTCAGATTATTTTAAATTCATTATTAACTAGTCCATGTTTAAGCGAGAAATGTTGGAGGAAGACGAAGCTACTGAAACGTCAGCGGAAGCAACCACTGAAGATATTGCGGTTGAGCCAGAGATGGCTGCTGAAGAAGTAGTAGTGGCAGCTGTTGCTGCAGCACCTGAGGTTGAAGATAGACAACAAAGGAAGTTTTCCAAAAATAAAAAAGGAGGCAGAGATAATAGAGACAGAAAACCAAGGAGACAAGTAGAAGGCAAAAAAGAATATGAAGAAAAGATGCTTGAAGTAAGAAGAGTAACGAGAGTTACTACTGGAGGTAGACAGTTGAGCTTCCGTGCAACTATGCTTATTGGTAACAAAAATGGTAAGGTGGGTTTGGGTATCGCTAAGGCAAATGATGTACAATCAGCTGTTGCAAAAGCAACTCATGATGCCTACAAAAATATCATGGACGTAACTATCACTGCTGATGGCACTATACCATACCCTATAGCAAAAAAATTCAAATCAGCTCAAATCAAGCTTGTCCCTGCTAAGCCAGGTACTGGTCTCAAGGCTGGTTCATCTGTAAGATCTGTATTGGAACTTGCTGGGTACACCAATATGTTGAGTAAAATCGTATGAACAAATAATATCTTAAATAACGCGTTGCTCGCTATTGATATGGTAAGTAAATTTAAAAACTTCGCTTTGAGGTTTGCCAAGAAAGTGGAAGCTGTTGACGCTGCCGAAACTACTGTTGAAGAGTAATTTGTTGTTTCAGGTTATTATATATTTTTATAGCATTACGTTTGCAATATCATGAATCTCCATACATTGGTCAAATCGCCAGGACTAAAAGATAAGATGAAAAGACTCGGAAGAGGTAACGGTGGTAAAGGAAACTACTCTGGGAAAGGTCTCAAAGGACAGAAAGCAAGGAGTGGTACAAGTATACCTGCATATTTTGCTGGAGGTCAAACACCATTGTATATGAGACTGCCTAAACTCAAAGGTTTCAAAAGATATTATAAGCTGAGAGAGCAAATCCAAATAGTCAATTTGTGATCTTTGGTAAAAGCTGGATATAACAACGGCGATGTAGTCAGTAAAGCATCATTATTCGAGAAAGGCCTTATCAAAAATGCTGAGATTGCAGTAAAAATATTGTGAAATGGTGAATATGATCTAAAGTTAGAATTTGACGAAAGTATAGAATACTTCAGTAAGACTGCTGAAAAAGCAAAGTAATGTATATTACATAGAATTCATGAGTGACTCTATCTATCATTGAGTGTCTTTATCTTATTGTAGCCATTTTTTCTATCCACCCCTTTACGGAGTTTAGAATATAGAATGGCTTTTATTGTTGAGTTTTTAATTGAGATTTACATTAATTTGTTTACACTGTATTCAGTTTACTACTATTTTGTCTCACTATGGAAGCCTTAAAGAAATTACTCGCAAATCCTACTTTAAAAAAAAAGATACTCTATACTTTTGCATTTTTGGCGCTCTATAGATTCCTTGTGTTTGTGCCAGTACCTTTTGCTGATATTGATGTCCTAGTAAATTTTACAAATCTTGAAAATAGTAGTTTGTCGTATTTTGCATTGCTGTTGTGAGGCACCTTAGACCAGTTTTCATTATTGGCAGTGTGACTTGCTCCTTATATCAATGCGAGTATTATTATCCAATTGCTTACTGGTGTTATCCCTAGCTTGGAACAATTGCAAGAAGAATGAGAAGCTGGTACTAAAAAAATTGGTCAAATCACGAGACGGTTGACCTTCCCGCTTGCGTTCTTGCAAGGTATCGGTGTAAGTTATTTTGTAAATTACTACTTATGAGGTAATGCTATTGATCTTACGCGGTCTACTATAATGTTGGTAGCCTTAGTTATGTCATTTGGATCATTGTTGTTGGTGTGGATTGGAGATCTTATTACAGAACATGGTATCGGTAATGGTACCAGCATGATCATCTTTGCCAGTATTGTGGCAGGTATCAGCTCTAGCTTGTATAGTTCTGTTTCATCTGCAAGTAGTCCACTATCTATCAGCTTATTCATACTTGTTTTTATTGGATTGCTCGTATTGCTCTGTATTTTTTTGGTGAAAACCATGAAAGAGATACCCGTGATTTACGCAAGACAGGGTAAGGTACAGCAAACTAGTATCCTTCCTTTTCCGCTCAATCCAGTAGGTATGGTGCCTATTATCTTTGCTATTGCTTTTGTGTCTTTCCCATACCTTATTAGTCAGTTGTTTTCTAAGTTTGGATGAGCAACAGAATGACTCAAAAACTCTGCTGATTGGATTGAGGCTCAGTTCAATATCTACAGCAACAACCCTAGCTGGTTGACTATTATAGTATATTTTGTATTGGTTGTATTTTTCACATTCTTTTACGCTCTTGTTCAGTTCAATCCAGAAAAAATTTCTGACAATATTCAAAAAAGAGGAGGCTATATACCTTCTATTAGACCAGGAAAAGAGACTGTCACTTATATTACCAAAGTAATTTCTCACCTTTGCTTTTGGTGAGGACTAGGATTAGGACTATTAGCTTGTTATAGTTACTTATTGAATAGGATACCATTGCTACAAAATCTCTTCCAGTGATTTGGTACCATACCAGTCATTGTGACAGGATCAGGTATTATCATTATCGTGTGAGTAGTACAAGATATCATGAATAAAGTGAAGTCCGAACATTATATGAATGAATTAGATTAAGAAATGGCCCACAGTGATGTGGGTTTTTTTATGCACTATTTGTTGGTCAGGCAATGAAGGCTTTTGAAAAACCAGAAAAACATATACAAAGTTGATTATCTGATTTTCAAAAAAGATTGTACAATGATAGATTGCAGTATCTTTATCAATTGCTCGATAATCTGAAACATGAACAGGACTCTCTTAATGATTTTTGCAGGATCAATGAAGATTATGTTATTCGTGAAGAGATTGCAGACATCCTTGCTTTGCTCACATAGCGCTGGTTCTCTAGTTGATATTGATTCCTATTTTTCTAGTATACACGTACTTATTATTTTGAACAGCATATGATAACTACCGCAACCATAGAACAAGCAAAACAGCAATTCATAAATACCATTACTGCATGCAAAATCCTAGAGCACCGAGAGCAGCTAAAAGCCGATCAACTTGGTAAAACAGGTGTGATTAGTGGTTGGTATAAAGAGCTTGCCTTGCTTGATATTGAATGAAAAAAAGCCATTGGCCCCAGTATTACTGAGTACAAAACATTTGTGGAAGAAGAGTTGGATCGCTGCTTGAAACAGATTAAGGGTGCTGCAATTGATACCCAACTACAAAATGATGTGGTAGATTATAGCGTAAGTTTGCCCCTGGAGTTAGGTCATCACAATCTTTTGCAAAGAGAACTAGCCAGGATGTATCATATTTTTACCAAGTATGGTTTTGATATTCACGATGGACATGAAATCACTACCAAGCAACAAAACTTTTACTCTGTAAATATCCCCGCTACCCATCCTGCGACGGAGATTCATGATACCTTATACCTCAAACAACTTGATACTACGGGGGAGCAACTCTTGTTGAGGACACATACGAGCAATATGCAACAAGAGCTCATCAAAAAATATGGTCCAGA
>JBAYVQ010000082.1:0-4666 GCA_041674565.1 Candidatus Absconditabacterales bacterium
ATGAAAATAAGTATTTGCATCATCTTGTCAATAGATTGTATTGACAAATATAGAGATATATTTATAAAGGACAGTATCAGTTATTTACATTATCCACATCATACATCATGAATCATCCTCAACAAAACGATGCCCCACAATCAATTGCAGAAAAAGCTAGTTTCCTTAATGGTCTAAGAGACATGGTGGAAATCACAAGAAAAATAATGGATAGAGACAACTCCGGTATCAAAAAGTTGCACGGGATCAATGGTACTATGGTTGCACAAAAACTTAACTTATGAGTGGATCATATGGCACTCAAAGACTATCTCGATAAAGAACTACTTCTACCAATAAATACACCAAATGGCAAAAAAGCGGTATTATTAGTAAAGGCAAAGTCTACAGGATGAATGGCCTGATCGGGGTCATATGACGTAAGCATCGACTGATTCTTATGTCAAAATCCATCTAGTATCCAACAAATATATGGAGTACGCTATGATGGTGTATCTATGCTTACAATAATGGACGAATCATTACAAGTAGTGTTAGGGACTATTACTCTGAATGAGTACGATGACAATTTCAGCACCGCCGACGTCATCAGCAATAAGAATGGTTTGAAATTCAAATACGAAGAAAAATGAGATCAACTCAAGGGCGAAGCGTCATACAAGCTACAAAGATCAAATATCACATTCATCTTCAAATCTAGACAGGATCTAGATAATATCAAAGAAGCAATCACATTCACAAAAAATAACTTACTCCACAATAATATTACCGGAACAGCACCTGCTGATCTTGCCAGCCTATTTAATTAATCCAAACCTATTTATTTATCACCACGTAACCATGCAAAACTCTATCAACAAACCAAGCGATCAATGGTTTATCGACAAATATAGCAATCAGGGAGAGGTACTTCCATTTAGTAAGGTATATTTCGAATTAATAGAACTTTTTGGCAATCTCAATAAAGAGCTAAATAAGCAGACAGTGGACGTACAAACAGTCGAGAATCTGTCTGCAAAGATAGCCTCTATCGTCAATAAGGTAAAATCCATTATTGAATCAAAGCAGGATAGGTCTCTCATATCCCGATTCACTATGTTTATGGACAAGGTAAAGGAACTAATGAAGGGCATAACTGCAGACTTGAAAAAAGATATGCAGGCTTGACAATTCAATACACAAATAGATAGTATTATTGATGACACAGAATATTTTCAAGATCTCCAACTGACGTACCATAGCTATAAACAAGAGATTAGTGGCGCGCTCATAACTCAAGAGCGACCTCAGACAACGTTATCTATTGAACATATAGGTTTACGAAAGAACTTAACCAAAAGACAACGAATAAAATATTTTGAAGAAGACTGATCAGCAGCATTTCAAATTGATGGAGATATAAACACAAAGACTTTGTGAGAGTACTTTACATTATCACAGAACAGAACTATTAGCGGATCAAGTCCGTATGCCTCAGTAAAAGAGACCCAGAATCGAGAAAGGATATTCCATCATTACGTTGGTTTCATTATGCTCCTGCAGATCGCCAAACAACAGTATGAAAACAAAATGATAACTATGGGTACTAAACAGGTACCAGTGGGACAGTACATAGATATATTTATCGATCTTGGAGAACTCAGATCATTTACTAACAATTTTGTGGAACACGTGTCTTACTGCCCCACAATAGAGGATGGGGATAAAAGCATCCGCGCCTTTAGCGAGATGTACGTGGAACATGCTTATCTTATCATCCAAGCAATATTTTCATAATTCATAATGCACAGAACAAAAACCTCTATCTCACGATAGAGGTTTTTTCTTTCTCGCACATCTTTTCAGGTTATCCTTTCTTATTTTTATTTTGAGCTCTAGCAGTTTCTGTAAGATACTTTTTACGTAGTCTAATAGACTTGGGAGTGATCTCTACGTACTCATCTTGACCGATATAACCCAACGCATCTTCAAGCGTCATATGCACAATCGGCTCAAGTCTCATAGCTTCATCATTACCGGCGTTACGTACATTGGTCATTTGCTTGTTGATGGTCAAATTCACGGTGATATCTCATCACTTCAAGTGTTCCCCCACTAACATACCTTCATAAATCTCTTGCTGAGGATCCACGAAAATTGGACCTCTATCTTGGAGCTTATAGACTCCGTATTTCATCACCTTACCAGTCTGGCAGGCTATCATAGATCCTACCAGCCTTTTGGGTATAGCACCGATCCACTTACCAAAGTGTGAAAAACTATGGTACATCAGACCCTCTCACTTCGTCAAAAGGATAAAGTCTGATTTGAGACCAAGCAATCATCTCGTTGGTATGGTGAATTCTAGGATACTTTGACCATGTTCAGTGGTCATAGCCTCCATAAGTCCTTTTCTATCAGAAATAAGCTGAATAATAGATCATGCCAAGCCCTCGTCAACCGTAATGATAAGAGTCTCGAACGGCTCCATCGTCTCTCCGTCAACCACCTTGGTAATAACCTGTGGCGCGGACACTTGCAGTTCATATCACTCTCTTCTCATAGTCTCTATCAATACTCCCAGATGCAACTCACCTCTTCCAGAAACCACAAATCTACTAGGATCAGCAAAATCTATTTTTAATCATACATTTGTTTCTAGTTCTTTATGTAATCTTTCATTCAAATTTCTACTGGTAACAAACTTACCTTCTTTGCCCATAAATGGCGAATCATTTACCAAAAACTCCATAGTAAGCGTAGGCTCATCTATCGTGATAGCTGGCAATGGCTCTATGGTCTTGTCTTCAGCAAGGGTTTCTCCTACATAGATATTGGGTATACCAGCGATAGTGACGATATCTCCGCACTGACCAAGCGTAGTTTCTACTTTTTTGAGACCGCTAGTAGTAAAGATCTTGGTGATTTTTCCAGTTCTTGTAGCGCCCTCATTATCAAATACCGTTACTGTTTGACCAGTTTTGATGGTACCTTCCTTGATACGCCCGATACCAAGTCTTCCCAAGAATTCATCATATCCAAGATTGCTAATCTGCATCCTTAGTGGCTTATCAGATAGGTCTGGAGCTGGTGGAACCAAGTCAATGATGGTCTTAAACAATGGGCTGATATCTGTTTGTGGGTCACTCAAGTTTTTGACAGCAATACCAGCTTTCGCAATAGCATACACTACCGTGAAATCTGCTTGCTCATCTGTCGCTCCCAATGAGATAAACAAATCAAACAATCTATCGATAACCCAGTCAGGTCTGGCTGTCGGCTTATCTATCTTATTCAGTACCACAATAGGCTTGAGTCCCAGTTCGAGAGATTTTTTGAGTACAAACTTGGTTTGAGGCATTGGCCCTTCGTACGCATCCACCACCAACAAAACACTGTCCACCATCCTCAAGACTCTTTCTACCTCAGAACCAAAATCAGCATGCCCTGGCGTATCGATAATGTTGATCGTGGTACCCTCGTACAAAACAGAGGTATTTTTACTATAGATCGTAATACCTCTTTCTCTTTCCTGATCATTGTTGTCCATGATAAGCGCAGCACCTTCATCCACTTTCATGGTACCAGATTGTTTCAAAAGCGCATCTACCAATGTCGTTTTACCGTGATCTACGTGGGCAATGATTGCAATATTTCTTATAGAAGACATACAAATAATCTGAAGAGTAAAATACCTACCAGATGGGTAGGAACAGGTTTGCTTTGCAACAGTGTCACGATAGTGCTTATTATGCGATCTGGAGTACAAAACTTTTGTTGATTTGAATATAATTTTTCTCATTCATATTACAACGTATTTATTGTAATATGTCAATATACTACAATAATCAGAAAGAAATACATCTTGTAAACAGATCCAGTTTGTTGATATGTAAAGTACTCCTATTTAGATTATCATATCAGAACCATGAAAATTGAAAATGAGTCATACGGACTAAGCAAAACAACACTGACAGCATTACTCTTTTCCCTTCTTCCATACTCCCAAGCATTGGCTCAAAATATAGGAGAAGAGCCAACTCTTAGAATTACTGCATATCAGCAAAGGCCAGTAGATACAGCCAGAGTGACCGTGCTGCCCTGATCAGCAACGTGATTTATGGCTTTATTGAGGCAACTGGGCATACGTAATGAAACAATTGTATTGCAAGTTGGCGTAGCATTACAAGCCGCACTGGAAACAAATTTTCCGACACAAAACAAAGTCATTCCCCCAAAGACAGAACTAGTATATATCCACAAAACAAAACAAATCGTGGTAGTATTTCCTGATGGCAATACACTCACGGCCACTATCACAGGCACTGCCGAAAAGCCGCAAGTACACATCACAGTGAGTAAGCAAGAATCAAAAGTCGAAGATACTCCAGATGCTTCCATCACTAGATCATTTCTAGCGCCCATAACACACAACACGGCACCTAGTACTCGCACTGCCGCTCCAGCATCAACTCCAACTATGCAACGAGGAACTCCCACGCCAATTGGAGCAAGTGGAGTAGGGGCAACTCTCAAGCAAACAATACTGCAAGACTATCACGAGTTACCCATACCAAGCATCGCCAATCAGGCTGGTTTATTTATCAACAACCATCTTGCTGGGATAGTCGGCGATACCTTACCAAACAATTTATTTATCCAAACGGTACGAGATAATCAGATAGCC
>JBAYVQ010000083.1:0-4662 GCA_041674565.1 Candidatus Absconditabacterales bacterium
ACTATTTCTTCAAACAGGTTTTGTGGGTCACTCATGAGACCACAATGCGCAAGTACTTGCATTAATGTATGCTGAATAATAGTATAATCTTTATCGGACAAGTCCGACTTCAATTCAAAAATCAGTACAATTTGTTCTTGCACGATACGCACTTTTTGCAAGTACGATGCATATCTGACGAGGTAATGTTGTTGCAGAGAATTATACATATCAGCACTATAGCTATTTTATTACAAAAGGCAATTTTTTTGCGTATTCAAACATAGCGTTATCCAAAAGGTGTTTTCATTCGCCAAAATGACGTACAAACGTCTGAGCTGCAGTTTGCATATCCTCCCCTTGCTCTTTGTAAGTAGAGTATTTAAATGCATCTTCAAACACAGGATGCACAAAAGACTTTGTCAACAAATGTAGGTAAGCGGTATGTCCTTGATATAGGTACTGCAGCGCTACTTCTAGCGAATACCTTCACGACAACAAGACATCATGTAGTCTTTGTTCACCGTAGGTGTCACGCAAATAACGCCAAGAGGGCAAGTATAAATACCTTGTTCAAGAGATATCAATGGGTATGACAGCTTGATGTCATTCATAAGCGGGCACAACAACCATATAATTTTTAGATAAAATGGATTTTGAGATACTGTGCAGCAATGATTCGAAGACATTGTTGTCTTCTAGCATATCAGCATCAGTCATAACCAGATGGTCAGATCAAGATCAAGCAAGGTGCTCATAAGCAGTCAAAAAAGCCGCTCCTTTTCAGCGGTTTGTAGGATGTCTCAGTAATGTAATACCACCATCCACTTGGGCCATAAACAGTTTTACCTGGTCGACACTATCGTCAGTGCTGCCATCATCCACCAATAGTATCTCATCAAACAATTGCTGTGTATAATACTTGTAGACCTTACTAAGCGTACGGAAAACATTGGAAACATCAGAATCGTGACGCGTTCATTCATTGTACAAAGGTATGAAAAGTTTTGCCTTCATAGTACTGTCTTACTCAATAACGACGTCTTTGTAGTATTCGTTGTAGTAGGTCTTACACTTTTTCAAAATCAACTCTACTTTACCTTGGTCACTGAGCTCCCTTTTACTGAGTTCGAGTTTTACACTGAAGTTATTTTGATATTCGAATTGTTTGAGCTTTTTCAGGATATTGGGCAATTTCAACTCTCCGTCTCCCAATGGCAAATGAGACTGACCTGTCTTACTTTTGTCCGAAAGATAGATAACAGACAAGTATGGTATGAAGTTGGGTATCTTACGCATAAACTCACTCTCCAGCATCTGATCATCCACATTGACCATATCAAACGCTAGATAGCAGTGGTATTTTTTGATGATATCCACGATATTACTAAAGCGAAACTTGGGTATAGGTAAAATAAACAGGTTTTGCTTTGGCGGATTGATGATAGAGAATTTTATTTTTGCATTTTGATTACGATATCCTCACAAGTTATTGGCCAAAAAACTGTATGATTTGATGTTAAAAATACTGGGACTGTTAATGCTGATCGTATCGCAACCGCACTTACGAGCCATCTCCAAAGCAATATTCATCTCCTTTGGATTGGTCCTATCGCTTAGTTGGATACACTTTACTGGCAAATCATACTTTTCTTGCAATTTGTATACATATTCTACGTTTCGACTGTCAAAATTTTTCCACAAGGCCAAATCAATACCGTCGTAACCCGTATCTTTTGCAATCTGAAAAATAAGGTCCAAACCATATCATGACAAAGTATCCGTAGATAACAATATTTTAGCCTTTTGCGCAGCCATGAGAAACAAGAAATGATAAGCTGAATAAGTGAACACAATCACCTTAGTCAGATTATACGCAAGAGCTCGTTTTTTGTCAAATTCCTGTAATAAAATCGTATTGAACAACGAATATAAGATTAGTCTACCAAATGCAGATATACGCCAGCATATTTGATGGTTTCCCTAATATTCAGCTTCTCTCCAGAATCCAAGGTAATGCTACCCTTGTCTCCTACTTGTCAGCCTCCTGTCGCGTAAAAAGGCGTCACATCAAACACCAGTACCCTTTGACCACTATCGGTTACAAAATCCTTCAAGATAGTGCTTTGTTGCAGCAACATACTTTCGTATCACACAAATTTCGTCTCTGGGACACCCTCTAGGTATTTGGACCACTGCGTGTCCTTTACGAAAGCAGCGGATGCCCTACTACGTTGTTTCGCTTGCTCTACTTGTTCATCAAACGCCTCTTTATCTACACTCAGTCCCCTAGAGAGCAGTACGTCTTTGATGATATCCCAAGGTAAACCAAAACTATCAAAGAGCTTGAAGGTGTCACTTCAGCTTATCTGTCATTTTTTGATCAATCTTTCAAGTTCCGCTAACCCATTAGCAATGGTCTGTTGAAACTGTTGGCACTCTTTGATGATAGCGTCGCATACCTCATCTGCCTTACCAGCCATACCATCGTACCAAGGACCAAATTCAGTGATACATGCTGTAACAAAACTTTTCACAAACTCAGCGTACTGCTCGGTGCTCAGTTCTCTCAGTTTCGTAACATTAAAATATCCCCTTCTGATCAGCCTACGTAGCACATACCCCCTTCCTTCATTACTTGGTAATACACCATCACAGATCAAAAACGTTGCAGCCCTCAAGTGGTCCATAATCACCCTGTATGATTGAAGATAATCAGAATAGATCGTATCTGTATGAGCAGCGATAATCGCTCTAGCGCTAGCAAATACATCTGTCTCAAAAATAGTTTCCGTATGCTGTAACACCATATTGAGTCTTTCGAATCCCATGCCCGTGTCTACGTTTTTTTGAGCCAAAGGTTGAAAACCATTACCAGAGCCGTCTTGATAGTAGGACATCATGACATTATTTCGTATCTCAGTATATCTATCATTGACACCCATATCCCAATCATCTGGTCCAAAACTCTCACCTCTATCGTAATAAAACTCTACGCAAGGACCGCAAGGACCCACTGGACCAGGTGTCCAAAAGTTGTCTGACTCTCCGTGTTCATCAAATGACATCTCTTTGATATGCTGTATGCCCAAAGCCTGCAAAACCTCAAAGCTCTCATCATCTCTTGGTATGCCCGCTGCTTCATCACCCGCAAAAATAGTTGCACCAAGTTTGGATTTATCGATATGGAGCACATCTATAAGAAATTCTATACTTCGGGTTATTGCTTCTTTTTTGAAGTAATCTCCCAGCGACCAATTACCCATCATCTCGAACATACTCAAATGCCTCTCATCGCCAATATCATCAATATCATTGGTACGAATACATTTTTGGATATTGTACAGTCTGCTTCCCAAAGGATGTGGCTTGCCTACCAAGTACGGAACAAACGGCTGCATACCAGCCACCGTAAAAAGCACTGATTTATTTTCACTGTCTGCGACAAGCGATACTGGCTTGGCATGAGCATGTCATCTTGTTTCTCGAAACAATTTCCACTGTTGGCGGACTTCTTGATTGCTAAGCATAGTCATAAGTATGATCTTGATAATAAACCAAATAATCTGAAGCCATCTTGTAATTTTTTATAGACAAAATAGTAGCTCTTCGCATCCAATTACAACAAGAAATATCAATTTGACAATAGTAAATATCTGTGAGTGTCTGACAAGAGATTGCAAACGCCACGAAATAACTTATATAGTCTGACATTGTCAGTGTCTGACAATCAGAATATGCAGGCATAAAGCCTGTATTGTTTTCATATGTTCGTACTCACTCATGAAGCCTTGCGAAACACAGTGTCAATCTTGTGGTCTACCTTTGGATAAAGATCCTCAAGGTGGAGGAACACAAAAAGATGGTAGCAAGAGTACCATCTACTGCAGCTTGTGTTACAAAGATGGTGCCTTCATAGGATGAGACTGCACTCTCGAGCAGATGCAAGACATTGTAGAAAAAAGTATGAAACAACAGTGATACGGTCGGATCATGAGAAAAATGGCAAGACGACAAATACCACGTCTACAAAGACGAAAAAAATAAAAAAACTTTACAATACAATAATCACCACAAGCTATCTAATTATTTTTTTTAGTTACTATCGTTAGCGACACAATGAGATTCCCTATTATTAAGAATTCACTGATTTGGGTTTGAGCAGGTTTGATATGGATGTGCATTTGCTGAGTATTGTTTTTCAATAATCTCAGACTGTCTAAGCAGTTCACGGGTGGTATCGAATTCAAGGTAGAGACTACTCAAAATGCCGTACAAGTACAGTCTGAAATAAGCAAGTTGCTGTGAGATGAGAACTTGAGAATAACAACAAATGACGCTGGTGGCCACACCAACGTACTCATCCAGCAAAAGACAAATGACGAAAACATGTTGTTGCTTCATGCAAAAAACATCCAAGACGTATACAAATCCAAAACAGATAAGCTGGTAGAATTTGCGATTGTGTGACCTAGCATCGGTAAACAAGTAAGCAACACAGCGGTACAAGCCATCATCCGATGACTCATATTGATGACCTTGTTTATTATTTTTGAGTTTTCCAAAATCAGAAAGTTCATACAACCATGGGTGTTGGCTCTGATTACCATCATCACTATGTTGTTTGATATCTTATCTCCTATGGGAATATATGGTATCAAGATGATGATAGACAGTACTGCT
>JBAYVQ010000084.1:0-4450 GCA_041674565.1 Candidatus Absconditabacterales bacterium
TCACGTGTTAGCATATATTATGGCATACTACCCTCACACATCACTATATACCATACCATGAGAATATGAGTGATACGAAGCATATGGGAGAAATCTTGGCTTAGAGTTTGAAGTACACACACTCGAAAACTTACTGAGCGCAAGACCAGGAATCATTTTCATTTCTAATCCCAATGCAAGTGATGGAGCAATTATACCCAACGACATTATTATGAAACTATGTAATCATGGGCACAAAATAGTGTACGATATAACATACGTATGACTTACTTCTCCTCAGTTGTTTGATGTTACTCATCCCAATATACTGGCAGTGATAGCATCACTAAGCAAACCATTTGGCGTATATTATCATAGGATAGGATTCTGTTTCTCGAGGATACCCATCATGACACTGGCTCCAAACAAGTGGTTTAAGAATATCAACTCACTCTTGATAGCAAACAAACTACTCACTAGTATAAAACCAGGACAGCTATATGAGAAGTACAAGCCATACCAAGATAAAGCAATACACACACTATCTCAGCAAATAGGTACGGATATATCAGCTAGCAACATATTACTACTGGGAGTACACAAAGGGGTCTTACCGAAAAAATATGATACATACAACAGATGACCAAACCACAGATTTTGTCTAACGCCCTACTTCCTGGCACAAGAAACATCTACATCATAACACACCCTCATGAAAGATATACACTACTACAAAGATCCCGAACAACTCAAAGCATTTATATATAAACAAATAACAGTCGTACCAGAACTACAAGCTCATCCTTTTTACAGCAAGTTGATAGACTTTATAGTGTATGAAAGGGCGCCCATATTCTTCAAAGCGCACAAAGATTATGAATGGTCGCACTTTACACAGTACTTTAACTATTGTATCATGAGACCATACAACAATGACACTATTAGCACACTGTACTATATACACGACTTCATCCACATGCTCTTTTCGTATCCATTGCAACCACACAACATGTTTTTTGAAGACTTCCTTCGTGTAGTAAGGTATAACGAATACATAGCATCCAACGACTCAGAAATACTTACCTACTACAGGATACCAGCGCTCAGACAAAAAACATTTGATCATCCTATCTTATACGACCATCTTATCAAAGAATACCCACAAGCACCAACACCAAAAATACTCGAGCAGATAAGAAAGAAATGTGTTCTTGAATGATATATATCTATACAGTGAAAACGCATAAGCGATCAAACTACATCATTTATACAACAGTTTAAAAAAACTAATCTCGCACGATCTTTATTGTGGTATGAACAATTCCCCGTCATAGAGTACGTACCAAAACAAAAAACATTCTCAAGGCATCGCTACCAAGAACAACTACGTGATTACAATATTGATACAAGCATACAGCACTATCAAAACAAAGTCTTAGCAAACATCCAAGTATGATTACAACTATTGTGACACAAAAAATTACCAAAACATTTTGACGAAATAGACGACTATTTGCACTTATTTGACAATCAAGTAATCATGGACACAGCTGCACAAGAGTTTCATAAGATATATACCGCGATGAAAGCAAAAAAATAGTATCTACTATCACAAGCCCTGGTCTCATACTACTATGAGGCTATCATTAGATTACATTGTTAGTGTATACCATACACCAATCGAATCATTTACATACAATCGTCATACCACATGAGAAACACACTAGACCTATCGCATACAGCATTTATAGCTGTAGATCTCAGTAGGACATTTACTGACAAGAAACTGGCGGAAGAGTGACTGCGCAAAACAGGAATCACTCAAGAGCTCTATGTGCCTGGAGGCGAAGAGGCGACAATAAAAACCAAAGAAATCATTGACTATGTCAAACACACAAGAGCCATCCTCATCAATATCATGGAGCAACATCCTTTGGGGCATATATCCCTGGCATCCAGTTATGTAGGTAAAGAAATATTTAGCGCAATAACATTGGAAGATATCGACACAGGAAAGGTAACAGCAAAAGACATAGCAGCACATGCAAGATTCACATTTGAAGAACTCAAACATCACCTGCAAACCACTTCCAAAAGAAATAGCCAAACACTCTGGCCAGATCACAGTATCATACACACTCCAGGCGTAGAACTTATGCAACCGCTTAGAGATATGGATTTTGATATCACTCTCATCAAAGGCATGGATCCCAAAACTGATGCATACAGTGGATTTGATGGGACAGGATTGGACCACTATCTCAAAGAAAACAGAATACAAAATGTAGTGATAGCCTGAGGAGTGGCGCTAGATTACTGCCCAGGAGACACAGCAATAGACGCAGCCAACTTGTGATACAAGGTACGATATATCAAAGACTGAAGCAGATGAATCGCGGCAGATACCAGTGAAGCAATGGTTAAAGAGTTCGCTAGAAAATGAATACGCTACATCTCATTTGAAGATTTCAAAGATATCATCGAGCTACCAAAACGCGATTACATGATACCTGGCAGCTACGTATACTAGCATACTTACACAGATTATTTTATCAGATTATTACTCATTATGAATACTATTCATCAAGCACAACAATACTTCCACGATCAGTTCTCCTTCCCATCATGGATGACCTACGACATTTTCAAAAATCTCAGCAACAAAAGAGAAAGAGAAACCGTCGTCACCAAAAATAAAATCCTTATGACTGATACCTACAATAGGACGATGGCACATATGGTGGGTAATGACTGGAAAAGGGAAGAGGTGTTTACATTATTCTTGAGAAAATCCAAAGGCGCCGCAAATGTTGTGTATGGCATTAGAAATATCTTACAAGAGCTACTGAGCACGCCTATCACCAAAGCAGAGGTAGATTTTGCCCAGCAAGCCATCAATGATCAATGAGCAAGATGAGGCAATACCTATTTCAACCGTGATATGCGAGATCACGTACTTCACGAACATCAATGATATATGCCTATCACTATCAAAGCAGTAGCAGATGGTACACTGGTAAAACCCACTGAACCAGTCATGACTATCAGCGGCCCTGGAGAATTGGTCGCATGGTTTGAAGCAATGTACTTGAGGATATTTTATGAATCTTGTGTAGCTACTGACGCTTATTATTTATCAAAAATAATCTGAAATAGAGCGATAGAATTCTGAAATAGATCAGCAGTAAATCAACAAATGCATCACAGAGGCATGGAGTGATGTTACGTAGGATGATGATACGACAAAACATCCAACGATATGACTGCGGTCTTGCGGCCACAATTCAAGTCTTCTGGTACTATGGCACACAGGTATGTAGCGAAATTCCCCACAGAAGATGAGGCATTCCAAAACGCAATCCAAAAAACGCAATCCATCTGATTATTGATCGATCTCATTGACTCCATCAGTGGGCTCAAGAAAGCTATTCAGCTTATCAAGAAATATAAAGACACTGATAAAATTATATCAGTCAGATTAGATAGCGGCAACTTATCAGAGCAAGCGGTGTTTTTCCTCACAGAAATGAGAAAAGAATGACTACTTGCTGATCGAAAAGGTAAGGTAGTAGTATCCGATGTCAGCAGTATCGATGCCATCAAAACAGTAGAGCAAGCAGTGCAACAAGCAGGATGTAAACCAGAGCAATATATCGTGTATGGGCTAGGATGACTGCTCATAGCAAAAGATAAGCTGAGAGACTCGATATCCGCAGCATTCAAGATGACACAAGTAGACGGGAAAGCTACTGGCAAGCTCTCCAATGACCCCATCAAAGAACCCATACCCTGATATCCCAATGTACAGATTATGCAAAATGGCACGCTTGCTTGATGAATCAGAAAAGTAGTGCAACAATCAGAGCTGAGTATTTTGGATAATCCGCTCCTCAAAACGGTATACAAGAATGGGACATTCCATCGGACAACGGATAACGACATCCTAGCACTGGATGAAGCGAGACAGCAAGTACTAAGATCCGAAAAACAAGTGTGATATACTAACTCAGAAAGCCCATTGACTCAAACTATTCGTCAACAAGTAAGAACACAGTTCCAGAAACAATCAATCAAATAGTATACTAAATCCATTTACTCCGCTATCACCTTGCCATGGAAACCCTACTACATTACCTGGATATCAACACTATCCTCATGAGCATATGAGATTATCAAATGAGTTATATCGAATTCTTTGGGACCATCTTCAATATTCTGTCTGTACGATTGGTGGCTAAGAACAAAATAGCAAATTGGCCCATATGATTACTCGGCGTCGCACTCTACATCTTCCTGTTCTACCAAATTCAACTCTACGCAGATCTCATAGAACAGCTCTACTTTTTCGTTACAGGATTGTACGGACGATGGATACGAGCAAACATAGGGAAACAGCAACATAAAGAAGATGATATCAGTCACCTGAGCAAGTCTCAGCGGATTAACACTATCGTGATACTAACACTCGGCA
>JBAYVQ010000085.1:0-4438 GCA_041674565.1 Candidatus Absconditabacterales bacterium
GTAGGACAACACCAAGGAGCATATCAATTTACCGTAGGTCAACGCAGAGGCATCGAGCTCCACTTCCAATGCTACGTCACTCGCGTAGATATACCTAACAATACCGTCGTAGTAACCAAAGAACTGGACGATAAGGAATTATTTCGCGATGTATTCCATCTTCATGCGGCACACCGAATCAGCGGACAAACACCAGCGCTACCACTAGAATGTATGTGCAAAATAAGATACAGACAAGAGTTACAACACTGTCGGGTTGATACGCAAGACGGTAACATTATCGTGCACACTAAAACACCCCAAAAGGGGGTACCTAATGGACAAATTTGCGTACTTTATGGATGAGAAGAAAACAACGAGGTACTGGGATGCGGGGAAATAAGCTGCTAACTCTATCTTCGCTTACTCAGCTGCTTTGTAATTATTTGTTCCTTTCCTCAGTATCATCTTTTTTCTTTGTTTGTTTCTTCATTTCTTGGATACCTCAGTGCACAAAATCTATAGCTGATTGCGCTGCATCTATCGCTTTATCTTTTCGTGTCTTGAGCTGCTGCTTTCCTTTTTCTGTAGAAGCCATCTTGGCTACTCCAGCAACGGTAGTGCCGATCATCAATCCTATAATTCGTTTGTTTATTCCTTTTGCGGCCATACTATTTCATAACAAACTAAATATCTCACATTCAAAACTTATAACTCATAACTTAGGACTCTTTTACCTCTGTCCTCTCATGTAGCTATTGATCACTTCTCCAAGGGTATCAACTAGTACTTCAAACTTGTCTGGCTCATTGAATGCTAGGGCTTGTTGACTCTGCTCTTCTTGCTGCACTCTCGTCAACATATCAAATTTCAGCTTATTGATAATACTGCATTGTCTCTGAGGATGCGAAACCCCCTGTATCACGTAATCACTATCATGATCTAGAGATATCGTGACTGCTCATTCATTAAATATCTTTTGAATCAATCAAGACTGTGTGAAACGGAGGGAAGAAATATTTTTCCACTCAAAAAAATCAACCTTGTAGGTAAACCATCACTCGATAGTGACAATAGTAACTCCCCTATCGGTCAATACTACAGTATCCATATAGGCATTGAGGAAGTCGTAGATATATTTGGCAAAAACGAGTAATCCAGCAATAGCCATAATACCCTGCACGATAGGACCGACGGTATCCAAAAATGTATATGCTACCGCCAAAATCAAAACCACTGCACTGTATTTGAGTGTCAGTTCAAGATATGGCAACCACGCTTGAGGCAAGATATGCATTATATCCTGATGCTCCACGTATTGCTCTACAAGACCTAATTTGAGGGATGCTTCCATACCACAATTGTTAGTTAAACATACAAAAAATACAATTGAATATGAATACACAAAAACTCGCCAAGGCGAGTTTGAGGTAGTAAGAAAACGACGTAGTATATACTATTTTTTGTTTGCTTGTTCGATCTTAGCCAATCTTTCTTGGTATGCTTGCAATCTTCCTCTTGCTGCTTTTTCTACCTTCATACCATCATTGTATGCTGGATGACAGTTCGAGCAAACTTCTACCGTTGGCCATTGGTCAAGCGTATCGTTTATAGTGAACTCATGTCCGCACATACACTTTACTTTGACAGCCTTTCTGTATGCTGGGTGAATACCTTTTTTCATGAATAATGTATATTTTTTACTAAAGAGATGTAGCAATTATAGATAAAAAAATTACTCTCAATGTCAAATCCTTTTGCCGCTACAACGGCCTTCAGCTTTTTGCCTTTAGCTTTCAGCTTATGCATGCACATCATCTACAAGACCGATAAAGAAATACAAGATATCAAAGCAGGTGGAGTCTATCTCAATGAGCTGCTTTTGCTCATCTACAATGCCGCAGAGGTAGGGGTCTCTCTTATGGCGCTAGAAAAGATAGCTTCAGATTATCTTATATCTCGCAAACTCAAAGGAGCATTTAAGGGTTTTGGTGGGTATCCAGCGAATTTATGCCTTTCTGTAAACGACTGCCTCGTCCACGGCATCCCCAACGACTACGTGCTCAAAAAATGAGATCTCCTCAAGATAGATAGTGGCGTCATATACAACAATATGGTTACTGACGCTGCCATATCCAAAATAATCTGATGACATAGCGCCAACAAAATCGGGGCGGAATTGATGTGGACAACCAAAGAAGCTCTTGACAAAAGTCTCGAACTTGTTAAACCATGAGTCTCATTGCGAGACTACGGAAGACGAGTCCAGCAGTTCGTCGTCAGCAAAGGATTTACTATTGTAAAGTCACTGACTGGGCATGGTGTAGGCAAAAAGGTACACGAAGATCCACGAGTAGCAAACTATGCAGACCCCAGACTCAAGCAAATCAGCTTCAAACCAGGTATGGTACTAGCACTAGAACCTATCACCTCAGAAGTATCTGAAGATTACA
The DNA here is from genome assembly GCA_041674565.1 of Candidatus Absconditabacterales bacterium. Taxonomy (GTDB): domain Bacteria; phylum Patescibacteriota; class Gracilibacteria; order Absconditabacterales; family Absconditicoccaceae; genus CALMFT01. Next base: position 2,433 of record JBAYVQ010000085.1, read on the forward strand.
AAATGCACCCCAATAGACGAAATCTTATCACTACTCACGGAGACCTAGGTTGTCAGCGAGAATACACTATCGCAGTCACCAAAACAGGTTGTGAAGTATTGGCCTGAATTACTCATAATTTACAGTAACCATGATATCATATACTTATAGACTCAATGAACCAGTAACGGTACAAGGGAAACCATTTCACGGATGATGAATAGACCATGTCACACTTCACCCAGGCCAAGCAGGTTCGGGAATACAGTTTCGCTTTCAAGACAAGGAGTACTCTCTAGGTGAGCAATTATTGCAAGCCACCAAACAGCGAACTGCGAGATTTAATCAAGCAGTATTTGACACCTTCAAAGTCAAGGTACTCGAACATCGACAATCCGCCATCGTACAAGCATTGTGATTTGATGCCGATGTGGTTATCGAATTACCAAAACCAAAATTATTTTACGACAAAAACATCCTCCTGCCTTACGCTGGAGGAGGTATACTCGCGCCACACAATGCCCTGGTAGAGCATCGTCAATGTGTACAGCAAGATTTACAAAAGACTATCAGTATCGATTGGAATCAGGCACTGCAACAAAATCAGTGAACATACAAAACCGCGATACAAGAACAAGTGGACAAGCAATCCCATACTATTACGTTTACTCATCCCAGCGGAGCAAGGCTCAGAGTGAGCACGGCGCCACATCTGCGCACGACCGTACACAGCGCTTCACACCCAGATGTACCAGCGCTCAAGCAACTAGATAGTAAACCATATAGCACAGACTATACCGACCTTACCACACCAGAACTATCTGCAAGAGCACTGTGAAGGACAGGCAAATTGCACCAGCGACTTGGCGCAAACATCCTTCGTGCAACTGGGGGCTACGGTATATCATCTGAGTGATATTTTTTCGCGAACCCTGGTACTACGGCACAGGCACTACGCAATAGCATGCAACCCACATTTCAACATAGCGCTAACGAGCATCTAGTACATTCCGCAGTGGCAGATATACCTGCAGAATTGTGGCTACTTACCAAACACTTTCAAGCAGATCATATTGGATTACATGTCGAATTTCGAGATAGCACGCATATCTCTAGAGTAGCACTACTCAGAGCACTGTGTGAGGCTCCCTACATGAAAACTACTACCGTCAAAACTATCAATTCGGTACTTATATCATAAATCACTTGATTTCCCCATGACCAGATCGTATAATTAGTCATATTTATACCGTCCCTATCGTCATGAGTTTTTTTTCATCAAATTCTGGTTCCAGAAATCTAGCGGAAGCCATCGACCCGAGATTGGGACTTGACTCTTCGCGACGTCGCGACGTGCCTATGGGCAATGTTATCAGAGTGCTGTGCGAATTCCCTGGCATCAAAGATGCTATTGTCGCATTTAAAGATACGTTCTTTGAGTGAGAGGCGATGTTACCACAGGAGCATAAAGTTGCTCGATACGTAGAGGCCAGAAAAGCATTTGATGCTATAGGAGACGTATATATAGATGGTCATTACAATCTGCGTAAGTTTATAGAACAATATAATATCGTCAATCAGGATGAAAGAAGTGTGAAGATAGAAGCACTTATAGTTTTTCTTCCGAGTCTCAATTACGTCTACAACGCAGTAAACACATTTCTTATTGCCTTCAAAAAAAATGCCGATATATCGCATACTATCAACGAAGCACAACAAGCTAGTACCGAAGATCAAGACGCAAAAAATACCGAACGAGTAGATCGGTACAAAAGACTAGATAGCGCTTTTGATGCAGTAAGAACATTTCCTGTGGATAATATTTTGGACACAGATTTATTAGAGGTAACTGGATAATAAATCTCTTGATTTATGCATAACGCGGAGTATAGGTAAGGGATTATTTATATCCCTTTTAGCATAATGAGCCAAACACTGGGGACACTACTGAAAGGTAGTTTCAGATGAAGAGCGGTAACTGAGCTAAAACTTGGCGATGTAATTGCTCTTTTTTTACATTGGAGCAC
>JBAYVQ010000086.1:0-4380 GCA_041674565.1 Candidatus Absconditabacterales bacterium
AAAGGTCACAGTAGAATCTACTCCTCCAGTACCACAATTTTCTATCAGCCCCACAAGCGAACGGTTGGAGCCATCTCAGTTTATTTTTGATGCAACAAGCACTTTTGATTATGATATCCTCAACAGTAATGATAATCTGACTTTTGAGCGAGGACTCAGTGACCCAGAAAATAGCGAGATCATGGATAAGTCTGAAGATAACAAACAAATCAATGTGAGGTTTAATACAAAATGAGTGCACAAAGTGAAACTAAAAGTCACAGATCAATATGGTAAACAAGCAGAAATTACAAAAGACGTTATAATCAAAAGTGCTTTGAGACCAGAGATAGTAATAGACCCAGTAGCGGCTCCACGAGGCTCAAGGATAACCTTCAAAGCAGCAGCAAACAAAAAGATTGTCAGTTATATTTGGAACTTTGGAGACGGAACCAACAGGACAGTTCAAACGGATACTATCACACACGTGTTCAATAAAGTAGGAGTATACAAAGTATCACTAACGGCAACATCCTCTGAGTGAGAAAAAAATACCATCAGCTCGCTCGTATATATATGAGAAAATAATGCTCCTATCGGCGTGTATGAAGTATTAGGATTAAACAACCAGTTGTTGTTACCTACGGACACTTGTCCAGAAGGACCAGCCTACTCTATCCCAAGATACCAACCTATCAATATAGACTCATCCAAATCAGTTGATGTCAAAGGTCAGAGATCCAATGTGAAAACTATGTTCAAGCCACAAAATGATGATGTATACACTACCACTCAGTTCAGATACAAATTTGGAGAATTGGGATGTCAGTTTGTGGAAATGATCGTGGAAGACAAAGAGGAGCTCAGCGCAGATAAGAAAAAAATATGGTTTAAGGTAAAAAATGGACTACCAAAACTCAATACCATATACCTCAGTTTCCCACAGTATTCCAATGACGTTGGTATAGGATTTTTCCAATATAACCCTATCAAAGATCCCAATTTTGAGCAGTTTGATCCATTGGTTATCAGAGTAAATATTGACTCACCAGTCGATCTTGATGGTAGTATTAGTTATATAGCATGGTACTACTATAAGCCAGAGGACCCAGATAGATTGCTTGATATCAAAGTCACGCCAGGCGGATCCAACTCTGTAAACTTTGCTTTATCACGTGAAGCATGAGAGTATACCTTTGGAGCAAAAATGATTGATAACGATGGCGGAGAGATAGCATCAGAAGACATCATCGGCAAAGGACCATCTATTTTTATCAAACCAAAAGGTAATGACAGCGTGGACATACCTATCGTTACGCTCAAAACAGATGCCATCAATACCAAGATAGGAGAAGAAGTAACCTTTACGGTAAACTCAAAAATCCTCTCCAACAGACCAGACTTTAAAGCCAACAGGATTATTAAATATGATTTTGATGGTGATGGTGTGGATGATCTTACTACCAAAGATGATGTTGTAAAATTTATATATACGACTCCATCAGAAGAGAACAGACCATTTAAGGCAAAGGCAAAAGTCATCTATAGAGAAAAAGTTGGTGTAGGATATGCGGAGCCCATCAGTGTCAAAAAATGATTGAAACCAAACTTCCTATTTGCACAATTTGATAAAAAAATACTCATCAGAGATACTACCTTTGGTACAGACGACAAAACAAAACGAGAATATTGTATGGATAAAAATAACTGCGAGAAGACCACAATCAAGTGAGAGAGATGGTTTACGTATGAATACGCCGACTATGGGACCTACGATATTGAGCTTACCGTGAGTGATCAGTACGGTAATGTAGTGAGGACGTCCAAACCTATTGTTATTAATGCACCAGATAAAAGATTTTTCATATCACTACTGACCACACCTGACAACAAGCAGACAGACAACGGATATGAGATCGATCTAGGAAAAACACTCAATAATCAGCTTATCTTATATCCACAATATTTTGGATCTGGGAAATGTTTCATCGATACTAATCTCACAGATGGTGATGACGATAACGACTTAGCCTGTGATAAACTGCACACGATAGATATCAAAACCATCGCACCCGCAGCGTACTATAAGATACGATATGAAAACAGTAAGTCACTCACGAGTAAGATTATCAAGGTAAATCTTTTGGATAACCAGACCATCGTGCCCGATAACTACAAAGATACTGCTGAAAATATCAGCAAGCTAATAGAAAAATACAGCAATAAAGAAGACTACGTACAACTCGTAGAACACCTGCAAAATCTTGGGCAAAATCTTGGAGATAAAGAAAAGACAACAGAGTATCTCATTGACCTAGACAATGAAATCAGCAAAGTCGCTTATCCACAAGAGACCAAAAAAGAAATAAAAACAATCACTGATTCGTTGGCCAATGCATGATTTAGAGCAACGCAGTGATTATCTGAATACGAAAGAGCAAAGGCAGAAGTACTGGCCTACGCAAATCCTAGTCTCGAACCCAAACTTATCGGCTTATTTGATAAATTGGAAAACAGTAGCGACAAAGCAGATCAGTATATACAATTGTCAGAAATACTCAGACTCTATGGACAAGAAGTCACTGATGGCAACCTGGAAACACTAGATTTTCAGACCATCAAAGATCAGATATGCAAGATCGTTACTATCAGAGAAATCCCTGGCAGTAAGTGTACAGATGGCACAGAAACTCCAGCAGAAACAATCGAACCAGTCGACACAACCGAACCAGCGAATACCGATTCTAGTGGAGGATGAGCAAGTGTAGTCGTCAAACGAATATTATGGATAATCTGAGGAGCGGTCATTATTTTTATTACACTGGTGATTATGTTCGCCGTAAAAGCAAAAATGGACAGATCCAAAGCAGATGCAGAAAAAGCTTCAGAAGATAATGGATAATTAGGAAACAAGTTCGCGAAATTGTTCCAGCCAATGAGACTGAGAATACAAAGAAACAATACTATCTTTATCAATACTATAATCAGATGCAGTGTCCTTGGCGGCATTGCTTTTTTTGCTGCAAATCTCGTGCATTGCGTTATCAAACTGCTCTTGTTCGGTATGACCAGGATATGCTGAAATATTCAGATTATCCAAAATGAAAGGGGCTACCCCACCTTTCTTGTATCCTATTGTAGGTATCCCAAATTGCGCAAAATCTAATGCAGATAAACCAAACGTTTCCAAAAAACGTGAGGGCATCATCACAAAATCATAATCCATCGTACTAGCAAAAATTGTATACACAGAGACAAAACCGTGATATCTCACATTATCAGGATACGCTTTTGCGAGAGCTACAATGTCCTCCTTCATTTTTCCATCACCGTAAATATCATACTCGATGCGGTAAGGGAAATTTTGATCAGGAAGAATCTTACGCAACCAATTAATGATCAAATCTCGCCCTTTCTCTGGGTCGATCCTATGCGTTGCAACGAGCTTGATAGTTGGCTTAGTCATATTATAAGATAACTCTCATGTGTTTTTTACCTTTTTGGATGAGTATATTTTTGGTAGTGATCATCATATCAATATCTTTCACTGGTTCTCAGTCTAGGCTTATTCAGCCTTGTTCAATAAGTTTTTTTGCCTCTCATCTTGATTCGCACAAAAGAGAATTCACCAAAGCGTCTACAATACTAAGCGGCTCGTCACTCAATGCAAGTTGTCATACTTCTTGCGCAATAGCTTGTTTCATGTGCGCATCACAAGTACGCAACAATTCTACCTTATTGTCTGCAAACATAAACTCCGTAACACGTTGTGCCATATCAGCAGCTTGAGTACCAAAAATAATCTGAGTCACTAAGTATGCCAATCTCTTCTGACCCATTCTCAGTTCTGGCTTTTGGTCATGTTCTTGTTGGATAGCATCAATTTCTACCAAATCTAATAACGAGTAAACTTTCAAAAACCTGGAAACATCCTCATCGCTTGTGTTCATAAAATACTGATACACAAAATACGGACTATTTTTCTCGGGGCTCAATCGCACAGCATTTCCTTCTGACTTACCAAATTTTTTGCCATTGCTGTCCAGTATCAATGGTGATGTCATTACATATGCATCATCTTTGTCCAGCATTTTGCCAATGAGTTCCAATCCTGTTACGCCATTACCCCGCTGATCTGATCAGCATATTTGCAATTTACACCCAAAATCTTCATACAATCTAACAAAGTCATATCCCTGTATGAGCATATAACTAAACTCCGTATAACTAATACTCTTATCAGGATCTTCAATTCTTTTTGCGACGGTTTCTTTCTTAATCATATTATTCACGGTAATATTTTTGCCCACGTTTCTAAGGAAATCACTAAAGGTCATATTCACATAAAAATCATGATTGTTTTTGATCATATACTCACAATGATAACCCGATATTTCCAAT
>JBAYVQ010000087.1:0-4228 GCA_041674565.1 Candidatus Absconditabacterales bacterium
TCCATAAACAGTGATTTCGAGGAATTGGTCACTTTGCTGCCCGCTAGTGCTACCAAAACATGTCTCACGACATATAGAGATAATCTGAAATGATCGCTAGATAGCTTGATGTTGACCTACAAAAATATCGATATCGCATCCAAGCAGTATGATAGCGAGGTAGTTGCGTATACCAAACAGCTTGGTAGCTGCACTGCCTGGAAAGAGAGTTTCGACAGGATGGATGCCTTGTACGAAAGACTGAAAACGGTCAACGCTGCTATCGCAAACGTACAAAAGCACCTTGATTCCAACGATATCGCTCAGTACAATGAGCTGTGTGCTTATGGCACCGTGCAAGGGTTGACAGGACTGCAATCTGAGTCTTGGAAGTTGGTCCAATCATTGTGATCTACAACCACTTCTACTCTCCAACAGGTAGACAATGTAGATGAGTACGTCCAACAACTGAGAGAACAAACGAAGATCATTACGGGGACTGCCAATAGTCGACGACAAAGATTCCTTGAACCTTATTTTGATGCTGAATAATGACGTGAAATAGTTACTCTTGCTTGCGTTGTCAACAATATCTGCTGAGATAATTTGCAAAAAAATGATACTATCATTATAACGATTGCATGAGCTGGGTTTTAATGCTTATTTTGTTGTGAATAATTGTCCGAGGAGCGACTCAGATTATTTTTCATGTTCAGCAAAAGCACCTCGTGACTCAAGCGGCTAATATAAGATTTTTGCTCATTAGGATACCCTTGGATCTAGGGACCGATGCGGTAAAATCAAACATACAGTCCATGAAACAAAACATAGAACTGATGAATCAATTTCTCAAAAACATCATGAGTTTATACCAGGATGACTTCAAACATACTTGGTTTGGTCAGCCCTATATTACGCTCGAACTTATCTGAGAGGAAGAGGCTGTGAAGTTTATTATCGGTTGTCCCAAAGAATATATCGCCTATATTGAGCAATCTATTGGCTCGTTTTATCCTGGTAGTAGTGTGGACTATGTAAAAATGCCCAAACTACTGGACGAGGGGAAATATGCTAGTGGTGGCACTTTGGTACTCAGTAAACAGTTTCAGCTCCCCGTGAAAACGTATGAGCAATTTGAGGCAGATCCTATGGACAGTATCTTGTCGTCCTTTAGTAAGATAACCTATGATGAGACCTTGTCCATGCAAGTATGTATTAGACCCTTGCATGAGTCTTTGATTCGTGAAGAGAGAAACAATCTTGATGGCGTTAAAAAACCAAAGCAATCACCAAGTCTTTTGAGCTTCTTGGGCAAACTGTTTACCAATCTCACTAACACTGCAGACGACAAAAAAGAACCAGAGAAAAAAGAAGAAAAACCGTTGTTTAATTCATCTCAGTCCTCAGACATAGACAAAAAATTTGATGATGAGCTATTTGATGTGCAGATTAGATTGTTCGCGGCATCCCCTTCTTACCAAAGATCCGAGCTGATTATTCAAGATATGATCAGATTATTTGGTCAATATACCTACTCAGGACTCAATAGCTTCAAATTTAAATGATTACATAACCTGACGGAATTTGCGAAAACATTGGTTTCAAGGGCCTGGAGTCAGAAATCCTCTTTCATGGGCTTGTTTAATCGCAAACCTCAGACTGCGCTCAGTATCAAAGAACTTTCCTCGTTATATCACTTTCCTCACGCAAGATTCAACAAAAACCCTAGAATAAAACGACAAAAATACAAAATTGTCCCTGCACCAGACCATCTCCCCAAAGAAGGCTTGCTGATCGGTTACAATATCTATTCGGGTGTGCATAAAGAGATCAGAATTACTGACCAGGATAGATTTAGACATTTTTACTGTATTGGTCAGACGGGTACGGGTAAAACCACTGCTTTGTTGGCCATGGCAAAAGATGACTTGATCAATGGTAGAGGATTTACTTTTATCGATCCTCATGGTGATTTTTGTGAGAACCTTCTCGATTACTTCCCCAAAGAAAGAATTGATGACCTTATCTATTTCAATGTTGCTGACTTTAACAACCCCATAGCCTTCAATGTGCTGGAGGCTGGTACTGTGGAAGAAAGAGATGTGATTGTTTCGGATCTCATTGAAATGTTCGTGAGCATGTATGGACATGAGATATTTGGTCCCCGTATTCAGGATTACTTCCGTAATGCCTGTTATTGTCTTATGGAACAACCCGATGGCGGAACCATGTCCGAGATCGTCAGATTATTTGTAGATAAAGCATTCAACAAGATAAAGGTAGATAAGATTACCAATCCAGTTGTCAGACATTGGCGAGACAAGACGTATAACTCTATGGGTGATAGAGAAAAGCAAGAGATGATACCCTACTTTCAAGCTAAGTTTTCTCCATTTACGGACAACAGCATCGTACGTAATATTGTCTGACAACCTCAGAGTAGTTTCAATATGTTTGACGCTATGCAACAAAACAAGATCATCCTCGTAAATCTCAGTAAAGGACTTTTGGGTGAAGAAAGTAGTCAGCTGCTGGGTAGATTTTTATCTACTCAGATCAAGGTCGCAGCTCTTAGGAGAGCAAGTATACCAGAAGCAGAGAGAAATCCTTATTTTTTGTATGTAGATGAGTTCCAAAATTACGTTAGTAAGTCATTTGAGTCGGTATTGTCTGAGGCTAGAAAGTATAAACTTGGTTTAGCGGTTGCTCATCAGTATATTGATCAGCTCAAACAAGGTGGTTTGGGATGACAGATTGATCTGAGTAAAGCTATCTTTGGTAACGTAGGTACCATGATGTCTTATAAGGTCTGAGCTCCAGATGCAGAGTTTTTGGAAAAGGAGTATAGTCCAGAGTTTAGCCAACAGGATCTGGTCAATATGGACAGATTTAAGTGAGTCATTAAGCTGAGTGTCAATACTCAACCTACTAGACCGTTTAGTATCAATGTTATCAATCCATACACTCCGCCTATCCATACCAAAGAAAAAAAGCAGTTGATCAAAGAGATAAGTGCTTTGAAGCGAGGTAGAAAAAAAGATCTCGTGGAGAAGGAGATATTTTATAGAGTAGGAGCATAATGAATAATCTGAAAAGATTTTTTGAGCCGATCAGCAAGGACAGATGGTTATATGTAAGGGCAATCTTATCGGCACTGTATGTTTTTGGTTTTGAGTTAGCTACCGTATTACTATTACAATCTTTGACTGCCCAAATACAACAAGGTGATGTAGAGACATTATGGCATTATCTGATTATTTTTGTCGTTGCTGTGGGGATATTCACCATCTGAAAGTGGTTTACCAGAGATTATACTTGGGTGACAATCGGGGCTGTGGTGGACAACTGTGCTCATGGAGATTATATCAAAAAACTCATCGAAGCGGATAGTACAGCTGTGGAGAAAATCTGAACGGGAAGACTTATAGCGATCATGAATCAGTGACTTACTACCCGACGCTCTAGTTTGGAGTCAGCGGCTTTCCATGTGCCTGAAATTTTGATCAACATGTGATTTGTCGTGTATATGGTAAGCCGTCTGCACTGGGCATATAGCGTGATCTTTTTGGTGTTGTTAGTGCTAGTGAGCCTCTTTAGTGCTTATATAAGTACTAAGGCAAACCCTTGGAGAGCAAAGAAAAAACATATTGATACAGAGTTGTCCAGATTTGATGTGCGTATGATTATGTCCAAACAAGAGATCATACAAAGTGGTAAGTTGGACCACGAGTTGGATGTATATAGAGTAAAAAATATAGAAAGATATAAGTATGCTAGTAAGGTTGGTACATTTTTATTTTACATGTATGAGTGACCCGTATTGCTCATGAAGAGTTTTGTGGTACTGATAGTTTTGTATGCTATTTATGGCATCCACTCGGGTGATTTCTCTTATCCCACTTTTGTGGGACTTGTGGCAGTGTGGTGAATTGCCAATAATAGTGTAATCAAATTTACTGGTAGATTTAAGGACTTTACCAAGGACTTTGTACATATCGAGAAACTGCGAACTACGTTTGATGAGTTACCTCAGATGAAGTGAATTGCTCAGTGAATTCCATTCATACACACCAATGGTAATATTGTTCTTCATGACGTTTGTTTTGCCTACGCTGGTAACCAACCAGTCTTCTCTTCCCTCTCTCTTTCCCTCCAATGAGGTAAAAAAACAGCCCTTGTGGGTTCTTCTGGCTCTGGTAAATCTACTCTTATCAAGCTTATAGCTTGATATATTAGACCTGACTCGGGA
>JBAYVQ010000088.1:0-4220 GCA_041674565.1 Candidatus Absconditabacterales bacterium
GCAGATTTTTCAGATTATTTTTTATATTCATATATTGGCGCTCATGTTTAAAAAATTAGAGTTTACAGCTACTATCAATGCACCAAAAGAAAAAGTACGAAATGTTATGTTAGCAGATGAGACGTATAGAAAATGGACAGCTGCTTTCAGTCCTGGATCTTGGTATGAAGGAGATCGATCGCAAGGATCTGAAATTCTTTTCCTAGGTTCTGATCCATCTAATCCAGGGCAAATTGGTGGCATGTACAGCAAGATCGCCGTCAATAAACCGTTTGAGATGATATCTATTGAACATCTTGGCGAAGTCAATAATGGCGTAAAGCAAGTCAACGCTGCCTGGGCTGGAGCACACGAGAACTACTATTTGAGTGAACAAGATGGTGTGACAACACTCAAGATAGAGATCGATGTAGAGCAAACTTCTGAAGAACAGCAAGGAGCTGGTGTGCCAGACTTTGTAGCTATGTTCAATGAAATGCGACCAAAAGCTTTGGCGGACTTGAAACAATTGTGTGAAGAAGTTAAGTAGTATATTTTATAATCTGATGCGGTCTATGGCTTCAATTACAGTGACAACGATTATTGATAAACCTATTGCTGACGTGCGAAATGCGTGGACTCAGCCAGAACATATTACACAATGGAACTTTGCTTCAGATGACTGGTGCTGCCCGACCGCAACAAATGATGTTACAGAGGGTGGAGTTTTCGTTTGGAGGATGGAAGCAAAAGATGGAAGTTTTGGATTTGATTTTACTGGTCAATATGACGTGGTAGAACCTATGTCCAAACTAGCATACACGATGGGAGAATTCAAAGACTACTTTGTACCAGCTGGTAGAAAAGCACAAGTGCTGTTTGAAAAAATATGAGATAATCAGACACAAGTCACTGAGGTGTTTGATGCTGAAGAGGTGCATTCTCTAGAAATGCAGCAAGCTGGTCGACAAGCTATTTTGGACAATTTCAAAAAACACGTAGAAGGGCAAGTGATTTCTAACGCGTAATGCATTCTGATTATTTTTTATTTTTATTATACTCGTATGGCCGCAAAACAAACAAACAACAAGACTACTAAAATCATCTATTGGGTTGCTACTATTTTGTTGGCTTTATTCATCTTGCCAGGATTGTTTTACCTAAACAGTGAGATGGCAAAAGAAGGTATGTTGCATATCGGTGCTCCAGCTCGATTGGGACATCTGGTAGGCTATGGACAGCCTTTGGGTATGTTATTGATCTTACTGCCATGGACGATAGCTAGACTCAAGGAGTGGGCATATGTTGGTCTTGGCATCATTTACCTTGGTGCGTTGTATGCGCACTTGGTGGTAGATGGGTTTGTGCTTATGTCATTCACGCCAGTGATTACGTTCGCTTTGTTGTTGATATCATATATCACTTGGCATAAACTTACTGACACGAAATAAGACTTATATAAACAAAAGATAATCAGATTTTTTACTATCTTCCATTTTTGTATCATGCAAAAAATAACCCCATTTTTATGGTTTGAAAACCAAGCACAAGAAGCAGCAAAATTGTACTGTTCGATATTTCCTGATTCTAAAATCACCAGTAGTAATCCTATGACGACTGGATTTAATTTGATGGGTCTAGAGATGGCTGGTATCAACGGTGGACCAGTATTTAAGCCCAACCCATCCATCTCTTTTAGTGCGTGGATAGTAGATGAAGATCTAGTAAAACCCATGCGAGACAAGTTGGTAGAAGGTGGGAAAGTCTTGATGGAGTTTGGTAAGTATCCTCGAAGTGAGGCATACGGTCGATGTAGTGATACATATGGAGTGAGTCGACAAATCATGCACGATACTCGTCCTGGTCGCAAGTCTGAGATAGTACCAAGTCTGATGTATACGGGTGCTATGGCAGGTAAGACTGAAGAAGCGATGAGTTTTTACAGTGGATTGTTTAAAGACTCTAGTATTGATTTTATCTGGAGGTATGAAGCATGAGGCGTAGACAAAGAGGGAACTATCAACCATGCAGAATTTAAACTCGCTGGGCAACAGTTTATTGCTATGGATAGCGCCATGGAGCATGCGTTTAGTTTTGATGAGGGAGTATCACTTGTTATCAACTGCGATGGCCAAGAAGAAGTCGACTATTACCGAAATAATCTGACCAAGAATGGTGGTGTCGAATCACAGTGTGGCCGATGCAAAGATAAGTATGGCGTATCACGACAAGTAGTACCTGTACAGTTGATGCAAGCGCTTGGTAATCCTGATCAAGCAAAAGCACAACAAGCTATGCAAGCCATGATGCAGATGAAAAAAATAATTATTGCAGATCTGGGATAATCAGATTGCTTCCTCTATTATCTTGAGTTATATTATCACATGTCCATTGCAGGCATAAAAGCGGTTGATGAGTATTTGAGTAGTTGTACTCCTGGACAACAACATGCGTTATCTGGGTTGCGTACATTGATTAGGTCCATTGTACCTGAGGCGATAGAAACCATAAATTATGGTATACCCATGTTTTTGTACCAAGGCAACTTGGTATGATTCGGCGCTGCAAAAAAGCACTGCTCGTTTTTTGTGGGCAATGGCAGTTTGATAGAAAGTATGAAAAAAGAGCTGGTGTGATACGACACTTCCAAAGGTACGATTCGTTTTGTTCCTCACCATCCGTTACCAGTTGAACTTGTAACTACGATTGTACAAAGGAGGATGAGAGAAAATACTGCTGCTGATAAACAGAAAAAATAATCTGATTATATTTTATATTGGTAATGTACTATATCTCTTACTCTGCTCATTGATAGTAAATAGTCTGTATTTTTACGTACCTACGTCTCACATGGAAACAGCAGATCATAAAATTTACCACATGAAGTTTTCTGGTGTGTATCCTCATTACATTACTAAAGCCCAGAGGAAAGGACGTACAAAGGCTGAAGTCGATGAGGTCATTTGCTGGCTGACGGGATATAGTCAACAGGAGTTAGAAAAACAGTTGGAGCAAGAAACAGATTTTCAAAACTTTTTCGCTCAAGCTCCCGAAATCAATCCTTTAAGGACGCTCATCAAAGGTGTGATCTGCGGTGTCAGAATAGAAGACATTGAACATCCGCTCATGAAAGAAATCCGCTATTTGGATAAACTGATTGATGAGTTGGCGAAGGGGAAGGCAATGGAAAAGATTTTGAGGAAATGATAATTATAGTTCTTGTGTTTGGCATTTCACTATTCTAACTTTCATGTCTCTCACTTCTCTTCTAGACAACAAAACAGATCATCTTTATCTACTGGATATATATGATAAAAAGACTTTGGCGTTGTGGGCATGTCGTTGTGCTGAACGTGTTTTAAAGAACTTTGAAAATGTATCTGCAGATAAGCGTCCGAGACAGGGACTGGAGACCTGTTATCAGCGGATGGAAGGCAAAAAAACGGTGCACGAATGTCGTTTGGCTGCTTTGGCAACGCATGCGGCAGCCCGTGAAGTAATTGGTAACGATGTTGCTTGCTTTGCGGCAAGAGCAGTAGGTCAGGCCATCAGTACTCCGCATGTCGCTGCCCACGCAATCGCTGCTATGGGTTATGCTCGTAAATCGGTCTATGCCGCAGGTGGTGATGTAGAAGGTGAGTATCAATGGCAGATGAGAGAGTTGGAAATGTTGCATGGTGAGTAAGCTTTGTGTATAAATAATCAGGTTATATTTTATTTGGTATAGGAATGAGTATGCAAGATTATTTTCTCGGTACCGTGATATTCACTCTGCCCGAACAAACTATTTCTGAACTACAATGAAACACCAAGGAGCTTGAAGGCGCATTCGAAACCGTATGATCATTGCCAGAGCCTCATATTACTCTATATCAAGCAAAATTTCCTGTTGTACAAAAAAACGCGGTTGTAGAAGAATTGGCACAAATTTGTTCTCAGTGTGCCGCTCCTAGGTTTGAGTACGTATGACCAAATATCAAGAACAATTATATAGGTCTTGCTTTCCGTAGAACTGAATCACTTATGGTGTTGCATGAGACGATTGTTAAAACTCTCAATCCTATAAGAAGTGGTGCTATCAAGAGTGTTTATATAGAGCGCAGGAGCGAATTTTCTCCACTAGAGCAAGAGATGATTGATACGCGGGGATATCCCTATGTTTTTGATAATTATATACCGCACATTGCATTGGTGCTACTTGCAAATGGTGATGATATAGATCGTGCAGTATCCCATATTCA
>JBAYVQ010000089.1:0-4101 GCA_041674565.1 Candidatus Absconditabacterales bacterium
CGGTGTTGTTGCTTTTTTCTCAGATTATTCAGTAGTTTTCTATAACAATATCCGTATGAAATCACGCAAGCACACAACAAAAAGAATATACAAAGTATTGCAAAAGTATATACTTTATTTATAGATGCCAACACTCGTAAACTTATCACCCTATTCCCTTATAGAAAATTTAAATCATACCTCTAAGACATGAAAACAGCCAATCCTCCCATACCATCACAAATCAAACAAGTAGATTGGGACGTGGAGTTAACAGATGAAGAAAAAATACTGGATCAACAGGCCTATGACTGGATGCCAAATACGTGACCCCAGCGGCAAGCTCATCAAGACATAGTTCGCGAAGCCGCAAACAACACACTCGCAAGACTCGAAAAAGAAAGGACAGCTATCAGTGTCAAAGTCCCCAAAACAACACTAGCAAAATTTAAACAAGTAGCCGAAAAAGAATGACTCAAGTATCAAACATTTTTGAATAGGCTGATTTTTCTTGCGGCTGAGGGGAAGCTAACCTACTGATGAAAAAACTAGCTTACGCTAGTCATTCAGATTATTTGCTCATATTCAAAAATAATACTCACTGCAATCTATGGTTGATGGGATCATATCCTGCACCAAGTTTTGCATTTACGAATCAATCGACTGCTTTAAGAATACCCACCTGTGTCGCTGGGATGATGCCCTGCTGGAAGTCGTAACTACCGTCCACAAAAATACCTATGTCGTTCTTGGTAGTGAACATTGCAGAGTAGGCAAAACTACGAGGATCTGCCCAGAGTATTGCAAATATAGACGATCTGTTGTGAAATGTCTTATTCCAACTAATTCATCAAGCAAACTCTTTGCCATCTGGTGTATACATACTAGCCGCACTCAAGGATCAGACTATCTCATTATCTACAGATACATATGCACTGGGCTTGACGCCATCGCTCGTTTGCGTTGCTGATCATATCACTGTGACATCACCTAGTTTCTGCGTCGCTTTGACTGCCAATCCTGCACCTGGCACTTTGGTCTCTGCCGTAAACAGAAAGTGTCATCATGCGGTAACGGGAGGCGCTACCATATGAGTCGCAGCTGAAGGGATCTTGCCTACATCAAAGGTTGTGGCCTTACACGGTTGGTACGATAAGCCAAATAGACTAAATATCTGATCTTGTTGGCCGACCGTCTTATCGTATGCCAATCAAGCTTTTGCAGTAAGCTTATCCATACGTCGACTTGCTAATCATCCTACACGGATATTGGCAAATGTACCTACTTTGCCAGACTGCAAGGCAGCAGAATCAATAGTGCCGATCCCATACAGACCAGCATATAGTTTATCTACCTGCAGAGTGTGCTTGTCCTTACTAGTAACCAGCGTACTATCCTGTGCGGTCTGAGCCTCCATGTCAGCCAGTCCACATAGTATTCATAATCCAAATGAGAGAATTGTTTTTTTCATGTATCAAGTGTAAATATAAATATATCCTGACATGTCAAAACGCTACATAAGGAAAAGTGGCATATTTTCAATAGTATACATGATATTTGTGTTGTTATGAAATAGTAACAGGTCTATCTTTTTTTATCTTGATAGGCCTTCCAAGCTGCTTTTCGCTCTTGGTAGTCATCTAGGATACGCTGAAGAGGTTCGGTAGAATAGGGAATGCGAGCAATCAAGGCAGTAATCACCTCGCTTTTTTCTGTTATCTGGGTAGATATGCCTCTACCCGCATCATAGTACAGTTTACCGTGCATTCATGATTGGTATTGTGTCCACAGTTGCTCTCTTGCACTGGGAGAGATTTGCTGTCCAACCACAATGGACTCTCACCAGGGGACCCAGGAAGTTTGGTAGTGCGCCAAATTGATAATGTCGCCATTGTTCAAGACATAGCCCCTATTCCAAATCATACTAGCGTACTCAGTTTCTATCCCAGGTTCACCCGAAGGGACACTCATATGTTTTTGGGCAGATTGCTTGATTCATACGGATTGCTCTTCCACTCGTGATGGAAATGGCGGTATCCTGATACCATCTTGTGCAAACTCATCACTATGCTCCAACAGTCGACATCTGATGTCTTGCTGTGTTTCGAGATGTCTCCAGGCACGATCCAACATGAGATGTTTGAGTACAAGTGAGTGATGCTTCGCAGGATCGTAGTCAGGAGTATACAAAGCAAGATACTCTTGCATGTAAGTTTCTACCTTTTGTAATGTAGGGCGTATAGCTGGGACATGCGAAGTGTCGATCCTCACCCAGTCCAAATCATACATCTTCTCTCATCAGTCTGCTGTGCGTAATGTAGGACCAATATCAGGTATCAGGTATCCTATCACAAATACGTCAAGCAACTCCTTGGTGTTGCGGTATGGATCATACGTTCAAGCATTGAGCAAGTAGCTCAAATCATATCATGCAGCATACATATCCATAATATACTTCACGATTTGTTGTTGCCCATTGACCGCTGGCGTAAATCATGCGCCATATTTCTCATTCAAAAAGTCGCGGATTTGTTCTGCAAGTATTTTTGCGTGTCCTTTTCATACGATATCGCTGATATATTTTTGAGGACTCATATCATATCCATACAACGAAGTCGGTCTTTGTTCTAGTACATAAGGACCATCGCGTACTATCTGAAACACAAGATAAGACTTACCATCGTGAGATGCTATACCTGCTGGAGCTTGTTGGATGTTTAAGGAGCCATCCTCATATGTTCAGGCTATATATCATTTGTAATCATCCAATTGTCTGACAGTATAAAATTCTTGACGGGGTCACTTGTAGTGATAAGTATTGCTCAATGCTTGGTCATGGGCAGCAAGTCGATGGTTGGGATAGGTATGTATACCCTCATTCGCCAAACTTGTCCTGCATTCTCGTACAAACCTATCCAGATCATGAGGAAACAAGAGATGTGGATCATACATCATACCCTGTCACCAGTTCATATGGGCCGAGACGTTGAAACCATTCTTACGCACCCAATCAACAAAAAGTGCCTGTACACGAAACATTTGTTCGTCACTGAGATTTGCTCCATAGCGTTGCTGCAGCAAAGCAAAAAATTCATTCATATCTTTCTCGTGGTACGATATCGCTTGATCCAACGAGGTATCATAATGATCAGAACGAAAATTGTTTGCCAAGCTTACTATTGTCAAATCATGCATTTGTTTTTGCTTTGCCTTGATCTGAAGCCATTGATTGAAGTACATACCTCACTGAAAAGCAGCGAGCAAAGAAGCTAATCATAGGGCAGCATATTTGAGACTCGTAGGCACTGCCTTTCTTCTGGACAGCAACACAGACACTCACATGTGCTCATGAGACGCTGTGTGTTTTATAGAACATCAAGCCTGCTTGGCTATAGCTTCAAATTGCTGTGCAGTATATCTTCTAGAGCTAATTGCCCATATATGTTCGCCCGCTCTTTTGGACATGGTCTTACCATTCCCGATATTCACCTTCATACTCTTGAGAAGTTTTGCTCCCACTCTCACTCTTGCTGGCTGACCGATTTTGCTCTCTTCGTAGGTCACAGCAAGTTGCATAGCACTGGTGTCCAGTCCCAAAGCAGCAAATCATCTCATGATAAATTTCTCTACTTGAGTTGTCTTATAGCCTGCACATATCGTATCTATCTTTTCTTTTTTATTGGGTTCTTGTGGCGCAAGAAAATGAGATACGATAATCGGACGTCCTGTATAGAGAGAATCCGATGTCAAACGTGATAATAATCTGACCACATCAGCATCTTCATAATTGCCGATACTTCATCACAAAATAAGGTAACACTTGTTGTCAATTTCCTCAAATAGATTGGTATCAAACCAGTTGGACGTCACTCACTCACCACGGATATGAGACTGAGTATCGTATTCATAAGGTAGTTTTTCCGCAACAGATCATGCCACATCAAATCCGTAATGCGTATATGTTTTGTCTGGATCTAAACAGCATGGATCAATAACATGCTTTACCTTGTTCGCCTGTCCCAAACCATGACCCAGTTCTATCAAATTCTTACGCGATGCTATATATACACCAAGCGAGGGATGATGTTTGAAAATATACTCTTCTGCAGCACTCACTGCCGC
>JBAYVQ010000090.1:0-4093 GCA_041674565.1 Candidatus Absconditabacterales bacterium
CGTCAAGACAATGAATGCGGATGAATATGCTCGTGCGACTCCACTCAGACAGTTGATATATAGGATGTCACGTCACTGGATATCGTTGTTTGTTATTGGTCCGTTTTATTATTTTCTTGTAGCCCAGCGTATACCTATCAGGATATTTCCTCATGGCACTAGTATCATACTCCAGCAGATGTTGACGACTGCTGTGATAGCTGTTATTATATATGCTCTGGGAACGACATTGGGTTGGTTTGCATTTTTGTTTGTGCACGGTGTGACGTTTTTTGTGTTTGGAGTGCTGACGATATGGATGTTTTATGTGCAACACCAACACGAGCACGCTTATCGTGAGTACAAACAGGATCGAGAGTATCTTCTTGCATCTTTGCAATGATCATCTTTTTACGATCTACCTTTTGTATTACACTGGGCAACCTGATATATTGGATATCATCATATCCACCACCTTTGTGCAGCTATACCAAACTATAACTTGAAACAGTGTCACGAAGAACATCCTGTATTATCCAGTGTTACTGAGAGACTTAGTTTGCGAAAAAGTTTCTCGCTGATCCACAATTTTTTGTGGGACGAGCAAGACAAACGTATGATAACATTCAAGGAGTACAAAAGAAAATATAATCAGAATCAGTAAGATTTGTTTTTGATGACTGAATCCATATATTCGACAAAGTATATGGATTTTTTATGATCAAGATAGGCATGTCGCTAAGTAGTAATGCTAGAGGCGTTTTAGGAGATAAAATCACGCACTTATCATGGGAATAGTAACGATAGCATTGTTATTGCTTGCTCCAATATTGTTTAATGCTACAGGAATCGTAGATACGTTTTTGACAAAGTTATTTAGGAAAGAACAAGATGACGGAGTACTGCAAAGTAGTATATCTACTCTGATGATTATCGGTGGCATCATTGCGTTGGTAGTGGCTCTGGTCATATTGCCTTTTGTATACCCTATAATGGGAGACCTATCTGTATACATGACTGCTATGGTTGTAATATGCGGTGTTGTATACGGACTAGCTGCGTATCCTTACTTCCATGCTCTGTATCATGAGCGTATAGAGAATATCATTCCCATCCTTCAGACTATCCCCTTATTTTCTTATTTTTTTGCGATCACTTTATTGTGAGAACAAATAAGCTGATTGCAATTGGGACTTATGATTGCCATTATTATTGTGACTTGATTGTTCAGTTGGGACTTTACAACAAAAAAACTGAACTGGAAAGGTATGTTATGGACAATGGGCTCGTCACTCTTGTATGGATTATTTTACGTGCTGTTTAAATATGGTGGTGGCGAGAACGTGAATATATGGCTCGCATTCTTTTGGGAACATGTAGGCGTAGCACTGTGATGTTTGGTGTTTGCCATACCTAGCAAAGCAAGGCGTACCACCATGCGTTATCTGGGGGCTCATGGTTGGAAATTTTGATTGCTCAATTTGAGTAATGAGTTATTTTTTATTGTGGGAGTGATGATCGTAAATTATCTTACCTTGTCTCAGCCCGTGGCTATTGTGAATACTTTGACCAATGGAGTGCAACCTATCGTTGGTTTTGGGATGATATTTGCTGCTTATAGATTGCGACCCAAGATTTTTGACCGAGAATACAGAGGTAAAATATTGTTATATAAAATGATACTGTGTGTTGTAAGTCTTGCTCTATTGTGACGATTTTTTCATATTACATAAGTATAATTACTATGGATAAAACATTGCTTCAGATTATTTCACATCGTCTTGCATCGCATTGATTGGTCAGTGGAGTTTTCAAAACACCCTATGATGTAGTGCAGCACATGGGCGCAATGCAAGCACAGGATATCCCACAGGCTACACGAGCAGTGTGATCTCGTATCGCTGGAAGTAGCAAGTCGACTATCAAGAAAGCATTATCTGATGGTTCAATAGTGCGTACACGACCTATGCGTGGGACTTTGCACTATCTTGCTCCCGAACGTGTACACTGGATGTTGGATTTGTGTGCTTCCAAAACACTTAGTGGATTCGCTAAGCGTAGAGAGTTTTTGGGTATCACAGATGTATATGCCCAGCAGGCATTGGAACTTATGAGTAAAGCATTGAGATGATGAAAATGTCTGACTCGCACGCAGATGGGGCAGATGCTTCAAGATGGATGAATCCCGATGCAAACCCAGCGAGTGTATCACCTTGCATGTTATGCCGCTACGCGTAAACTGATTTGCTTTGGTCCACCTACGGACAAGGAAGAAACGTTTGTGCTTCTTGATGAGCGGATCCCGAACAGACCAACGCTTACTCATGAAGCACAACTTGCCGAGCTTGCTAGGATGTATATCGCAGGGCATGGACCAGCGACGACAGATGACCTTGCGCGATGGACGGGTTTGGGGAAATGAGAATGTAAGAAAGCGTTTGCCCTAGTTGCGGATGAATTTCAGACTATTTCCTATCAGGACAAATTATATTACTATCAAGAACATAAAACAATAATCTGATCTCATGCCTTATTGCTTGCTGGATTTGATGAATACTTCCTAGGATATAAAGATAGATCTATCGTAGCAGACATGGAACATTTTGGTAAACTATTCACCAGCAATGGGATTTTCTTCCCCCTGGTAATGATCGATGGTCGTATTGTGGGGACATGGAAACGCGCTATCAAAAAGAACACGATGGATATCGTAGTGACTGGACTGCCAGGAGTGAAACTGTCTAAGGATGTCGTCCAGGAACAGGCCCAGCGCTATGCGTGATTTCGAGGTATAGAACAGGTGAGTGTCCAATTATAAATTCTGATTATCTCTTGATTTGTGGGTGACTTTGTATCCTTATCTTGTGTTTTATTTTGTACTTATATCATATGAAAAAATTTCTTCTTGTCGCTCTATCGTTAGTACGGTGTTCCAGTGTTTGATTCGCTCTTACTTTGAGAGGTACTACAACTGTAAGTACTACCACAACTACGCCCACTGTAACAACTGCAGTTACCAATACCAATGATATTGCTATACTAAATGCTAGGCTCGATGCATTAGAGAAAAAGAATAAAGAATTGACGGCTGGTCTCAAGAAAGCAAACGAAACGATTACGAAATTACAGAAAGATAGCGATAAATTGGCGAAACTGATTGCTGATTTTGGAGTATTCAAGTTGTTGTTTAATGGTCTTGATAAAGGACTCACTGAGCTCAAAACTAAATTCGCAAACCATACCCACAATCTTACGATATTCAAGGGTACTGCCGAGCAGATATCCAATGAAGCGAAAGCAACAGATAAAAATGGACAAGTGTTGTACCTCTATACTACGTCGAATTCTCTACAAAAACAGGGTAGCATCAAAACTGCTACACCCAACCAATAGGAGCTACTCATTGTTTTTATCCTTTCTATTATAATGAATCCAATTACTTCGTTACTGATCTCTACAGATTGGCGGTATGTGATTACGTGCACGATCGTATCTATCCTCATCGGATTTGTGCGATTTCACGACAAGGCCTTCGGCAAATTGTACAGACGTTGGATGAAATTTCCCAAAAGCGCTAAAGCCCCAACCGCTAAAGAAATGGCCTATCAATTTGGTGGTGAAGTTATTGCAAGGTTGCTATACTTCCTGGGTATCGGTCAGATATTTCAAGTAACGGGTCGGGAATCTATGAGCAATGGCTTAATTCTCGCTGTGGTCGTGTATTGTATCTTTGTGTTACCTGCGCAGATTAGCCAAGTATCACGGTCATTGGTCAATAGGAAAGTACTATGGTTGCTTGTAGGTAAGTGACTCTTGGAAACTTTTGTGGCGACGGTATTGCGGTACGCCGTATTCTAAACTAGTTCGTATTATCCCACTATATACCTTTAGGGTTTTTGTACCCTTCAAAAATCCAGGCAACTATGCCTGTTTTTTGTACAAAAAAATTGCCTCTAGGCAATTTGATATGTGATCGATAGTATAGATAATCTGGAGCGGACGACGCGACTCGAACGCGCAACCAACAGCTTGGAAGGCTGTGACTCTAGCCAATTGAGTTACATCCGCATGATCCCAATATAACAAATTGTGGATAAAATGCAATATGGTTTAA
>JBAYVQ010000091.1:0-4061 GCA_041674565.1 Candidatus Absconditabacterales bacterium
AGATATTCGTCCATGCTTTTGACCACTTCCACTACTACCGATTTTTCTTGTCTCAATTCTGTCTTTTTTTGGCGATACAGGATATAGCTCTTGGCTACTTGATCATGACCTTCTTTTATCAAAACCTCCTCCACAGTATCTTGAATACGCTCTACTGGGTGAATCTCGTCAGCACCATATTTGTCATGTAACGCTACAATAACAAGATTCGCTAAATTTCCAACCAAAGAAAAATCAGTCCCCTGAACCGACTCGATTGCCTTATGGATAGCATGTTCAATGTTTGTTTTTTCGAAAGTCACTATCGCTCCATTGCGTTTTTGCACTTTGTAAGTAGCCATGCACAAGGTTTAAAAAATAAATACCGCAAAAGAAGTATTTATCTCGTCCTTGCACCACAAGATGTTACTGGGAACATAATCCGATTTTTCGGAAAATCAAGCGGAAAAAGTGGAGGCTAGTACTGGGGTATTTTGTTACAAGTCACGAAAGATACAAGAGTTAATAAGCGGATATAGAAAATGTATAAATAATCAGAATGTCAATCGGACCATAAGCAACGTTACCATAGTCTGATTATCATCTATCAATACAAGAAAAGGGCTGAAAAATTGCCTTTTATTGACATAATAGATATAATAATATGAGAATATAGACACTATTTACACACGTAGTAATATGATTGGTAGCATTTGCATCTTACTTATCTCACTACTACTTATCGTGAAGGGTTCTATCAATGCCAACAAATACGCCACAAGACTAGCACAAGGCATGGCAATGTCCAAATATATTATCGGTCTGATTATCGTTTCTATCATATCAGTACTACCAGAAAGCCTTGTATCCATAAATGCAGTACTCAACGGCGTACCAGAGTTTGCCGTAGCAACGCTGTTTGGATCCAACGTGAGCGATCTCACGCTGGTATTTGCCATCGTTATCTTGTTTTCTGGAAGAAAAGATATCAAAGTCGAAAGCCATATTCTCAAAAACAACCTCATCTATCCTTATCTTTTCTTACTGCCTGTGATATTGGGTCTGGATGGACACTATGCGCGTCGGGAAGGTATAGCACTTATAGGAGTTGGGATCCTGTTTTATTTTTTCGTGTTCAAAAATGCCGGCACGAATAAACCACACAAGATAGTATCCAAGCAACAATTACGAACAGATACTTTCTTTTTGGCAGTGAGTCTCATCATCTTACTGGTCGGAGCGCATTTTACTGTCGACTCTGCCACAACCCTTGCCCAACAACTTGGAGTACCAGCAATATTGATCGGCATCCTTATTGTATGAGTAGGCACTACGATACCAGAACTCTCTTTCTCACTCAATGCAGCCAAAAATCATAACGATGAGCTAGCCATAGGAGATGTCTTGGGCACCGTACTCATTGATGCAACCATTATAGTATGAGTCATCGCTCTTATCGAGCCATTTGATTTCCCACAAAGAATTATCCACATCACTGGCATATATATGATGTTCACCGCATTCATTATTACTTCCTTGATGAGCACAGGAAGAATACTTTCCAAAAAAGAAGCGTTGTTTTTGATAGCAGTGCGACTAGCATTTGTATGAATTGAATATGCTATCAATACGTAACTCTAGTGTCAGAAACTTGATCTCAAACAGCACAGATAGGTTTTTATTTTTTGAAGATGAATAATTTACTGAGCTCTTCCGCGAACACCTTCCCAGCAACAACAAGTGCAAAACGCGTATCAGTCAAAAAACTTCCATCATGATTTGATTGATGCTCGTGTTCACACACATGCATATCATGATGATATAGTCAATCCAATCATATACCATCGGAGAGCATATGATACAAGGGTTCTATGCCAAGATGCAATACATAATTGAGAGTCACTCATCACATAAATACATACACAATGGGTTTCACGCTAGAAGTGGATCAAGCCATTGCACCAATTACTCTATCTTTCGCTGTACCAACTCACAAGCAAATTGCGATATCACCTACTGCGTGAACAGTGAGGGTCGACATAGTCATGGTATGATCTCATCACAGTGCCTGCAATAGCGCACCCTCAAATAGTCGAGTATACGCAGTAAAAAGACTAGCTAATCAAGTTCGCTTCAATATATTTGTAGGCAATCACAGGTTCGCACTAGATTCCATTGTACTCACTCACATATAAAATAACCGCATTGTTCGTCAACGATGTTGACGTAATGCAATAGTATTGCAACATATATAATTTTGGATATACGTAATGCAATAGTATTTCATTTGAAATGAAGGTCATGATAACTACTAGTCAAAGCATGTTTATACAACTAGCACAACAAAAACTCCAAGAGGCTTTGTACAAGCTCACCAAGCCAAGACTTCAGGTTATTGAGTATTTTGCAAACCATACGAAAGCGGTATCTCCCTATGATATCGCCAAAGACCAATCAGATCTTGATGTGGTAAGTATCTATAGAACGATAGAAATTTTAGAGTCACTTGGACTGGTTCATAAGATTTGGTCTTTGGGATGATACGTAAGATGCGATCTATCTGAAAATCACTGCCAATCCGACTGCTGTCATGAATTTCAAGTTTGCACACAATGCCATGAGTATAACGAAATACACTGACACCACAAACATAGCAGCGGCACAAGTAGCACATTCGCCACCAAACAGCATATTTCAGAACAATTAGGATTGTGTGAAAAATGTAATAAAACCGCCGTATTACAGTAAGTTCACAGCAATAGTAAAATATAAGTTGATTACCTTACAGCTTAAACACAAAATTATTCCTGCTCCAAAATCGTAAAGGAGAATGCATATCGATCGGGTTGATACCACTGCCCTGCAATACTTCACGTCGCCTCATGGAAATCAGGTCTTTGGATAAAGTCTCCGCTTCTTGCTCAGTAATCACTCCAAGTTTGATTGAACACTTTGTGACATGTGTATCTGGGGCGATCTGGATGTGGTCGCTGTTTTTGAGTACTAGCCCTCCATATGACTGCATGACCAATAATCGATAGTGGAAAATTTTGGGTCAAGATAGATAAGGAAATCATTTTTTGTGCGAACCCTG
Source organism: Candidatus Absconditabacterales bacterium (assembly GCA_041674565.1). GTDB lineage: Bacteria > Patescibacteriota > Gracilibacteria > Absconditabacterales > Absconditicoccaceae > CALMFT01. Next base: position 3,074 of record JBAYVQ010000091.1, read on the forward strand.
TATGCATGCCTGCAACCTCAAGACGTCATAATTCAATGCCTCAAACATATCCTCTATAGTTCCTCGCTGTTGTGCAGTAGTTGTAGCAATAGTTTTTCGCGTACTGATATGCTTGTTTGGTTGTAAGGCAATTTTGTACTTCATGAGTTTTTGCCTGAGCGTTTCTTCGCTCATATTTGCGCACAACTTCACATCAAATACATCCTGCGTTTGAGGATCTAAAAAAGTTTGTAACGCACTTTCTCGCAAGGTATAACTGTTTCTTTGATAGTTCAAGGCCATAGGCAATGTGAAATATGTCAGTCTTAATTCTTTCTGACTATCTTCAAATACTGGATGTTCATCTTCTGGCATTTTCATATATCACAACTCCCCTTTTTTGTAGGCTTCGAGAAGTATACGACACTGAGAAATCAATATATTTTTATCGAACATATATAATAATCTGAGGCAGTAAACATATCAATTGCGGTTTTTTTATTTGATTACCAACGATCACAAGATTTGTTCAATATATGCTTTTTCTAAAAATGTTATGAAAACAGTATTATTCTCAAGTGGTATTTTATAGCACCACTTCCCTTGATCTACACCAAGTCATGGAACCGTCTCAGCACTATCAAATACATGATTACCTATCGTGACGGGGATGCCATCGGCATCACATGGATAGGTATGGAGAGTAAGATGAATGATTTCCTTGGGCTCTTGTAAAGTAGGTAAGAAACATTGTATCTGCAAATCACCATTGGGACTGGAAATACTCAGATCTTTCAGACTATTGTACTGAGGAGCACTTCATTCTTGCACTAGCACATCGCTAGAACACGCTCACGGCAGTTCTAAAGAAAATCACAGCGGAGAAATGTATGCAGTAGTATCGCCATCATGTACGCCACACTCTCCTCTAAAGTATGCCCGTTCATCACAAACTATTCCACTGGGCAAGTGACAGTTCCCCATTTGTCATCATGACGTATCAGTTACT
>JBAYVQ010000092.1:0-4003 GCA_041674565.1 Candidatus Absconditabacterales bacterium
ACGGACGCACGAATGCACGTCCCTACAACTTATAACTTATAACTAAGAACTTATACTCAGCCTTAAGCCTTTCGCTTTCAGCTCTTTCGCTTTCCGCTTATCCATTGAATTGTCAAGACAAAAAACTATAGTCATAAGCATATCAATCAGCTTATTCATCAATACCCATGCGAGAGTTTATCAAACAACGGATACAACAACTACCCCAAACGAGCAAACGTCTCATTATAGGGTTTTTGGCATTGCAAATAGTCATACGAGGAATCGTCTCTTATAGCAACAATCACACAAGCGGAGAGTTACAAGGCAGCGACACTATCATGAGCCTGCGGGAACAAGGTAAATACAAACAAATTACCGAAATGACGGCAAGATCTAGAGCGGACATCATGCGACAACAAGCAGCTTCACTCAAGATGGGACATAGCGAGATACGAACTGGACTGTACAAAGATGCATCAGGCGTTTATCCAGATCGATGGAATACCATCCTCAAGGCGGGTTATCTCAAAGACAAAGGCGCCCCAGCAGACGCAGAAAAACTCCTCAGTTACCAACAGCACAAGGACTATAGCATCATATCTCTTATCATGTCACTCAGAGCAAGCCTGTATTGTGATCAAAAAAGACGGCTCGAGTGCAATGTATTGGCTCAAGACAGCACCAGACTAGACCCACTCGCTCCCCTGGGACGAGGTATCAATGGCATGGCACTCAGACAACAAAGGATCTTCGCCGAGGCCAAGAAAAACCTAGAAACTTACGTCGCACTCAGTGGTAATCTTTCCCATGATATCCAGTTTTATCGCGGTATCGTGACCTACTACACCAGGAATAGGGATATCTCCACAGGCAGTCTCATGACGCTCGTCAACCATCCAGTCTATGGTTTTGATGCCATGATATTTTTGGGAAGAACATATTACGATCTCAAAGATACGACTGCAGCACGGACATGGTTTGCCAGAGCTCAGCAGCTCAGAAGTACTGGTAGTGCACTGCCTTATCTATGGTTAGGCAGGACTGCTATGATCTGGAAAGACTACCCCACAGCCATGAGACAATACCTCAGTGGTTACGAGCTATTTCCCAATGCTATCGAACTACTTTCCGATATCCTCAAACTTGCTACACTCCAAAACAACACAGCCCTGATAGAGCAGATCAATAGTTCGATTACCTTCGCCGTGGGCGCCAATGCCAGCAATCACGAGATCGCATGACGTACTTACAAAGAGCTCAAACAATACGACCTAGCGCAAGAGTATATAAGCAAGTGACTATCCTATCTCACTGGTACCAACCCCTTATTGCTTCAGCAACAAACCACCGCACTCCATACCCAACTTCATGATCTTCTGATTATCCAAATATTTAATAATCTGAAAAATAAGCAATCTAGCCCTTTACAATACGCTCAGCTTGCCGCTATCAACATCAACACAGGACAAGTAGCTTTTATGCAAGGTATCGAGAAACTCACACAGGGTGATGATGCGGCGGCACTAGGACATTTTGATAAGACCATCTTCAAGATATCGGAACTAGACGCGAGATATATCCTGGCACGATATACGGTACTCAGCAAAGAGTATGGACGAACGTATCAGATTATCAACAATCTACCCATACAACAAGGTCAAGAAGCCAAAAGATTACGAATCCAACGAGCTATTGCAACGCGCCAATGATTGACTATACAAGCTAATGGATACCTACAACAGCTCTACGGGCTCAAAGCAGTCGCTACACCAGCAAGTGGACAAGTAGTAGACGAGACCTACTTATGGCAACAAGCATATCGCTGATTTAGACCACGAATCCATTGGGTCAGCAACTACATGACTCCATAACTCTATTTACCACCACTATACATCACCTTATGAATTTTTTTCTCGCCTTCATCTTACTAATCATCACACTGCTGTGACGAGGATTTAGCACGGATAATCTGTGGCTAACGCGAACTGGTGCTGCCCTTATTTTGCCACTCATTGTCTCATGGGTCAAGACGCAAGAGTATCCTTTCATCAAGACACTCAAAACCATAAATACCCGTTATATCACACTGCCACTATTCATTATCACTTTGTGGATGATACTGCAAAACATCACACAATGAGCACGATCGCACACACTCTTGGCACGGATATCACTTCTCATCAGTAGCATCCAGCTCAATATCAGCATGCCCACCATAGGGCTCATGTTTGGACCAAAGACCATGACAGATGAAGACGCCGCTATGATAATCAGTTTCATGACAGGTGTATGGATTACGCAGACCTATTGGTTTAGCGATCCACTGTGGCTGTATATCGCTGCCAGCACGGGTACATGGATTGTGTTTACCGTATTACATACCGTATTTTACAAAAACCCAGACCGTTTGGTGAGTTTGCCTTACTTTTTGGTGATTACAGTCATCTCCGTGAGCGCTTGCTTGCGAAGTATCTGATCATTTATCGTACAGGAGTATTCCGAAACCACCATCCAGGAAGCCAAAATTCAAGAAGGAAAGTTGACCCTACCCAACTGGTTCCCTCCAGAACCAGGACCCAAGATAGTAAGTGGTGAAGATACATTGTCAAAATAAGAAATAATCTGACCTTGAAACGACCAAACAAAAAAACAATAGGTAGAGCTCTTGACACAAATTATCAAAAACTAGTATACAGGATATACGAGACCAATCATTTTAAATCATGAATAACATATCAGATGTTGAAAAAATTAGTAACTGGAATCATGTTGTTTGCATTATTGTTTGTAGAGTTGTCTGCATTCGCTCAGTATGGATGAGGTGGAGGATGAGGTGGAGGAAGTTTCGGAACTAACAATGGATTTTTCGCCCTCAATAGAGATATCTGTCCAGGTGGCGACTCATCACCAAGCCCTTACGATGGTAACTGTGGCAACGGTATCCTAGCACAACAAGGAGAACTGTTGATAACAGGACCTGGTGGGACTGGCAGCAATATTGGCACTATCATCAGAAGACTCAGAAGAAGACAAGTCTCTTTCGTGAACTACTTGAGGAATCTTCCATGGAGACCATTCAGAAGAAGAGTAACTACTCCTACTCCTGCTAATACAGGATCAGTAGTGACTGGTACAATTATGACAGGCGATATCAACACAGGATCTATCATGACAGGTAACTAATACCTCAAAACACCCATATTCGACAACGAATTGATTAACATATCAGACAGACCGCAAGGTCTGTTTTTTCTTATATTCACTTTGATCTTGATAGTATCAGAGTATTTTTTATTTACAGACTATCTGTTTTATACCTCTCGTATAGTAATGTATCATAAATTTCTCCTCCTGTTAGCTGTATTTGTAGTGCTAGGTACTGCCAGTATCGTGATCGCTCAGACTGAAACGGTCATCATGCCTGGCGATGCCGCATTGGATGGACTATTGGATACAGGTCCTACAACTACTCCAGAGTCCGAGACAACCAGCACGACATCTTACCCCAATCTTCCCAAAAAATTACCCAAAACCTGAGCCGAGTATTAGTCATTATACAATCATAGTATCTTGATGCCCTGCTGGGCATTTTTTGTAGCATTCTTTGTATCTATTGACATAGGGCAGCAAGTAAATAGTATCCTAGAGACGCCATAATAAAATATTTAAAATCTCATGCACATTTATGATCAAAACAGTAATTGCTTGCGCTATGTTGTGTAGTTTGGTAATGACGGGAATATCCGCATTTGCTCAGTATGGATGAGGTGGATGATGAGGTGGAGGAAGCTTTGGAGGTAGTCCTGGTGTATTCGCACTAAACAGAGACGTTTGCCCCAATGGAGATTTCTCACCAAGTTTTTATGATGGTAACTGTGGCAATGGTATCCTAGCACAACAAACAGATCTGTTGGTAACAGGTCCAGATGGTTCAGGTACAAATACTTTTGGTGACATGGTGAAAATACTGATCACTAAACAAATCTCTGTGCTCAACTCTGTAGTTGGTCAGCCAGAAAAC
>JBAYVQ010000093.1:0-3984 GCA_041674565.1 Candidatus Absconditabacterales bacterium
ATAGGTTACATGAACCAACTCTCTGTCATCACCTAGTGTGATACCCATAATATGTTATAAAAATAATATAAATACTATCTGAAGCCTATGGCTTGATACACTTGTTTTATTTTTTGATTAGCGACTTCATTAGCAATAACTGCATTTTTGGCCAGCAACTCATGTACATAGCTATCATCAATCTGAGCATACTTTTCTTGTATAGGACCCAAGAATACGATCAATTTCTCATACAAGTAGTCCTTTACGTATTTGTAACTCATGCCACCAGCTTGATATTTTCCTCTTAAATCAATCTTTTCTTCCTCACTCAAAAATAATTTGATGATCTGATACACATTACAGGTATCTGGATCTTTGGGGTCTTCCGGCAACAAATCCGTTGTCATGATCTTATTAACCTTCTTCCTCAATATTTCTGGTGTGTCTAGCATACCTAAGAAATTATTGTATGACTTACTCATCTTGCGCCCATCGATACCAGGTACTTCTCCAATCTCTTTTTCTACTTGCCAAGCAGGCACCTTGAATACGTCACCATAACGATGATTGATCTTTTGGGCCACGTCAGCGCAGTACTCCATATGTTGCTGATTATCTTTACCAACAGGCACAATATCCACATCATACAGTAAAATATCACTAGCCATAAGGATAGGGTAATTCATGCTACCAATACTCATGAGATTGAGTTCTTTTTTGTTCTCAGCATCTTTGTAGGCATGCATACGCTGCATAAATCCTATATGGGTAAAGCAAGCAAGTACCCACTGCAATTGGAAGTGGGCAGGCACGTCAGATTGTTTGAACACCACAGTCTTTTCCAAATCAACGCCTGAAGCGATATAGAGTTTGATAAGATTCGTAGTCCACTGATCGTAAGGATGATTGTCTTTGATGCTCAGCACCTTGGTAATACTGTGCAGATCCGCAACAAACAACCACACATTGTAGATATCCTGATTTTGGAGTTCGATCAAGGGTTTCACTGCCCCAAAGTAATTGCCAATATGGATTTGGTCACTCGTAGCCTGGCAACCAGTAAGTATTGTTTTTTTCATAATTTTGGAAATAATAGATAATCAGATTATATTACATCTTAGTGATCATTCTTTTATCAAGCTTCCTGAGGCCAACACTTGATTTATCAAAAACAACAATAGCAACATCTCACCATACTTCTTTGACTGTGCCGGTACCAAATAACTTATTCCTTACTCTGTCACCGCCCTCAAGATCTGCAGTTCTTTTTTTGGTACCCGTGGATCATAGATCATACATCTTGAGCAATTCAGTAGGCAACTCCTCTATAAACCTTGAAACCTTACTAGAGACAGTCTTGCCCCATATCATACGAGAATCTACATGACTAAGAAACAAGTGATCTTTTGCCCTAGTAATAGCAACATACATCAATCTTCTTTCTTCCTCGAGTTCGTCCATGTCCATGGCAGCATTATTGCCAGGAAAGTTACCCTCTTCACAACCAACCACAAAAACATAGTCAAACTCCAATCCCTTGCTAGAATGAATAGTCATGAGTTTCACTACATCACCATCTTGTTGCTCTGTATCTGTCATCAACGTAATATCATTGAGAAATTGACCAATCTGTTCACGAGACATTTTATACCAAAATAATAAACGACATATAGTAATTAGGTTAGCACAAAAGACAACACACAGCAAGCAAGAAATTTGTCATAAATAGATATATATCTATAGACAGTTGACATTGTAATTGTAAATACTATTATGTATAAAAATTTACCGTGCTTATAAAACAATATGCTTAGTTTTCTCAATAGACGAAAAAAGAACAGCGACGATAGATCAGAGGCCATACCGCTATCAGAACAAGAACCCATTATATCGCAAGGCCTCGAGACCTTTCGCATTACTGGTGATGTTTTTATGTTTAGAGATAGGACGAAGTGGCTGTTGCTAGCACCCACAGTATTACCAACAGATACCGCATTCCAAGAACTCGCAACAACATACAATATCGATGCATATAAGTTTTATCAGTGGATAATCGAGAGGAGGACAAAAACAAGAATGCCAAAATTGGAAATTATGGCAACTCTTAGCAACAATATAGCAACTCAGCGTCAAAATATAGTGTCACAAGCCAAAAACGAAACTCAGCAAATGAAAATGTTTGTGCAAGAGCAAGAGCAAGCTATAAAAGATATATTGTCTTTTAAATCTCAACTAGAACAACTCACTGAAACAGATGTAAACTTGAATAATCTCATTCGGTCACTCCATCTCAAACAAAATCACCAGAAAAAGATATATAAATTTGAATTCAACTTAATGGAATTTATTTTAGAGTACAATAATAATAAGTGGGCACGAAAACGAAGATTTAAAAACTGATTATGATTCAATAAACAAAAAATCACTCTTTGACCTTATAAGCATTCTTTTATCTGACCAACAAATACAAGGGAAACAAGATGAATATATATACGTGACGATAAAAAAGAGCTCATAATGGCACACATGGAAGGTTTTGAATTTGTGAGTGAAGATGGATTGGTGCAAATGGTAACAGATTATCCGCAGGATATGTTACATAGTGTCAGCACCTATCTTTGGGATCAAGATCGTCGAACTTATCATTATGAAAACCGAAACCGACAAGTACCCTTGATCAACGATCTATCAACCTATAAGATGATATTTGAACCCAAGGGAATAAAATTAGACAAGAAAGCAACGAAGTTATATCAAGAGCAGTTTGTGGATAACCGTCTCCGCCATTACAAATTACAACAATACAGGCATCATCAGATTGATGAAGTAGACAAGATATATCAAAATGCCCAAGGAGATTATTCCACTTATATTTTTTATAGATTAATTTGCGATAGTCTCAAAGCAACTAGTCTCAAACAAATTGCAGACCTAAGGTTTCACGATTCTAAAGATAGACTCATCCCAACAATCATGAAAGAACTGCTTCGTATCTCAAAATAATCACAGATTAATATGTCATGAAATAACGGCGAACAAAAAACCCTCATGAAGAGGGTTTTTGTTTATAATTCCTAAGATACTAATTACTTAGTCCACATATCGAGAGTTTTCTCGAATTCACTAGCAGGATATGCACCAGCTACAGATACCCACTCAAGAGTTTCTGTGTTGATCATAATATTTCCTGGAGTTCCAGTAACACCGAAGAGACTTTGACCTTCATTCATTTCTGCTGTAACTGTAGCAGCAAATGTTTTCTTATCCATACAGTCTTTGAATTTAGCTTCATCAAGCTTCAATTCTTTAGCTACATCAAACAATGTTTGCTCTGCGCCTAAGCTCTTTGCAAATACAGCATTGATAAATGGATAGAAGTTGTCTGCGTTTTGGTCAGCAGCACAAAATACTGCATTAGCACCAGGAGCAGCAAATTGGTGGAATGACAATGGGAAGTTTCTGAAAGAGTGACTAATTTTACCACTGTATTTCTCCAAAAGAGATTTGATGGTACCATTGTCGTGATGTCTCTTACAGAAAGGACATTGAAGATCACTATACTCTAACAAGATGATCTTACCATCCTTAGCTCCATCCCAGTAACCCATTTTTTTGATAGCCTCGAGTTGTTCTTTAGTGATAGTGTTTTTTGCTGGCTCAGCAGGAGCTGTGTCAGCAGTTGGCTCGGTAGGAGCCGCTGCACTACCTTCCATTTGTTGTTGAGCTGCCTCAAGAGAACTTTTTTGTTGTGCCTTGAAAGCATCGCTGCTGTAGATTTTCTGAACAATAGCGTAGTTTTCTGAACCACCAACCTTCATAGCCTCTACTTCTTCGATAGCTCTTTGAACACCAGGATTACCTCCAAAAGTACTAAAAGCTACGAGCAATAACGTTACGCCACTCAAAACAGCATTTATAGTCTGTCGAGAGTTTGGATTTGTGTTTTGTGCATTTGCAGTCATTCCAAAAACCAAATAATAATATAAATAATGATGGGCTTAG
>JBAYVQ010000094.1:0-3968 GCA_041674565.1 Candidatus Absconditabacterales bacterium
CAAAAAGTCGTCAAAATGATTAGTCACATATTCTGGTGTGTATGAAATCCAAGAGTTAAGCTCATTGCGTCATGCTTTCTCCTGGTATTGCGCAAGAGTTTGCTTGGGGTCAAGAGAGCCATCTCTGATTCAGCTTATATATGATGATAATGTTAGCATACGTACCAGGATACAATCAACATCTAAAAAGATAGGATAATCAGACAACTATCGTGAAAATAGTAATTTTATAGCAAACGACTACCAGCAAAACTTGCTATCGATCACGCTTGACATAGTCACCTGGTAAGTTCATTGATAAACAATTATCTAGATCATCTGAAATCAAAGAAGTTCTAGAGTCATAAACATATTACATCTTAGAAAATAGCCATTTGACCACTTCACCAGTGGTTTCTTTTTTTATCACACCATCGTAACTAGAGAGCAACGATTTGACTGCATCTGCGTCATACCCTAGCCCCTTACAGTATTTGATAATATCTTTCACAACTTTATCGTCTCCACTTATCTTCGCAAAATCATTTTCTTTGACCACGGTCTTGAGTTCGATAACCAGTCTTTTTGCAGTTTTTGGACCAATGCCAGGAAGTTTTTGAAAAAAGTTTACATCAGTCAGTTCAATCGCCTTCTCCAGTGATGCGCGATCAAGCAGGCTTATCGCATAAGCTGTTTTGGGTCCAATGCCATCCATCTTGAGCATCTTGAGAAACAATGTTTTAGCTGCATTGGTATCTCGAGCAAAATAACTCATGGTTTTTTGATGTTCATCCATAAGAGGAAATAACCAGAACATTCATTGTTTTTGCGTGCCAGTGTACTCTGCTTGCACACCAAAGTAGTCATTGCAAATATACAAAAAATCCCCGTCTTTCACTATTTTTCAGCTTATCGCATGTAACATCGCATCAAGAACAATTAAAATGAGATATGAAAATCCAACTATCAAATACCTATAACTCTACATCAATAGCATTGCCCGCGCCATCTATAGGTTCGGCAAATATCTTAGATCCTTCGTAACCATTTCTAATGATATCGGTAATCGAAAACAACTCCCTCGTAAGTTCGCCTGCCCTTACAAATACATTTTTGGGCGTATAGTACTCATATCATTCCACTTTGGCTCTTTTGAACAAAATAGGGAAAATAAATAAAAACACCAAACACAAAATCAGCCCGATAACCATATATTGGATACCATCCCAAGCTTTTTGCTGCTTAGTAGAATCTCCGTGAGAGAAGATGAAATTGAGCACCGATCTCAAGAATGCATAAATACAACCAGCAAAAATAGCAATCACTATGCCAGCGAGCACCGTAAGCACAACCCAAGGAATCATATTCGTATTGTAGGTAAGCGTAAGTGGATCTCCCATGGCGATATAACAGTAAAAAAATAATCGGCAACACTATAGTCATTTACGGCGTAATATCAATGAGTTTGATACACAAAAAATCTCAGAATAATCTGAGATATATTGTCATTGGATACCTTGTCAGTACTGATTATTTTTTCTTACTTGGTTTTTGTACGTTACTGATTTCAAAAAATTTCTTAAACACTTCATCTTTACTTCTTGCGTATGCAAGTTTCGCAACTCTTTCAGATAACTGAGTGCCATGAGAAATGTATTGTTTGAGCTGATCCACATCCAATTGATATTCGTGTTTGATAGGATTATACCAACCCAAAACTTCTTTATAACCAGATTTTACAGGTTTTTTGTGATCAGTAAGTACTATTCTAAAAAATGGAAGATTCTTTTGTCAGGTTCTTGCTAGTCTGATAATCAACATGGAAAAGTAAAAGTTATGAGTTAAAAGTTACTTGTAGGGACACATGGCAATGTGTCCTTTGTGGCAATATGTCCACGACGGATCACACAACTACAAAAAAATTATTTCAATTTTAATCTAATCTTATGCATAGTATGCTTCCTAAGTTTAGGGCAGTACTTCATAAGTTCGAGCTTTTGTGTATTCATTTTGTTGTATGTAGTAACATAATTTTGACAACCACTCTCCGTGCAAATCAATCACACCAAAATTCTTGCTCATTTTTTCTTCTTAGCCATTGTAATCCAAAATTGAGAAATAAATCGTAATGACCCTGTTTCCAGAGACGAGTGTCGTATACAATACAAAAATGAGTGACAAATGCAAGAGATTTCACTTAGATTTTACAAATAACGATAATACGTTGTAGTCACGATAGAAATATTGCATAATCAGGCTATATTATTATGTAGTAAGGTTGCATTAGTACTATTCTAGCGAACTTTGCTTAGTCAATATCTCATCAATAAAGTCCCATACCCTATTCTATTAGTGGTCCATATTTTAGTTTTTAGGTTACGTGTTCATGAAACTTTTTTTTGACCGTTCAGATAGTTTTTATAAAATTTTCAAGAGTATCGAAAAAATACCTGACGGCAAGACAGTAAGTATAGAGATACATCCACAAAATCAATTTTTCAAGAATGTTTGGCGAGGTAAACAACTTATCGAACTTTTGAAGGAAAAAAAAATGTCTTACACTTTGGTCACAGAGTCCGAATTTGTTTCTTCCTATTTCACAGAGCTAGGTGAAGAAGTGTTTATGAACAAGGATCATTCGGTAAAAAAATTCGCCACATTGCTGTACAACTTTTTCTTCAACATCAAAAACTTCCACCTGCAAATGATGAACAAAAAAGACTACTTGTCTTTTGTGGTACTAGGTCTGGAGTCGTTGGTAGTGCTGGTGGCACTCTATATTTTTTATGTCATACTCGTGCCCACCGCAGCAATTTATGTAAAACCAAGTTACAATATAGAGGAAGTAGCTTACAATTTCAGATACTATCCAGTAGAAACTCCCCTAGCGGCTCAAGATGCTAAGTTTATCTCTATCCCCTACTACAAGTCTAGCATTGATTATGAACTCAGTTTTTCTACTCCGCTCAAAGAGCTCACATACAATATCGTCAATGCAAAATGATTTGCCAAACTCAGCAACGATCTCACCACTCAGCTCACTCTCAAACCCAACTCCAAACTTGTTACTGCCGATGGACTACTATTCAAGACTCTAGAGCGAGTTACCATACCAGGACAAGGATCAGTCACTATCCCCGTAGAGGCTCTCGAAAAAGATGAAAAAGAAGAGATAATCTGAAGCAAGTGAAATATCCCAGCAGGAACCAAACTCGAACTCAAAAACCTCCAAGCAAACATCAAAAGTAAAGTATGAGTAGTAGCAACAGTCAATTTCTCGGGTGGAAATTTCTTTACAGAAGGTAAAGTCACACAGGAAGATATCGATAATTTTAAAGCAAAGGGACAAGAGCAGCTAGCAAAAATCAAAAAAGATACCATCATGAAACAGGTTAAAACAGAGAGTATCAAGCCACTATTTTTTGAAGATATGATTGATGTAGAAGTATATGATATCAAACTCAACAAGCAGCTATGAGATACCACTAACCTTTTGGATGGCGTCATCAAAACCAAACTAAGCTACCGCTATATCTATCGAGATGAGCTCATGAGTGCTGTATACAAATACACCTCACAAAGACCCAATCAATCATTTGCTCTAGTAGAGATTGATAGAAATAGTGCCGTATTGTATGATAGATTCTTATCTTCTACGGGAGTATACATCATACCCACCAAAGTAAATACTATCCGATGATACAACTTCACCACTGATATCGCGGGTATCAAGACTCAAATAAAAGAAAAGATAAGTTGAAAAGATCTTCCTGAAGCAAAAAAACTACTCCTTACCTTACCCAATATCGGAGCCGTTGATATCAAGATATCTCCTTTCTGGGTCAGCAAAGTACCCAATGTCTACAGTAGGATCAAAATTGATGTAGTGAAATAATTATTCTTGCGATCTGTAAGATTCTACAGTACTTTCTAGACTATCCCACAATGCGTCGGCATCAACAATACTAATTCATTGGGTAGCAAATGCA
>JBAYVQ010000095.1:0-3924 GCA_041674565.1 Candidatus Absconditabacterales bacterium
GATAGCTTTTCTTTGTTCTGCCATACCTTCTCCAATCAGTCTTTTTACTTGTTTGTCTCACTCTGCTCTGAGTATCTCTGCTTGTTTGCGTCACTCTGCTTCGGTGATAGCGGCAGTTTTGAGCTTTTGACTTGCAACGACTTGATTCATGGCTTGGACTACTTGACTATCCAATACGATATCAATAACCTGCACGCTATCCAATTCCATACCAAACTCTGCCAACTTGTTGCTCAGCGACTGTCTAATCTCATCTCCTATCTCGTTGCGTTTTCAGAATATCTCTTCATGTTTAAACTCAAAAATCTTCGCTCTGAGTTGTTCTTCTATCAGGGATTTGATTGTTTGGACCACGTTTTGGTTTTTGTATACGGAGTCGATGATGGATTGGGCATCTTCTTTTACTCTGTAGATCACGTTGATGTTGACCGCGGTGTTGACGTTGTCCAAAGTGATACCGTCTACTTTCACGCTGAAGTTGATCAACTCGAGTGTGGTGTATTTGACGGACTCCAAAAAAGGGATGATCACGTTAAATCACTCTCTGATAACCCTCGATACTCTTCCCAAAAAGGTCACTACTCCTACTTTTCTTGGCGCCAAAATGCGTATACCCATCAAGAGTAATACGATCACAATGGCTACTATATATCGTCGTACTGGTATGATCATGTTTGTGTAAATGATGTAAATGATACGATATTGATACTCTTGTGCTGATCGAATACAATAAAAAGAAGTGATAATCTGAAAACACTATGTGCTTTGTTGTAGATTTTTGGGTGAGTATATGTATAGTAGCGCATCTGATTTTACTTTCCATACACAATGCCCAAGTCATATCTCACCCCAAAAGAAGAAGTGCTCGTTTTCCTCAAGAGTATACCACGTGGCAAAGTAGTAACCTACAGGGCTTTGTCCAAAAAGTTTGGTTGCCATCCCAGGATCATCATCTCCATCATGAGATCCAATCTCGACCCCGATAGAAACCCCTGCCATAGAGTCATCCCCAATGATGGCTCACTTGGTGATTATGCTCAAGGAACCCCCGAAAGAATCAAAAGACTCGAAAAAGACGGCATCGGTATTAAGAATGGAAAAGTGGAGGATAAGTATATTATATTTGAGTTGTAGGTGGGTTTGTTAATAGCGAACAGGTTTCACTGTGTTTGTATTAAAATATTTTTTTATTTATAGATACTATGGTATTAATCGAGAATATGAAAACAGAAGAGCTCACATCGCACGTATCAGCGTTTCAAGAGTATTGTATTGACGTGGCAACAGGCAAGTTCGGTCATGAGGATTATGAGACAAAAAGGAGCGAATTTATTAAATTGCATCCTAGTATAACTCCTTATATACCGAAGCGAATTTATGACAATAGAGATGGTAGCAACTTTTGGGCGTTTATTAAGTCGGTTTCTGATAAATACAAATGAAGAAGACTTTTTATTAATAAAAGTTTCACTAAACTAAATGACTTTATGGATGGTATTTGAATTGAGCAATCAAGCACTATCCTGAACCAACGTCAAACTTTTCAAACCTATCTTAAGGGTTTTTGAAAAAACAGACCAAAGATTCTCCAGCTTTCGGCACTATGAGAGATTACTATTGATAACTTAATGTGAAGTTGATGAAATGGATTGGTTTATGACGCTACTTTTTCGGGAGAGAGCCTAGCAATTAAAATACTCGTCCCAATTGATGAATCGGATACCAAGCCCGATAGATTCATTGCGGAGTACTTTAATATCCAAAAAATTGATTCAAAGTGATTTTTGGTAAAAAACTTAAACTATGATATGATTAAATTTGAGGGTCATTGTGTACCCGCTATTATTATGAAAAAGTACTCTGGTTCGCTTTGATCTTTTAGGGATAAAATACCAAAATCCGCTGGTGAGTTTTTAAAATTATTTAAGTTTTTAATTGAAAGTCTGGGCTATGTTCATACAAATGGAGTAGTTCATAGAGACGTCAAACCTCAAAATATATTGATTGATGATGATGCAAACTATGTGCTAGGGGATTTTTGAATCGCGTCTTACAATCCTGAACTTTTTAGGATACAGGCGGAGACCAAATCCTCTGAGAGAATCTGAAATAGACTGTTTTCTGCACCAGAGCAAGAACTTGCTGATCAGGTACCCGATGCTACCATGGACATCTATGCACTTGGGCAAGTATTGCAATGGTTTGCAACCTGAGAAATTCATAGGTGAACTAGTAAAGCGGATATTACGAATTCAATTCAAGGTCTTGATCGTTTGTATGAGACAGTAGTAAGCAAATGTTTGTCTCATAAACCCAGTGATAGATTTCAATCAATTCAGGAAATAACGGACTTTATTGATAAAAACTCTGAACCTGACCCTCGGGTCGCTATTTTATTATTTGATGAAATATGTAGGTCTCATTTTCCAAAAACGGAAAATGATATTGTGCATTCAGTGGACAAGAATCGTATTGATGGATTTTTCCAGTCTCTTTCGGATTCCACTGATAACTTTAGAGAAAATTTGTGGTATACTTACTGACTTAGTAATCTCTCCTTTTCTGCCTACAAAAGGTGAGATAAACGGAAGTTTACTAATTGAAATCGAGGAAGAGGCGACAAGTGAACCGAATATAATATTATTGAGATATGGATGCATCACAGTAACTTGTGCTACAATGACTTTGTGCTGATACATTATTGACCAGATGTGCCATTTGTAGTAGATTGAGATAGCACATATGGCGCCTGTATCATAAACGATAAACATATAGTTTCCTTTACTGAACGAGAGTCGTGATATGCGGAGATTGATAATGAAGTGATTGAGTTAAAAGGTAATAAGTTTGAGTGGGTGAATAGAAAAGATAAGGAATGATATGTTTTTATATGACCCCGCTTTAACTGCATCATAAATACACATAGTGATAAGGTAGTTGATGATTTTTTAGAAAAACTTAATGACTGACTCGTTGTTGATAGTAAAATATTATCGGATTTTGCTTGTGCGATCTCTGGGAACAGAGACCAATGCCTAATTACTTAGGTGATACTGTAAATAAGATTGTCATCCTGAACAAGCGTAGCGATGTGAAGGATCTCATCTACGTAGTCCGGTATTTTTCATGATAAAACAAAAACTTCTTTTATGTTCTTTTGTCATGATGCAAAAGAACTCCCGCAGTTCTGCGGGATAAACGCCAAATCTAGTCAAAAACAGCATTTTGTTTTATGTGCCCATCTAGTTTCCCTCTAGAACAAATCTCTCCCCCGCCCTACGGGCGGGACCCAGTCGATTTGTGGTGTTCTATTTCTCCATCAAGTTTTACTTTCACCTCGTCATGCAGTGTTTTTGACGACCAGTCATTGTTTACAATGTTCTTATAGTTTTGCTTTATCAAACGCACGGTGTGAATCCGTAAGTAAAGCATTGATAGCAATGGAAGACGTAGGTTGGCGACTGGGTCCCGTCCGAAGGATGGGGAGGAGCCAACTTCGTAAATAAAACAATGATAGGGTCGCAAAACATAACACTGCGTTTGATGGGTCTTTTGGTTACTTTTGGACTCGTGCAAAAAGTAACACATAAGAATACATTGGATTGCTTCGCTTCGCTCGCAATGACGGTGCACTGAGGAGATCACAAGGTTGATATGGATTGCTTCCCCGCAGTACTGCGGGGAAGCAATGAGGGACGCGCCATGGCGCGTCCCTACAACAATGAAATGCGGTTTTTTCTTGATATTTGACAAAGATAGATTATTATGTATCGTAATTTACTATTTGTCTACTGATGTCCACAAAAGATATGCAATGATGACGTGCTCTAAGCCCAGATGGAGCAGCGCTTGAAGTAGAAGCACAAGAATTCAGATCAGTTGCAGCCCCTATCTTTGCGACCATGCAGGATAAAATGATACATC
>JBAYVQ010000096.1:0-3869 GCA_041674565.1 Candidatus Absconditabacterales bacterium
TCGTACAGTTTTTTCCAACTGATTCCTTCGGGACAGTCGATAAATTTTTTGTGTAATAAGCCGTCTACTTCTCCTACAGTCACAAATAATCCATAATTATATTTGAGTTTGACGTATCACTCATATGTTTTCCCCACTTTGACTCATTGATATTCCGTTATGCCACTCGGTGATTCAATAGCGACAGTTTCATCTGCTTCTATGACCGTTGGTGTTTCTTGTGGTTGAATGGACGCTGATTCATTGATTGGCTCGTTTTGAACTGGGACGTCCTTGCTTGCTTCAACTATTTGTGCCTCGGTCACTTCTACACTGTTTGTATCCGTGGGCATAGTTTCTTTTTCGGACTTCGTAGTGTTTTCTTTTGGCTTTGTGCTAGCTTTATCGCGATCTATGAGAAATCGTTTTTCTAGATTAGTGAAACCGTTTTGCATTTGCTGTTGTACTTCTTGTGCGCTACCCACTCGGATATCTACGCCAGCTTTGTCGGGTGATATGAGTGTGAGATGCTCGTACATATTTACAAATACCTCATAGACTTTGAACTTTCCTTTCATATACCGTTCTCCTTTTTTCTTGTTGGTATCCATTTTTGCTAGATCATCTAGTCACTCTGGTTTATTGAAAAATATTGCCTTGTGGTCTTTTTTTATAGCGTCTCGCAATACTTGATCAGGCTGTGTATCATTGATACTGAGCTTTTGAAATACATCGCCTTCGAAATTTTCAGGCATGACGTTGTGATTTATAGGTTCATTTGTTTTTTCTTCTTTCTTTTTTTCTGATTTGGTTTCTTTGGGTACAAATGGTTTTTTTTCTGGTATTTGTTTTTTGATGTCTTGCGTGCTCGTTGTTTGATCTTTTTGTGTTTTTGGTGCAAGGGGAGTTTTCTCTTGTTCTGCGGGCTCCATTTTGGGTACAAATGGTTTTGGTTCTGCTGCTGTCTTTGTTTCAGTCTGTGCTACGGGGATTGCTTCTGCTGGTTTTACCTCTATAACAGGCTTAGAGACAACGAAACTTGGTTTACCATCTTCGGCACTTATTTCTTTGATAACTCATCCATTTTTTGCTTTGGCTGCTAGTACTGCTTTTTCTGTCTTGCTAAACGACCTCTCTGCTCGTACTTTGATGAGCTCTTCAAGTTCTAGTCTGCCTATTGCATATCTACTTCTAGACTGTTGTCTTATTTTGTCTTTGAGTCATTCGATATCGTCTCCAGGTGGTAATGCGATGGTCTGCATGCTAAATGGATCGCTGACGATACCGTGTATCATCAATTTTATGTACGCCTTAAATTTGGGTATATCCAAAAAGTCATTTGCGGAAACCATAGCCTTAAATTGATTAGCCATAATTACGGCATCGTCATATCCCAATGTCATACTAATGATGCTTCCTACGTTTCCAAAAATAGCGCCTCTGGTGACTTCATCAAGCTGGGATGAGTACTGATTCGCGACGATCAGACCAAGTTTATATTTTCTCGCTTCTGACAGGATCGTTGCAAAACTCTCTGTCGCAAAATTTTGAAACTCATCAATATAGAGGTAAAAATCTTTTCTGTTTGCTTCTGCAAGATCGGCACGCGACATGGCATCAATTTGTATTTTTGATACCACAAAAGAACCAAGCAGGTTGGTACTATCTTCTCCGATTTTACCTTTACTGAGATTGATGAGGACGATCTTTCCTTCATCCATGAGCTTGCGGAAGTTGATTTTGGATTTTGTTTGAGAGAAAATATTACGAATAATCTGAGACGATGTGAATTGTCCTACTTTGTTGGAAATAGGGGAGATGGCTTCTTCTCTCTGCTTATCTGGCCATTTATCGAATTCATCTCTCCAAAATTTCATGATGACTGGATCTTTAACGTACTCCAATACTTCTTCACGAAAGTTGCTATCGGTCAACATCCTGATCAAGTGCATCAGGGTTGCGTTGGGATATTCTAGTATAGACAAGATTACATTCCTCAGGATATATTCCAATCTTGGTCATCGGCTGTTACCGTACAATTTTTTGAAAATAGAAACGATACCAGATGCAATGAGTGGTTTCTCTTCTGGTTTTTCGTGCTCTAGTACGTTGAATCCTACTGGCCATTCACGATCCGCTACATCAAACAGCACCACGTCATTGATCCTATAGCTTGGGACTTGTCAGATGATATCATCAATCAGATCTCCATGCGGATCAATCACGCAGATTCCCTTATTGCTTATCATATCAGACCTCGCGAGGTTGGCAATCAGGTTGGATTTACCCACACCCGTCTTACCGATGATATACATATGTCTGAGTTTATCCTCTCTGGTAATACCGAACGTGATGCCTTGGGATTTAAAGTCAGTCTTACCGATAATAGTGAGATCGTTTTTGTTTGCCATGCTGTCTAGCGTGGGTATGTTATTTGGGAAAGGAAGTTTGCGGTAAGGCAAATAGGTCAGATTATTAATGATCTTCTCAGAAGGAATATGAAAAAAATTGATAATCTGACCTAATGCTAAAGGAAATGTTTTGTATGAGTTGTGTCATTTTCGTGATCAGCTTTTGAGAAATTTTGCGAAACTAGACTGGATGGTTTTGTCCAAACCAGGGTGGTAATCTTCCAGGTGATATCAAACAGCAAATTTTGCTTGGAGATACTGAGCACTTGCTGGGTCGCTTGGTTTTCCTTGGTCTTTCGCTTTGTCGTCATTACCAAAGAGCGGATTGACGATATATTTGCTGGCTATCACTTGTGCCTTGTCGAGCCAGCTTTTTTGCCCCATATCAAAATCGATACAATATGATACATGTAAGACGTTGTCATCGATTTGCGCAAACAGATTGATGATATCCATGAAGGGATCGAGATAGTCACTATCCTTTTTGAAGTCTCCGTCAAACAAGATGGTCTCTCCAGGGTCGGCGCTAGGCATAAGATACTTGAGTCCATCTATGGAAGGGTTTTTGACGTACTTGATATCGAGTTCTCCGATGAGTGTATACAGTGATGATTCTACAGTCTGGAGCACTGTTTTGGGTACCATGACATAGAGGTCAATGTGATTTTTATTACCAATGACCCCGCAGTAGAGCTTGGCTTTAGTCCCAATAAATGACCTTAGTATGCCGTACCAACCAGTAAATGTATCCTTGAGGTGTTTATATGGTATAAGCTGAATAGTAGCGTAGTTATCAATATTTGGTGTATTCAAAAACTGCCAGGTCAGTGATGTATTGGCTAACTGTTCTCCCAGTGTTTGAGCAAGATGAATGGCTTTGTTAATCATTGCGTAAGGGCAGACACCTATAGTAAACGGCAGTGTAGTTGTTCATAAAGGAATACTCCCTTTATTTATAATCACAATGGTTCCAAAACACAAATTTTGGGCGTTGACAAAGATAATGAGAGCGATAGTTGTTTGACAATGAGCCTGGAGACATGAAAATAACAGTTATTATGACTTTATCTTTACATTGTCAAGTTATGATCTTTATGCACTGAGCCTGGATATTGGGGTATATTTGACAAATTTTCCTGTTGTGGATATAATCACGGGGAATATTTACGTACGTAATTATATATTATGAATGTACAATTAGCTTGTTTCTTAGCGAAAGAACTGCTGGAACAAAACACCTTTTCCGAATGAGATAAAAGGAAACTGGAGAGGTTTGATCGCAATGACAAGGATGACAGGTTCATAAATAAGATAAACCAAGAGGCTGGGGAGTTTCTACAAGCCTATTTTGAGTCCAATAAACTCAATGAAGACTTATTTACCCAAACAAATGGGATATATAAAGAAAAGGACAGTGTTTATGGTGGTCGACAAAAGTTTGATTTTTACGCCGCTGGAGTTGGTGGAAAGTTGCAAGCA
>JBAYVQ010000097.1:0-3697 GCA_041674565.1 Candidatus Absconditabacterales bacterium
TCGAATTACTTTCTTAATGAGACCTGTAACGTACTTACCAAGTTTGGGATCCCTATGGACTAGCTCCAGCACCTGGTTTTGATCTATGCCTCTTGGCACCATCAAGCTACCCTTTGTCTTACCATTGAACTGTATAGGTAATTCCATAGTCTCGCTTACCGCCAAAGTAGCATCATACGATGGCCGAGCCTGTCCTGCGACCTCTCCTTTGTGTCCAAGCGCTTGTCGCATTGTCTGACACAACTGTGGTGCAAAGGGCGCTAGCAATAAGACCAATGTCGTCAATACGTCAGCAGTAACGTGCCCTGCATCGTATACAGCATTGGTTGCTATCATCATCTTACTGATGGCAGTGTTAAATTTCAGATTATCTACATCTTCGGTAACACCCTTTACTGTTTGGTGGATAAGCGATATCAAATCCGTACTTACTGACTCAGCAGTGACCATATCTACCAGCTTTCCAAATCTTTTGAGAAATCTATTGGTGCCTCCTACAGCCTCTGGATTCCAGTTTTTTTGCAACTCGATCGGTCCCATGAAGGCTATATACGTCCTGAGCGTATCGGCATCGTACTGTTTGATCACATCAAGTGGATCCACGATATTTCCTCGCCTCTTACTCATCTTACGTCCATCAGGTCACTGTATCATACCTTGGTGAATAAGTTTGGCAAACGGCTCTGGAGAGTCTGTCTTTACCTCGCCAATATCTTTCAAGAACTTATGGATAAATCTCGCATAAATAAGATGTCAGACACTATGCTCTTTACCACCTACATACAAATCTACAGGCATGTATTGTGCTTTTTCTGGAGATATAAGATAATCTGAATTATGCGGATCCAAGAACCTCAGGTAGTAAAAGGAACTACACATGAAGGTATCAAGAGTATCACACTCACGGAGGTAAACATTACCATCCTTGGCATGGTAGTACTTGAAGCTAGGATGATCCTCGAGTGGGGACTTACCAGCGGGTTTATAGTTTGGAAGATCCAATGGAAGCACAACTGGCAACTCATCTTGTGGGATAGCATGAGGTATCCATTTGGACTTATCGGGATGGGGGTTGTCTGGCGTATATCTACCATCTTCATTATCAGCAAACGTATAATAAACAGGAATAGGACTACCTCGATATCTTTGTCTACTTACTGATCGATCACGAAGTCTAAAAGTGGTCTTCTTCTTTCACTTCCCTATTGATTCAAGATGCTCCGTTATTTTTATTTTTGCTTCAATATTATCTAGACCGTTGAATTGAGCTGAGTTAGTAAGTACTCACAATCCTGTGTAACAAAGTGTATCATTGGCATCTGCAGATACAATAACTGTTTTGGTGGGGATGGCATACTGCTGAGCAAATGCCCGATCTCTCTCGTCATGCGCTGGTACAAACATAACGGCACCAGTCGCATAATCCATAAGGACGTAATCAGCATATCGCACTGGCACCAGATCATCCGTAAGAGGATGTCTGACACAAACACCCGAATCAAAACCAGTCTTAGGTCTTTCAGTGGATTGCCTATCGATAGCATTCATTTTAGAAACTTCAGCACGATAGGCACTGAGCTCTTGTTTTTTGTCTGCAGCGAGAAGCGTGTCCAAGATGTCATTTTCTGGGGCAAGTACTACGGCCGTCACGCCATATAAGGTATCTGGACGTGTCGTAAATACCGTAATCTTAGAGGAAATATCTGCACTAAAACACTTTGCTATGTCCTGCTGCTCATCTATAACGCACGTGCTCGCTAGTTTGGTCTCTAGTTCTTGTCTATTGCACTGACCTCGTGTGACTCAGATTATCTTATTGTTTCACAAAAAATCTTGCAGCTCATAGACGTCGGCCAAAGAGTCTGTAATATAATATACATCTTTGGGATCCGCTCACCAGTCTTTGCAAATGTGTAAAACTTTCTCTTCCTTGCTATGGTGGTCTTCGTAACACAAAACATGAGTAGACTCAAGACCAGATTTGATAATTGCTGGCTGGATATACTCTTCAGATCCAGAAGATACTACAGCTACCTCAGCGCGCATAGACTTGAGCGTATCAATAAACTCCCGATGCAAACTAATCCCAAGCTCGTGGACCAACTTACCTACTTTCTTGAAATCTTCCTGAAGTTCTTGCAACTCTTCATTAGTAAATATCGTATCCTTGGCATGGTTGGGTTTTTTCCTGGCATACTCCTTGATATATTGCTCGGCATCATCAAAGGTAAAAGTCTTACCCAAGCTAGGTATGTGCCCTATCTGAGAAAATGCCTTTGCGATGGATTCAAAACTATCAGCTATCACACCGTCAAAATCACAAATAATATATTTTTTGTCTGTCTTTTGTGGGTTATTTTGTCAGACTATCTCAAAATCCACTTCAGCTCCCATACTTTTTCCTATCCAATTTTTCTGAGTCACCTTTGTTTCTTCTGGTCGATCTACGAGGTCCAAATCAGCGATAAGCTTGTCTGCGTACTGCGTAATAGCAATATATCGTTGAGGATGTTTTTTTTGGATTATGATGGATTCGCAGCGTTCACACTTGCCATCTACCACTTGGTCATTTGCCAACACTGTCTGACAACCAGGACATCGATTGACCAAACCGTCCTTTTTGTATACCAAACCATGGTCAAACAGTTTCTTGAAAATCCACTGCGTCCATTTGTAGTACTGTGGATCAGAAGTTTTAAACCTCCTATCATCATCAAAACTAAAGTCCATAGCTTTGATCTGCTCCTCAAAATACTTTACATTGTCCTCGGTGGCCTGTCGTGCTGACTTGTTATTTTTGATCGCGAAGTTTTCCGTAGGAAGTCCGAAACTATCATATCCTATAGGAAACACTACATCATATCACTGCATTCTCTTGACCCTTGCTACAAATTCGGTAATCAAGAAATTGGAAGCATGACCAACATGCATCGCGAAACCGCTTGGATACGGAAACATCGGAAGTACATAATACTTTTTCATAAGATACAACTAATACCAATACTAAAGATACTAAGCCTAGTAATTATTAGTTTTTGAATTACTAGAAAACATGTAGCATACAGTTATTGCGACAAACCAAGGTCGAAACATAAGGAGCAAACTAATGAATATCTAATATAATCAGAAAAAGATCCTAGTCAAACTAGGATACAATACGCATGAGTGAACATGGGGGTATACTGCTCCCAAAAGTGTTTTACTTTACAAAATAAAAAAAATCCATCTTTTGTATTTTTTCTCTTGTAATCTCAATGAACAAAGTTACATATCTTCTCGCCTTAGTTACGAACAATCGTTAGTTCCTGGATTGCTCGAGTTTTTTATTATCCAATTTTTACATTCATCTTATTTGATTATGTTGAGACAATCTTGATCGCCTGTACAATGCAATACAGAAGAAGTAGGAAGCCAAACAATGAGAGTCAATGGAACGATGTATACTTTGGAATGATACGCAGAGCAACTCGGTGGCCCAAGCGATATGGTAGATATCCTGGTAAGACAAAAAACGACAAAGGAAGTGGTAAAACACTATGGAATCATTAGGGAGATAGCGTTCGCTTTGGACAAAAAGTTCAAGTGCGAGACGAGAATCAGTGCTGATGGCTGAAAAAATCCACTCATCGTCATTCCTAGAAAGGTTTTACCAAAGTAAACTAGACAATTGCGATCCCATAGCTCAATGGATAGAGCA
>JBAYVQ010000098.1:0-3663 GCA_041674565.1 Candidatus Absconditabacterales bacterium
CACGGTAATTGGCAGTTTCCATGAGGGAAAGTAGAAGAATGAGAAGATGCATTGCTTGCACTTCAAAGAGAAGTACTGGAAGAGCTATGAGTAACTATAGCAGTTGGAAAAAAAGTCTGATCTCAAAAAGCTTTATTAGGATGATTTAAATGCTATATTACATTTTACGAAGCAACAATTACTGAAGGAGACATAGTAATCAAAGAACCTGAAAAACATACTTCATTTGGATATGCCACAATAGGTACTAGTGAAAATGATTTAGGATGGAACTTTTCTATTAATTGATCTATCATAGATGATAGCAAAGAAGTAAGATCCTTCAAGGATGTCTGCTTATATCAATCACTACTTAATGATGTCATGGAAGTTGATGATACTACTCCTTTATCATTCTTGGCTCGAACTACTACCCCATGGACAATCCCTGCAAATATGGCACTCGTGGTACATCAAGATATTGACTATGTGCAATTATTTGATAAGCAGTCAAAAGAGTATCTCATACTAGCGGAGTCTCTTGTCTGAAAGTACTACAAAGAAGTTTCAAATTATGCAATAGTCTATAAGTATAAAGGAAAAGAACTGGAAGGAATAAGCTATCAACCACCATTTGATTACTATGTCTGACAGTTGTCTGACAACCACAAAATATATCTTGCAGATTACGTTACTGATACAGATGGTACTGGTATCGTACACACCGCTCCAGAATTTGGAGAAGATGATTTTCAAACAGGCCTGAGGCATGGGCTTACTCAAAGTAACGCTCTGGATGAACAAGGTAACTACACTGCAGAAATACGTGATATGACTGGAACATACTATCGCGATGCCAACGATCTTGTTATGGAAAAACTGAAGACAGCATGACTGCTTCTTAAGAAAGAGTCCATCACTCACTCGGTTGCGATGTGCCCAAGAACAGGCGTGCCACTGATATACAAGACTCAAGACAACTGGTTTATCGATATCAAATCAGTCAAAGACAGATTGTTTAAGGAAAATGAAAAGGTTAATTGGGTACCAGAACATCTTAAAAACGGAAGATTCCTCAAATCTATGGAATCTGCTCCAGATCGGTGCATCTCTCGTACAAGATACTGGGCGACACCTATGCCAGTGCGGGAATCAGAAGACAAACAAAGGATTGTATTGGGGTCCAGAGAAGAAATATTTGAACTAGATCAAACGGGAAGCAAAGTATTAGAAAAAAAGCATGAGGATGGGAAGACTATCTATCGAGATACTATCAATAACAAGGAATTGGATTTACACAGACCTTATATTGATGCTATATGGTGAGTAAAAGGTGGTATAAAGTATAACAGGATAACGCAGGTGCTAGATCCATGGCTCGAGTCTGGCTCTATGCCCTATGCTCAAGTACACTATCCCTTTGAGCACAAAGAAAAATTTGAACAATCGTTTCCTGCTGACTATGTAGCAGAATATTTGGGTCAAGTGAGATGTCGATTTTTCTTCATGCACGCCTTGGGAGTCATGTTGTTTGATAATCCAGCATTTTTGAATGTAATTTGCACATGAGTACTCGCAGGAAACGACGGCCGCAAGATGTCTAAATCATACGGCAACTATCCTGATCCACAAGTAAGTATGAGTAAATACGGATCTGACTCTCTTAGGATGTACTTCGCTTGCAATCCTATTGTAGCAGGTGGCGACATGAATTTTTATGAAGAGTGACGAAAAGAGATAATCAGGAAAGTGAATCTACCTTTACGAAATAGTTTTTCATTTTTTACGACCTACGCAAACATTGATAGCTTCACCCCTACTAAGCACAGTATTACAGATTTTGTATGAGTTACTTTGGAGAATGATTTAGATGCATGGATAATCTGAAAAACAGCGCAGCTCATTACAGATGTCAATAGTGCAATGGAAGCGTATAATTTGCAAAAGGCAACCGCTCCCATCTTTGTATTTATGGATGATCTCACCAATCGATATATACGCCGCAATCGCCGTAGGTTTTGGAAATCCGAAAATGATGTGGATAAATTAACTGGATATGATGTACTCTATGTAGTACTCGTAGAGCTGTGCAAAGTATTAGCGCCATTCATGCCATTTATTAGTGAGTATATTTATAGACATCTTACCAATAAAGAATCTGTTCACCTAGATTACTGGACACAAACCAATACGCTTACTTCATTGGAGAACGAAAAACTATTACAAGACATGGATCTGGTAAAGACTATCGTAGAGTTAGGTTTATCACTCAGATGATCATTAAAGATAAAAGTAAAGCAACCGCTACAACAACTACGTATAAACAAATCTATCAATACACAATACGAATCAATCGTATTGGAGGAGCTCAACATCAAAGAACTTATCGTAGATGAATCGCTCAACACTAAGATAACAAAGGTATGTGTACCTAATGCAAAGGTGCTTGGTAAGAAGCTTTGAGCAAGATTTGCTGAAATAAATAATCTCGCAAAGTCTGGGCAGTTTGAATTACTGTCAGACAAAACAGTAAAAGTGTCAGACATATTGCTACAAGAAGATGAGTATGAACTAAGGTACGAAAAAGGAGATCTAGCGGGTGACTTGATTACTTTATGAGACCTGATACTCATGTTGGATGCCACTATTACTCCCGAATTACAAATGGAAGGGTACGCAAGAGAGCTTATTAGATCAATCCAAGAGGCAAGAAAAAATACTGGATACGAAGTATCTGATAGGATAACTCTCAGCATAACTTGATTTGAAGCAGAAACTATCATAGCTCAATATGGAGACTACATCAGTAGGGAAACGCTTGCTACCCTAGCAAAAAGCATAGACAAGCCAGACTACTCTGGAGAGTGCGATGTAGACAATGGGATAATTGCGTTTAGTATCAAAAAGTAAGATATTAATAGTATATTGACATTATATAGCTTTTTATTATATTAAGTCATGCATTTATTGTTAATCTTACGTAATGGAAAAACAAAAAATCCTAGCTAAGTTTCTTTATGATATTACAAACACTATTTTAATACAATGTACACAACTCAAGGAGGCACTAACTGCGGGTGAATGAAACTTACAGCTGAAACTGAAGCTTATAAAAGAAGAGATAGCATCTGAACTAACAGAAGCTCGAGAAGATTTAAAAAAGATACCAGGGAAAATTCAATCAAGTATCAAGTCTGAGAACAAAGAATAAAAATAGGTAGCTTCCTATGTCTCCGTAGCCCCGATACAAAATTTACAAAAAAAAACGAGTCTTGGACTCGTTTTTTCCTTATACCCAATATCCAATTAGGCCAGGAGCTGAAAATCATCGGCTTGATTTGCGTCTTCATCTCTCATTTTCTTTCTGAAGCTCATCAACCGTTTGTGTGCTTGCTCGTAACTAATTTGCTTTGTTTTTGTTTTGTCGCCGATTCTAAGAGTTACTTGGACTTCTTTAGTGAGCGAACTTTTATCAATCTGGCAACCCAACACCGCTAAGATTCTCAATCCTAGTTTCACATCTCAGATTATTCATAAATCTGAATGTTCAAACGATTGGTTATAGGTTACATGAACCAACTCTCTGTCATCACCTAGTGTGATACCCATAATATGTTATAAAAATAATATAAATACTATCTGAAGCCTATGGCTTGATACACTTGTTTTATTTTTTGATTAGCG
>JBAYVQ010000099.1:0-3618 GCA_041674565.1 Candidatus Absconditabacterales bacterium
ACCTCGGCTACCGCAAAACCAAATCACTCGGCACGCGATGGTAAAATCACTACATCACTCAGAGCGATCCAATCTCTCAAAATAGTCCTTGGCACTGATTCGATCCGTACAATATGTGATCCAAGTTTGTTATCGTCGATAAACTGTTGTATCTCTTGCAACGAAAAACTATTTTTGAGACCCAAGATGGTTTTCGCTTGCTGTTTGGGAGTGATAAAAACTTGTTTGTAATGGGGTATCTGCTTGACGATTGCTGGCAATGCACGTAACACATCATTCATACCCTTCGCTACACCCATTCTTCCAAAATACAGCCCGATATATGCGCTTCCCAAATCATATGTATCTTTGATAGTCTGAATCGACTGTGGGTCCATCTTATCTTTATCCCAAAAGTCGTAATCAATACCGTTGTACACAGTTCTTAACTTACTATCAGGGATACCATACATAAGCCTCAGGCAGTTCTTGGTGTAGTTGCTAACGCAAATATACTGATCAAATCTACATATATTCATACAGATTCGTTCATACAAGTAGTTGACGAATCCCAGTGCTCCAAGAAATTGAAATCGTAATTTGCCATAGACCTCATG
This sequence comes from Candidatus Absconditabacterales bacterium, assembly GCA_041674565.1. Classification (GTDB taxonomy): domain Bacteria; phylum Patescibacteriota; class Gracilibacteria; order Absconditabacterales; family Absconditicoccaceae; genus CALMFT01. Next base: position 597 of record JBAYVQ010000099.1, read on the forward strand.
TACCGTAAGCACTGTTTTCGTCTTGGTCACAAGCTTCAACAAAAAGGTAGGAATGATGCTAAAAAAAGTCGAGCCATGGATAATTTGCACAGGCGCATCTGTGTTTTGGGCAGATCTCAGTACGTCCCAAGCGTGCCAAAATCCTAGCCACTGGAAGTTTATCCTATTAGTACCAACTCTGATGATATCTACGCCATCGATATGATCATGTCTTTTCAGGTTATATTGAAATTTTGAAGTTACCACTGTTACTTTGTGACCGTCGCGGACCAATCCCCTTGTGAGCTCGTACGACAAAGTCTCCCCTCACCCAATATAAGGATAGAAGTGGTCTAAAACAAAAAGAATATGTAGCGGTTTGACTGGTTGGTGCATATCCAAAGCGCCATAAAGATAGCAAAAACTAGTTCGTACAATACAAATATCAGTCAATTTATCAAATCAAAGTTTCTGATTATCTTTTTCCTGGTTTTGTCAGTTTTTTTCGTAAACGGGAAAAGTATAGAGGGCGACATTTATATTATTTCACCACATGAATTATGAAACCCTATTACTTACTACGAGATGAGTATGAGCATCTTCTAGAGAAAAAACAGGACCTCCAAAAACAAATGAATGAGATCGGGCAAGTGTTGTGAGAGGTTACAAGTCAATCCTGAGAAACACGACACGATAATGCATGATACGATGAAGCGATAAGAACAATGAGCATGCTCGTTAGCCGCTCCAAAGAGATTGACACGATATTGATAAATATCAGCATCGTGGCCAAAAGTACTCAAAAAGATCTCGTCCAAATCGGCTCTAGCGTTACTCTTCAATTTAACGATAAAGAAACGAAATTACTATTGGGGTGATCACACACTATGCCCAAAAGAGTATCCTATCTATCTCCTCTGGGACAGGCCCTCATAGGAAAGTCTTGCGGAGCAGAATGAGTTATTGTTGTGAATGGGCAGAGGCGCCCACGAAAGATCACCAATATTGATATATAGATTATTTACTTGTTTTGTATCACAACATGGTCTCCAATGCTATTATATTTGACCAAATATTCGCAGAACATACAGGTCACACACAACAAAACATTAGGACCATATCAGAGCTGTATGATTTGCCTAATATCACGCAAGAGTACAACGTCTCTGAGTGATTTATGCATATCGCAGCCAAGAAACAACATTTCATAACCCTGATACTGTACGATGGAAATGGGAGGATTCTTCTGTGCCATGATGAAAACTGATTTTGCCTACCATGAGCCAGTATCAGAAAAAATGAAACAATACACGATACCATAGCAAGACTAGTAAAACAGGTTAGCGAAGATATTGAAATTTCTGATGTACTACCCGTATGTAATGTATCAAATATTTTCTCCTGCGAATGACAAGTAAACGTACAACACAGCGGAATAACATTTTTGGCAAGAATTAGAAATACAGCCCAGTGCCAACACCAATTTGTAGATAGTATTCTGGTCTCAACTAAGCAACTAGATATCAATGGCGTAAACAAATTCGCCAATAGAGAAATATTGGAGTACGTGATAAATAAATTCTATCTCCTACTTCACAACGAACAATACGAAACACAAGACGAAGAGATAGAAATAAATCAGACCTACTCAAATAGATATGCACTGCATAATGCCATCATCAAACCATTACTCAAAAAAGTAGATGCAGCAAAAGTACGCATGAAAAAACATATTATGAGTTATTTAAGCCAGCACCACAAAGTACTTGATGTTTCCTGCTGAGATGATAGTTTACTTATAGATACCACATTATGTGACAATAATATAGACATAGCTATAGGCAACGACATATCACGAAGTCAAATTCAGTTACTCAACCAACAGTATGGTCATGGCGAGCACGGTGTATTTTTCACCAATCACAATGCCACTGCATTACCCTACAAACATGAGTATTTTGACGTCACTTTATGCAAAAACACACTACACCATATGCCGTCCAGAAAGGCTATGATTAGTTTGTTCCAATCCATACTCCATTGCTCCAAGGAAATTCTCCTAGTAGAGATAGAGAATCCACTAATCACCTGAGGCACACCTGAGTTCATACATAAATTTTGGTACCGCAGATTTCTCAAGGATGTATGAGGAGCGTATCTATCGCAGGCAGAATTTGAGAGCCTTGTAAAATGATTTTTCGGGGAACAATGATGCGATATAGCTTTCGACCACATCCGCACCCTTCAAGGCAATTACTTATTTGCCTACATCAAAAAATCTCCTCCATTTACGCAAATGACCTATGCCTCATGAAGAATATTATCACCATCTCTTGACCATCATGATCTTGAAAAACCAGCCTTGCAAAACTTATAGCGCAAAGACTTTGATATAGTTTTCCAGAAAACTATACCACTCGTACACCCAGAAAGTGCGATTTTGAATATAATCACATAGAATTGCCAAAGTATTTGAAGATGCTTGCTAATAACGAACTCGTAGAGATACTGCACTACAACAACCATTACTACGGCATCAAACCCCTAACCGAGACAAATACTGTCATGGCTATAGATGTGGTATGATTGGTGCAGCTCACCAAGTACACCTTACTCAATTGATACGATCATCTCAAAATATATATACAAATCAGTGAGACGCTGGCAAGCAAGAGGATGGAACAAAGATGAGAATCTAACGAAAGTATTATCCAAAGAACCAAACAAGATATATTTTCCAACATTATGTGACCAAAGTTGTGCGACATTGTTATTGATGGATCATGAACTCTGGATGAAATATTTGCTACCCTAATGCAACAACTACCATCATCATATATTTATCCACATTCTCCTTATATACTATGAAAACAGAATATGAAGTAAAAGTAAGTAATATTGATTACCAAGAGCTTGTTGAGAAATTACAACAGCTATGATGAACGCAACTCCAAGAAAAAACACTCTTCAAAAGAGTCGCATTTAGGCACCCTATCAAAGAGCACAATGCTTACATAAGGGTAAGAGATGAAGGTACTCAAAT
>JBAYVQ010000100.1:0-3398 GCA_041674565.1 Candidatus Absconditabacterales bacterium
GTCTCTGGATGAAAACAAAACAAGATAGGCTTGAGTAGATGCTGATAGGTTCGCGCTATGGTCTTGGGAAACAACATGATAGAGGTATCACAAAATAGAGTGCGTGATTATAGGCAAACAACATCGTAAGACAATGGATTTACAAAAAAACCATGAGTATTTCATATCTTATAATATGTTGACATCGTCTCGTATATACTTATAGTGTATGCTAGACTATTATTTAACAACAGCATGAAGAATGGACTATTTCAAACCATTTCCAATAAAATCACTAGAAGAGTGCAAGCAAGAAAAGCAACTCAAACAACACAAGGAAAGATTGACTGACCACTATGTTTTCAAAAAAGATGAAATCACAGTAGCGCTCATAGGGATGTGTCACATTGGGACCAAAGAATACTATCAGCAAATTCAAGAAATCATACAACAGTATCCACTTTGACTCATAGAAGGAGTTGGTAAAGAAAAAAACATTTTCAAAATAAAAAGTTTTCAGCGTCAACTCAAAGCATTGCTGATACTACGAAGATTTAGAGCATTCAACTATATTGAGTTATCAAGGATGTTGAATCTAGAGTCGCAATGAGCACACATCAGATATCCAAAAGAATGGAAGCATAGTGACATATTACGATATGACATGATCAATAGGTTTTCTGAAGAATCTTTAGATCACCTCTTGGTAACATCAAAAATGATAAGCTATATAAATCATTTACACACCATTTCAAAATACGAACAGGGGAATAAAGACATATCTAGATTATCTTATTATCGATCACATATTGGACTCATCAGGATGATACGATATGTATATAGAAACAGACACATCCTTACTCAAGATAGAAAAACACTCAATAAAGACATAGTAGAAATGAGAAACAATATCGTCATCCACGATATATCACAACACATCAAAGATTGAATGACATCCTTGGCGGTCGTATACGGCAATAATCACCTGCCATGATTTGTAACATGGTTACAAGAGCAATGATTTTTGCAAGAATCACATCAACAGTTCACGGCTACTCACGAGACATTTGATGTTTTGTTTGAGAACATTACGCCCAGATTATTTAAAGACCTTGATACCAATGATCTGTGACAACATATTGATGTACTCTTTAGTTCTTTTATTACGCGGTGACGTTTCCAAAAAACACAGCAAGAATGACCATTTGCGGCACTAAAGGAACACGAGCGCATGTGTCTCATTTCATTCTATGCGTCAATGCCTAGAGAAGTACAAAAAGAAATGAAAAAACTTATGAAAACATCAGAACTTGCTTGTGTAAGAATACTGCCCCTCATGATGATTAGAGATGAATGACACAAAGCAATCAACTTTCTTATAAAAGAAAATGGGGGCATGTCCATCATTAGGGCAATCGCAATGTACTGAATCGATGGAGACATATCGCAGAAAGCCAAGTACATACTGCAAGAAAAATATACTCCAGATGCCGATCGTCCGTTTCAAAATCTAGAAAACACACTTCTAACAGAATTAAAAAAATACCATATAAAAAATACTCATTCATGAAAATAGAAAAGCAACGATACATTGGAAATACACTAGGAGCACAATAACACTAACCATGTAACCATGTTTTTCTATGCTCTTTGCTTGGTCCTCGTTTGGCTATGAGAGCTGTGTGTGCAGCAGTGCCATATCATTTATGGATGCCAAATTGTCGTTGGGGATAGCGTTTGTCTAGGCCTTGCATATAGGCATCTCTTTGTACTTTAGCAACGATGCTTGCGGCACTAATAAGCGGATTACTTGCATCTCACTTGATAATTGTCGTTACCTTGCAGTCCAATGCCTTGTCCAATCCAAACGTATGATTGCCATCGAGCACCAGTCCATCAAACACGAATACAGATTGAGCTGCGTGCAAAAAATATTTCACCACAAGCAGTGTTGTTTCCATATTAGGTTTGCGTTTACTTAGTGCATCACAATGCACATCCATATACGTCACAAACTCTTTGTCCTGTTGTTTCGTAGACTGGGACAACACTGCCCTACCAGTGCTGCGATATCGCTTGATTATCAGGTTATATATCATCTTGATACAAGCATATTGGAGCGATCGGATAATGCCATGCGTATCTATATCACGTGCACTAGCATTTCCACCAGCATAGATCAATTTTCACGATTCTTCCAAACGAGAAATAATCTGATATGCCTGCTCTCTACGAGCAGCTGTCAAGGTTTTAGAGTCTTGAAAAGGTGACAACTCAGACTTGGACAATGATCATAGTTTCATGATGCCACCTACCCATACTGGGCCAGCCAAAGGTCCACGACCTGCTTCGTCAATATGGATACTAAGGTGATGTTTGGTTTGTTTCATGAGCATACAATAAAATTAGGAGTGTTTGTGTATCTGGATGATGTTCATGGGACAGGCTTGAGCAGCCTGCTCATTGAGATCGATAACATCTTCATCCACTGGAGCAAGCATAAAATCTTTGCCTTTTCGTTTAGCATTATGCAAACACGCTAGACCGTCATTGGGATCCATAGATCGTTGTCACGGTGCTATCAGCGCGCACGAGCCACAACCAATACAGTCATTACGTTGATGAGATACAATTACTTTTTTGACTCACATAGCTATTGTAGATACAAATTACCAACTATCTCTTGGTTTCACGATATAGACTTTGTCATTTTCACGGACACGGACGGGCACTTTGCAAGTCACAATAACACCCTTTTGTGCCGTTTGGGATTCACAATCATCCACCCAAATAGATTCGGGCGTTACCTCTAGAGCTCCAGTAGTAGAGCCGATAAACAGCAGTGGCGAACCAGCGGTAAGCTGTCCACTCTCCATTTGGAATTCGGCAATGCTTGTCTTGGGATAGTAATGCAGTACGCGACCAATGTGCTCTTTTTCTGTTGTTGCTTTGGAGCCACGCACATCACTATACGAACCAAGTTCTTTACCAAGGTAGTAGTTACCACGAGACAAGGTGTGATTGTAAACAGTCTCCAGGCGGCTATAGTACTCAGCAATACGCTCTGGTGTATACGTATGATCTTGGATATCCTGAAGAGCTTGCTTATATGTTTTTACGACAGTCGCCACATACTCTGGAGCACGACCACGTCATTCTATTTTCATGACTTGTACACCAGCATCCAACAACTCATCCAAAAAATCTATCGTGCAAATGTCAGCAGCGGACATAACATATTGATTATCAATGACCAATTCTTTACCAGTATCTATATCAGTGACCTTGTATGCCGCACGACAGTTTTGCAAACATGCGCCACGATTGGCAGATGCATTATCGGTATACAGACTCATCCGACAACGCCCTGACTGAGCCACGCACAAGGCACCATGGATAAACGCTTCTATCTCCATCAA
>JBAYVQ010000101.1:0-3341 GCA_041674565.1 Candidatus Absconditabacterales bacterium
ACCCACTGTCGTGCCTTTATCATGGATATAGAGCCAGTTGTCTGGTATAATATTATTGATTGTTTTATGGTTGCTGGTATTTTCTACTAGCAACTTTTTTGCCAAAATGCCAACGGTTATAAAATCCCTATATTCCAAAAGATTTGATAATCTGACTATTTCTTCATCCGCTCCATCAAATCTCGTCATAAGCTCTTTGATCGGTGCTGTAGAAACAACCATATCAGGCTGGACAGTCACCGTTTGACCATCCTTGGTGTAGCTAATGCTTTGGACAGAGTTCCCAATATCAACGACAGGAAAACGATGCTCTACAAAATATTCTACCAATTCTTTGCCAGAGTCCGCTATTTTGGAGTGTACCAGTGCCTCTTCTACGGTAAGTTCCATAATCTTTTCTCATTCATGAAGCACAAGTTGTTGGTCATCAAAACCAGTGATTTCATACATATGGTCATAAATTTCCATATCCCCAATAATCGCCTTCTTGATTCATAAGTAACGCACATTTTCTCTGGTTATCTTCATCTCTAGCTCTTCATATATTTCTCTTTGCAATCACTCAAAAATCGTCTCACCTTCCTCTACCTTTCATCCAAAACACGACATTTTGCCCGCGATCGTGGCATTTCATCACATATCCCTCAGCTGCAACAGCAATTTACCATCTTTTGTGACCGGAATGGCACAAACATGATTTCTCTTGCCTGCTACTCGTTGAGCTTCTTGCGAAGTGACTGGAATACTCTGACTATGAGATCCTACCACTCCTCCTGCAAAGTCCGCACCAAAAATGATTTTACCTCACATGTCCTGAACTCTTTGTGCAACTACTTCTCGCATCTGACCTGGACCAAGCTTGGGATAGTAAAATTTACCAATGAGGCTAGTCTCTGTCTTGGTAGACTGTCTGTCTCAGATTATCATTTTTTTGAAATAGTCTCGTACTGCTTTGCCAAGATTGAGTCATTTCACTCTCTGGGCTCCTCGAGCGCTACTGATATCCTTAGGCCACTTGCCTCGTACTTTATGTGTATAAGCATTGAAAAATCTATCATATAGTCTTTCTCCAAATCTGGATTTATAAAACCCCTCCAAATTGGTCATATCGTATGTTTTAAACTTTGCAGCTACGTACGATAAACCGGATTGCATCAAGTCCACCAAACCAAATTTGGATATGGTATCTCGTGTGATTGATAATGGGTAATCAAAAAATTTCCTATTCCAGAAAATCCTTGATAATCTTCTTCTGGCTAACATTACCACATCTTCTTTGTCTGGATCTGGTCATCATGCAGCAACTTCAGATGCAATCCCCAATTGTTTGTAGTCTCGCGCCTCAGCTCACTGTAAAGACATCTGCGCAAACCGCCGATCCATTACTCTCTGATCTTTGCTGAAAAATCTGTGCCCTCCTATGTCTATCCTATTGCCTTTGTGATTATAGGTTTGCGCGAGTCCTCAGACTATTTCTTGTTTCTCTAATACGGTCACATCAAACTGGTCAGACCTAGAAAGCAATTCGTATGCCAGGGTCAAGCCTGCTGGTCAAGCCCCTATAATAAGGACGGATTTTTTTATATCTCAAGTCATAAGATCATGAATAAGCTGAAAAAGAGTACAAATAGAGGTAACCATTTGTGTCTCTAATTCCAATGAATATGCGGACCTAGATACCCTCAATTTCCCGCAATGCATTGGACTAAAAGCTGAAACTAGGAAAATAGTAATACTGTAAGATCGGCAGCGCAAACACAAAACCATGTTCGACTCGAATCAGAGAAGCTGTGCACAAAACTTGCTTACTTAGTATAATGTATACTAATGTATTGCATTATATGTATAATAATTTATAATATATCATTTTTATTTTTCATTCTATCATATGAGTACTTTAAAAATGCAACAACTAGAGGAAAAAATAGCCGTACATACAGATAATAACCCAAATGTACCAATTATGTGCGAAATATTGAGCGACACACCAAAAAGCTTCAATTTATCACTTGTCGAAGAGACGAAGGAATCTGATTTGCCTACTTTTTACCTTGATGGAGAGCGGACGACATACTGATATCCCGTTTTTGCACTCTATAAAGCACGTAAACAGGGTAAGCTACCGCATAGATACGCATTGGTCCAATATAACAAAAGTGAATTTGGCCAAGGTAGTTATGTTTTGGTGGATTGCGACACAGGGAAAATCACAAAAAGTTATATGTTCATCGGTATGATCAGTAATCCCAGTGTCCGCCAAGGTATCCTTGAAGGCACTATCTCTAGCGAGATACTAAAATCTATTTCTCAAACTAACGGATACGACTCCTACTTACCAATCACGCATCCAACTATTGATATAAAGGCTTTGTTGGAAAGTGCCTGAATACACTGCAATGAGACACATGCTCCGAAAGGATACTGCGGGATGCTGAATGAAAGGTTTGCTGATCTGGTAGGATCAATAGATCATATACAAAGAAACAAGAGCAAGAGTATTGCGGATCTATTGGGAGATATATCTATCATACGGCGTGAAGTGCAATAAGCACTAGTAAATACAGGTGGGCAATCCAACAACGATAGTAGCGATATACAATACATCAAAAAATTAAGTCATAAGACTTAATTTTTTGATGTATCGGGGTCTATGTCGGTGGTTTTTTTCAGTAATAACTGTCCTAATCATCGTGCCTTCTTGAATATCGGTATATTGATTAGCGCCATAACAGCAGCGTACAGTCATCAGGATATCAATAATCAAACAATTGTTGTACCCTTTGTGGATATATCAATCGAGATGAAATAGTAGATAACACCCAGCGTCATGCCACCCACAATGAGGTTTTTGGCAAGAAGGCGATAATCAAGCTGGAGTGGTACGCCACTTTTACGTAGATCAAGATACGAAAACAAGAACAAGAAAAATCGGGTCAGACCAGTAGCAAGAGCTATGCCATATACTCCAAATATCTGACTGAATGCGAGATTGAGCACAACATTGGCCAACACAGCGCCAACCAATACCTTGATCCTTTGTTTAATAAGACCCATACCCGCATACACCATCACCAACAGACTGGATATCAGACCAAAAAACACAAAGGGCAGATTCCATTTTACTATATTACCAGCTTCCCAATACTCGGCACCAAATAAAAAACCAGTAATATGACTGCTATATACAAACAAAAATAAAGATCCCACCAGTGCTATCAGACCTAAGTAGTTTAGCACACCATGCAAGATCAGATCGAGGGTTTTTTGTTGATTTCTGGCTCTTAGGTGACTAATGAGCGGATATAATAAGCCACCAATTGGTGACAACAGCGTGATAAGTA
>JBAYVQ010000102.1:0-3293 GCA_041674565.1 Candidatus Absconditabacterales bacterium
GGATGGTCACTGATAAGATACGATATATGATAATAAAGTATAATCAGAGTCATTCCGCATTACAATAAAACACCCTTATCTCATCCAATCCTTATTGACATTTTTGTTTATTGTAAAGGCATCCGAAGATAATCATCCAGATGCCTTTTTTTTTGTTTTTTTTGCGATTTTCGATCTGGACACTTAATCCTCTTGAACTGCGGGAGGCGCTACGTCGTAGCACAGCCTGTAGTCACCGCCGAATAGGACGAAGAAGATAAACCCTCCCACCATGCTTGCGAGTCCCTGGAGGGTGATATCCCAGTTTGATTTGATCGCATCACTTTTGACCATGAATACGATCATGGTTTCCGCAAGTATTATAAGGAGCACCAGCGGCACGGTGTTCCATGCCTTGTCTCGATATTCAAACGCCTTATCGGGGATGATATCGAATAGGATTGCCAGCATAAGGGGGCCGACCAGTGCACCGATATACTCCGTAATGCTTTTGAACTGGAGTGCAAAGAAATCCGCATCCCCAATAAGAACCACCATCGGCGCAAGAGCTAGGCTCAATGCCAATGCTGTGAAGAAATTTACGTTTTTCATACAGTATATTGTTTTGGTGTTTTGTCACCACCGCGAAAATAACTATATCGCCGTATATGTCAATATCTGATTATATTTTATGTTTGTTCTTCCTGTTGTAGATAGTGTAGTACAGGTTTGGTACTGATATGAGGGTCATGACGCTGCTAAACAAGAGTCCAAAAACTACTGTTCGTGCCAATCATGCCCAAAACTCATCTTTGAACGCGAGCGTGATGATACCTAAGATAGTAGTAAGAGAGCTAATGATGACAGGTTTAAATCTTGTTTTACCTGCGTCGATAATAGCTTCAAGGATAGGTGCTCCCAGTTTGAGATTGCTGTTTATTTTATCGATAATGAAGATGGCATTGTTTACTACAATTCCAATTAGCGAAATGAATCAGATCATAAACGGCATACTGTACGGATTTCAGGTTATCCATAATCATATATTCACTCCCAATAAGGCAGTAATGATCGAGTATAAGATCATGATAGACTGAGAGAAACTGTTGAACTGATAGACAAGTACCAGGAAGATCAAGAAAATAGCCACCATGAAGGCTACTAATGTAGCTTGTATAAGCTCAGCATTTTCAGCATTTTCTCATCATGCTTTGTATGATACACCAGAAGGGAACTGGTACGTTTGCGCAAATGCTACTAATTTCGGTTGGTAGTCAGTTGGATTTTTCCCTAATTCCAAATCTGATTCCACGCTAATGGTGATATCCCCATCTTTTCTACTGAGTGAACTGAGGGCTTGATTGATAGAATACTCTGCTACAGAGCCAAGCATAATAGGCCCATTCTTCGTACTAATGACGGTGCTTAGTATAGCTTCTGGTGTTAGATTGGAGGCAAATCCTTTATATTTCACGATAATATCTCTGTCTTTTTTTTCAAGCGATAGGGTTCCAGCGTTTTGTCACAAGAGCGCTGAGAGCAGCTCGTTTTGGAAGTCACTAGGTGTTAGTCCTAACTGCGCTAATTTATTGTTATCTCGCGTAAATTCAAACTGTCATGGGTTGTTTTTACTAGAATTCGTGACGTTCATGGTGCCCTCCAGAGATTTGAGATATTGCTCGAAATCGGTAGATACTTTTTTGAGATCATTGAGTAATGATGTGTCATCTGCTACGATTTGGATACCCACTGCTTTGCCCGTTGGAGGTCATCATTCTTGTACTTTGCTTTCTACGATGTATCATTTTTCTTTGAGATACGCTAGCTGCGCCAGGATGTCATCCTGTACTTCAAAACTATTCTTGTCTCTTTGATTTTTTTTGACGAGTCTGACCGCTATACTTATAGTGTTGTTACTTACGGTAATATTGAAGTTTCTCAACTCTGGTATAGATGAGATAATCTGACTTATTTTGGGTGCTAATCCTATCATACTTTCTGTTGTTGCGCCTTGTTTGGTTTCTATTGCTATGTTCATGAATTCATTATCACCCGATGGGAACAGGGTAAATCAAATACTTCCAGACAGTAGTATAAAGCTCAATATCAGTGCAACTACTGGTCATATATAGGACCGTCTTCTCCAAAATCTGCGCTCCAATATCCGATGCAGTTTAGTGCTGTATCGATGGGCTATTTTATTGATAAATTTATCGGTAGCTGGTTGGTCCTCTGATTCTCTTGCTTCCTTTCATGCTTGTTCTAGTTTGAGAAGTTCCTTATCTTCATCCGACAGTAAAATTTCTTCATCTTCTCACTCTTTGTAATCTGCTGGTTTAAAATAATATTTCTGATTATTATTTAATTTCCAAAATATCGCATTATTGATAGACGACGCTAAGAACAAACTCGCTGCAAGAGTTATGAAGATGGTGATTGGTATATAGGCCAAGAATTTTCCTGTAATACCAGGTAAAGCGAGCATGGGTAAGAACACGATCATATTGGCAATAGAGCTTGTCATATTTGGCTGTGCATATTGCTTCATTGCTAGTAAGATAGCGGTCTTGGCATTGTATCATTTTTTCATCAGTTCGTATGCCGCTTCTATAATCACCACTACGGTATCGATTCACATTCCAAAGGTGAGTACCAGAGAGAAATTTGTCAAAAAGTTGAGTGTATATCACATCCAGTTGAGAACGATGAATGTAATGAAAAACGATAGTGGCATCGCAAATGTAGCTATCAGTGATTGTTTCAATCCTATAAATAACCACATAATCAGAAAGATAAGCAGTACAGACTGCAGTGCATTGGATCCAAGTGATGCGTAGTCCTCGATAATGATTTCTGATAGATCTGTTGTGTATTCTGTCTTGATGCCCGCGTACATGGGTTTTTGCAACTCCTTATTTATCAATGCTTTTGCCTCTCCTGCATTTTCAAAGATATTTGAACGGTTTGCTTTGTAGATGACGACGGTAGTAGCCACATTGTTACCATCCTTTGCTATGCCTCAGTAGCTTGCTGAGTCATCTTTGTAGTCTCTTTGTACGCTAGCTATGTCCGCAAGTCTTACGTATTTTCTAGGACCTTGATTGGTATTGCCTATGGTGATTGGTATATCCATCAACTCACTCAATGTTTCTACCTTACCCTTGATTCTATAATCATAACGAAAATCTCCTAGTACGTAGTTACCTAGTGGGACATTATTATTGAAACTTCTTATAGCTTGCGTGACCTGACCCAGAGTGAGTCAAAGCTGTTGTATTTTTTTTTCATCTACCAGGACCTCGATATTGTACTGA
>JBAYVQ010000103.1:0-3278 GCA_041674565.1 Candidatus Absconditabacterales bacterium
AGGATTTCGTCGTATCAAGCCCTACGTCTTTGCTGGTGTCTACCCTGTAGCAAACAATGAATTCGAGAAGCTCAGAGATAGTTTTGAAAAACTTAGTATCAACGATAGCGCCATAGAGTACGAGTATGAGAACAATAAAGCCATGGGATTTGGTTTTCGTTGTGGGTTTTTGGGGATGTTACATATGGATATTATCAAAGAAAGACTGGATAGAGAGTATAATACTCAGACTATCTTTACTATCCCCAATGTCGTATATATCGTACGTATGAAGAACTATAAGCATGAAGCAGTAAAAACAGGTACCAACGTAGATGATCTTATCTTATCGGGTCTACGAAAGCATGTAGTGCAACAAGCTGAAGGCGGAAAGCTGAAGGCGGAAAGCAATAATTGAGCTTTTAGCCTTGAGCCTTGAGCCCTGAGCCCAGTCGAGATTAGAGAACAATATCACGATATATTGAGAGAACGGCTTATCGTAAGATCCGGCGGAGATATGCCAGCAAATGGAGACGTTAGCGACATCCTGGAGCCCATCGCAGAGGTAGAGGTTGTATGACCATCTGAGTACTATGGCAGCATTTCTCAATTGTGCAACGAAGCAAGGGGCATTCTCAAAGGTACCGAATTTCTCAATGATGATAGGGTCATACGAAAGTACGAAATACCCTTGGGAGAGATCATTATTGACTTTTATGATCAGCTCAAATCTCTCACTAAGTGATACGCTACCATGAATTATGATTTCAAGCATTACGCTCCTGGAGAGCTAGCTAAACTTGACATCTTGATCAACGGGGAAATCGTAGAAGCATTTTCTATGGTCGTATACGAACCATATGGCTACGATAAATGATGCAAAGTGATCGAAAAGCTCAAGGAGTTGATACCAAGACACATGTTCAATATACCACTTCAAGCTGCTTTTGGGGCAAAAATCATTGCTAGAGAGACTATCCCAGCTGTCAGAAAAGATGTTTTGGCCAAATGTTATGGATGAGATATAAGCAGAAAAAGGAAACTTCTAGAAAAACAAAAAGAAGGAAAGAAGAAAATGAAAGAAATAGGTAAGGTGAGCATACCAAACGACATTTTCATCAACATGATGAAAAGATAAGAACAAGGCAACCCGAGTCTCACGCTGTGCAATGCACGGCTTTTTGTTAGATTATTCCTATTGACATATATACGTAAATATATATAAACTGTACATGCCAAAACCTATATCAAACATACTAGATACAAATGCTACCCTTCATGCCGTACGGCAGGATGGTTTTGGAATGTCGTACGCCGAAAACACAGCAGTGGTTTTGTCGCAAACAGCACCAAGTACGGATGATATCAAGCGTATGATGGACGAGCTTCATATACCGCAAACAAGCGATACGGACACACAAATCACACGAATACAACAACACCGAGATCAGTTTGATGCATTTATGAATACCTTTTACGGATCCATAGATCCTATGGATCTGAAGCATATCCAGACAGCACAAGCAGGCATGTCATTTAGTGATCTGTGATCTATGTGATGACTGATAGCTTGAGGAGCATTGGCATTTATAATATACTATATATTATCTCGATATAGAAACAAAGAAAATCAAATCCAAAGGGCGTCAGTAAATGTAGGTATCACGCTCACAAGATTTTTCGTCATCACCTTTGCGGTACTTATAATACTAGCAATCTTTGGATCGTATCTTGGACTAAAGAATCTAACGAGTTGATTTTTTGACGAAGAGCACACCACGATCGATATAGAACAAGAAAAACAAGAGACATCAAAACAAGAGTTTGCAAGCAAAGCGCAAGAGCTAGTAAGTCGACTCCACATACGTTCAGAATTTGATATCGCGATTTACAGGGGGCCAGAATGTATGTTTGAGTTTGAATTTCCCAAAAAACCATGACTCATATTACGTATAGAGACTATATGATGACTAAATCAGGGTAATGTACTAATATATACCTGTACACTGCTACAAGATGGACAAGAACTCGCAGTACAAGTATTAGAGAGGGATATGACTGATAGGCGACCACGTCTAACATCACAACTCAAACTTGGATCATTTCGTCAATGACAAAGCAATTGAGGGAATGAATTACCTAAATTAGGTAAAGTAAGTCTAACGCGTGCAAAAGTATCTGGATCCAACTGATGAAATATCCAAGTAGCATGACCAGAACCAGAGGAAGATGAATATAATCCGACGATGAACCCGACAATTTTCAGTTCTTCAAGCAAAGAGGCTTTGTACGCATTATTTGAGAGACTAGGAGGGCCTATACCAAAATGAACATACGTTATGAAAGATGAATCCAATAATGTTAGGGTACAAATACAAATGCAAAATGAACAAAAGGGTACCATTATTCGAATTATAGGAGCAAACCTCAAAATGGCCCAAATACAACAAATAGAAATTAGTTATAATGGGAACAAGATACATTGGCAATATGGAAAAATATGGACCAACACCATACAAGCATGACAAGAAGAGCTATTGGAGAAGAGAATGGCAGCAGTACAAACAAATCTCCAAAACGGTAACTGGACTCTCGTAAAATAATTTTATTTACTACATTCGCCCTATAAGATGTCAACAGAACATCGTAATCCAGCAGCATGATCTCCTGGCAGCAAGAAAGATTACTCAGTCCCCGTCGGACTAGGAATTATGCTCTTGATATATGCTCTATTACCAGAACCAAAATCAAGAGATATCGCCATAGCCCTAAATCAGGGCCAGCCCGACCCTTTAATACAAGCGATTGGAGGAGGAGAAAATCTTGGAAACAATCCCGTGCCTGTGGCCTACCACAACAATCAGATCGGTATAACCACCCCCCAGGAAAAGGTTGAGGGTTGATGAGATGACCTAGATAAAAAATTATATAAGAGTTGTTTCAAGGTGGGCGAAGAGGCAGGAAAACAAAATAACCTCGCAGCACAAAAACATATTTTCTCAAAAGTCACATTTGATAAAAAAGGTAATCAGATTATCAGAGATTTATTTTGGTGTCTTCATCAATATGAATCAAACGGCCTCAAGAGCACACAGTACCAAACAGCACTACAAAACTTCTACGATCACTACAATAGGACACCATACAAAAGGCGTGTATGAATGCTGGGCATTATATATTGAGTACTAGAGCAAAGATATAGTCCTCAAGACATTCAAATACTAAAAAACAACTGATTCCCTGGTGCTGGTGACTTCCAGACTCTTTATAGTCAAATAATTTAATCTATCTCAGCCACA
>JBAYVQ010000104.1:0-3252 GCA_041674565.1 Candidatus Absconditabacterales bacterium
ATACCATACATCTGCAGAACATCATCTTCAATCATGCGAGCAAACGCATCTATCTCCTGACCAGATCATCACTGATTCACTAACACAAGAGACTGATTGCGATACGATCACACTTTTCAAATCATCTTCCCTTTATATCACAACTGCTCCAACAAATACCCCGCAGAAAGTTTGAATCTATCTCCGTGTGGGAAAAATTTTATGGCAGGATCTTTTTTCTGAAGCTCTCACAACGCAGCAGCAGATACGATAGGATTTTTGAAAAAGCTACCAGCGGTGCCAAATTCATCCCGAGAAGGCATTTTAGCGGTCCTAATTTCACAGACCAACTTGTAGATATCTATAGGTTTCAGATTATCTGATCATAGTGTGGTGATTGCTTTTTGAATATCGGGATAATCTGCTTTTATGGCATACTCTGGGCTCGTATCAAAACGAAACACTACTGAAGATATAAAATAGTCTGACATAGTTTTGAACACACTTCGGCGGTACGAAAAGTCGCATTGATCAGACAATAGCGTATGTAGTTCATGAGTTTTGAGATCAATGTATTCTACCGAGTATATAAATTCTTCAATCTCTTTACCGTATGCTCCTATATTTCACAAAGTGCCTGCTCATACAGTTCACGGTATCAGTCACATATTTTCCAGACCATTGTATCCTGCTTCCAGAGATCGTTTTACGAACTCATCCCGAAGATATCATGATCATACTTTCACCAAAACAGGATTCGATCTATCATTTGCATTTACCAACTCTGGAGGATTCATAAAAGCATTGATCCCAACAATATCCACATCGTGCGTCAAAAGCACATTGCTTCACTTGCCCAGTATCGGTCTATGCCCGTATTTCGCGAACTCTTTCACGTCATCATAGTCTTCTAGAAAGCATAGTTGTTTTGCTCTTACGTCAACACCAAAAGTATTGTATGACTGAAGAGATTGATTTGTCAGTGTGCGCATATCGTTTATCCATGAAATATATCAGACACAGACTATAGGGATTACACAACGATAATCAATCTACTAACAAATTCATACGGTATGTTTGACACATTGTTGTGGGTATAAGCATGCGCATCCGTCATTGTGAGCCCCGCAGGACTGCGAAGTAAACTCCGCGAAGCAATCCAATGTATTCTTATTTGTCACTTTTTGCACGAGTCCAAAAAGTAACCAAAAAGACCCATCAAACGCAGTGTTATGTTTCGCGACCCCATCATTGTTTTACTCACGAAGTTGGCGATCACCCACCCTACGGGCGGGACCCAGCTCGCCAACCTATGTCTTCCATTGCTATCCATGTCTTACTCACGGATTCACACAGTGCGTTTGATAAAGCGATATCGCTGTAGGGACGCGCATTCGCGCGTCCGTCATTGCGAGCGAAGCGAAGCAATCCATATATCATCATAAACTTGCATCATTTTTTGCTTTTGGATATAATCAAAATTCTCGTGAATTAATCTTCTGATTATTTTATTATACACATAACTCATGATACGAACGATTGTGTTACTGGTACTATGATTTGGATTCCTTATCAAGGGGGCAGATCTCTTAGTAGATGGATCAAGCAACATCGCAAAAAGATTTTGAATATCAGAGATAATTATAGGACTTACAATTGTGGCATTTGGGACATCGGCACCAGAACTTGTAGTTAATATAACATCGTCACTACAAGGCACTACCGATCTAGCAATTGGTAATATATTGGGTAGCAACATCGCCAACATACTTTTGATAGTATGAATAGCAAGTATTGTGAGACCATTGAATATACATCACAACACAAGACTCATAGAGATACCGTTCATGGTGCTATCTATCGTTGCCTTTTGGTTATTGGCATCATCGCCTTTTGAATGAGAAAATAACTACTTGCTCAATAGAAGTTATGCAGCAGTACTATTGCTGTTATTTGGAGCATTTTTGTATTATTTATTTCGCACAAATAATGACCCAACAAAAAGAGAAATTAAAGAAGCAACACAAACACTGCGAAAATCAATACTATATACACTCTTGTGATTGGCGGGGCTCATGATTGGATGACAATGGATTGTAGACGGAGCAGTAACAATAGCATCGCACTACGGCATCCCAGAGAGAATAATCGGACTAACTGTCGTTGCAATTGGTACGTCACTCCCAGAACTTGTGACATCCATTGTTGCGGGACTCAAAGGAAAATCTGATATAGCTATCGGTAATATTGTATGATCCAATATTTTCAACGTTTTGTTTGTATTAGGAATAAGCTGACTCATCACACCAATACCATTTTCGCACGACAGTACTATTGACTTGTATGTAACCGTCAGCGCATCGCTACTACTACTCCTTGTGACACACATGGGAGAAAAGCAATATATCAAAAGACACCATGGTATTTTATTTACGGTGTGCTATCTTGTATACATACTCTACCTTATTATCCAATAATAATATCACATGCATACACTTGATAAACAAACTCTCCTCACCAAACTCAATACCAACATTGAACTAGGTTTATCTAGTGCGCAAATACAACAGGTACAACAAACATATGGTAAAAATACTTTACCAAAACAACAAGGCATCAAAATCAAAACACTCATTCTCAACCAACTACAAGATGTGATTGTGTGGATACTATTGATGGCGAGCACGATCAGTTTTGTACTTGGCGAGCACGTAGATGCGTATATTATTCTGATTATCGTAATTTTGAATGGGATACTAGGATTTTTCCAAGAGTACAAAGCAGAAAAGGGGATACAAAAACTCCTCACGTCCACTATCATACAATGCAAAGTACTAAGAGACGGCAAGGTAACAATGGTCGATAGCAAAGAACTGGTACCATGAGATATCATATTACTAGAAGCATGAGATCGTATTGCCGCGGACATGAGATTGCGAGAATCCAATAGTTTACAAGTAGACGAATCATTACTCACAGGAGAAAGTGTACCCGTAAGCAAAGATGATGAGTTTATGGGTAAACCTACCACCATACTAGCGGAACAAAAAAACATGTGTTTTGCGGGAACCAGCGTTACCAAGTGATCTGCAAAAGCAATTGTGGTCAAGACAGGAATAGGCACTCAACTAGGCAGCATCGTATCTATCGTACAAGCACAAACTGAAGGAGCAACGCCCCTACAGCAAAAACTCGCTAGATTTTCTAAACAAGTAGGTATTATCGTGGGCATCATATCACTGGGTATTTTTGCATTGGGACGATGGCAAGGCA
>JBAYVQ010000105.1:0-3172 GCA_041674565.1 Candidatus Absconditabacterales bacterium
CCATCGATACCATATCTCATCTTGATGATCTTAGATTCTCTAGGATCGAGCATATCCAATATCTTCTCAAGATTTTCTCTGATGACTTCCTTTTCCACCACTTGATCAGGTCTCATGGTGTTGATATCTTCTACCAGGTCACCCAGTGTAGATTTGTGATCATCGCCAAGATCCATATCTAGAGATGTGTTTCCATAGATGATTTCCTCAAGTTTTTTTACCTTCTTGAGAGGGAAGTTCATCTCTTGAGCGATCTCGCGAGAGGTGGGTTCTTTACCTGTTTTTTGGAAAATTTCTTGGTATGTCTTATTGTAAGTAGAAATCTCATCCAACAAATGGACAGGAATTCTTACGTTTTTGCCTAGGTCCGCAATAGCTTTGATAAGTGATTGTTTGATCCATCGGTGTGCATAGGTAGAAAACTTGAAATCTTTATCTGGGTCAAATTTTTCGATAGCTTTGATGAGCCCTACGTTACCTTCTTGGATCAGGTCCATAAACGATAACTTGGATCCAATATACCTTTTGGCAATACTTACCACCAATCTCAAGTTGGATTCGATTAGCTTTTTCTTAGCATTTTCGTCACCTCTTTTTACTCTCACGCATAGTTCCTTTTCTTCGTCAAACGCCAGTAAAGGAAGCTTGGAAAGTTCTGTAAAGTATAGCTTTACGTAGTCTTGATATTGTTTGTCATTGACGTTGTGTGCCGTGTCAAACATCTTGATCTTTCCGAGTCTATTCTTGGACTCTTCTTGTAGTCTCAACCTTTCTCTTTCGAGCATCTCTTCGATAGTTTCTATCTTGATGCTGAGTTTTTCCGCTAATTCAAAAAATTTTTCAAGCGTCTTTGCTTTTTTATCTAGATCATCAATATGGAAAATGACAGAGTCTTCTGATATGAAGCCATGTTCAAATCCTTCTCTCAGGAGCTGTTGGAGACCCTCGGGAAGTTCTATGATCTCGTCTACAAATTTTTTCCATAGATCTTTCTTTATCTGGTGTTGATTCCTGACCGGCTTAAACATGTAGATTAGTAAGAAAAGAGTATAAAAGCCTGCTTTTTTGCGTCCGGTTGCCCATCACGCAGCACAAAAAATGGAAAAAAGAAATGACACTGTACTAGTTTGTGTTTTATTGTATCCGAAAAATTGCTGTTATGCAATGTTTACGAAGAAAGCTGCCCAACTAGAGAGAAATGATATTGCATTGCAGATCTAGCTTTTGAAGCTGAGTTCATACGTTTTCACCGTATGCTATCACATCAGTCACTCCTTCAAAGGAATCGGCGCTAACCGCCTTGGCATCCTGGACAAACGCAAAAGTATTATCTAATGATTTGATAACATAATTCAATTTATTATCTTTTGACATAATGCAAATAATAATCATGTTATCTTGCTGATATTCTCCTGGGTAGTCAATGTAGTGAATGTGTGGCTGACCATATGTTACGTCTTGGCCACAAGAGAGCGAAAGCGTCACGTACTCTCCTTGTCTTGATGTCTTGTCTGTAAAACAAAAAACATCACCAACAATAATCTGATTATCTTCTTGTTTGATATCAACCATAGCAAAAATGTTACAGAATAAAAACCGCTTGAGTGCGTAGATATGTGAGAATTGAGAAAAAATTGGTACGAGTCAATATACTAGTTATCTTGTGGCTTGAAGCAAGCGGAAAAAGCTAAAGAGCAGAAAGGCTGAAAGCTTAAGGCTGAGTTTTAAGTCGTTAGTTATGAGTTTTAAGTTATGAGTTATAGGGACGTTCTTTGTAGGTCCGATTGTTGTTGTAGGGACACGTGGTAACGTGTCCGTCATTGCGAGTCATGGTAGGAATCAGATATGTAGCCATGACGTGGCAATCCATATTACGTGGTTGTGGATTGCTTCGCTTCGCTCGCAATGACGACACCGTAAAGGAGATTCTTCGTTTCACTCAGAATGACTGGGTTCTTATGGATTACTTCGCGGAGGTTTAACTTGCAGTACCGCGGTCTGGGGCAATGACGAAGGCGGTTTGCAATAACTTTTCAGATTATTATCTATTTTTATGATGTCCAAGGACTCCCACCAACTTACCAGTATATGACCTATGCGAAGGCGATCCGAAGCGGATAAAGCGTCGTGGTATTTCGTGACTATCCAAAAAGATCTGAGCGATCAGATCAAGGCGGTAGCGGCACTGACCCCTAGGAAAGGGTGGGGTTCGGTGAGAGTAAAAGCAAGAATAGGGCGATTAACTCGAGAAACAAGCATTTTCCCAGATAAAAAAAGCGCCTGCTATGTCTTACCTATCAAGGCAAGCGTGCGTAAAGAACTCAATCTTCAAGAATGAGTGGATATAACGATATTTTTGGATCTAATATAATCTGAAAAGCCATGTTAGGTCCTAAGCGAATTGGTTTTGTCTCCGAACGCATCAGCAATAAGATTGAAAAGATCTTGTTGTGTAGCGTGTATGTGTAGTTTGCGAACGAACTGGTCTGGATCTAGCGGCCATTTATTGGTAATCAGTATACCCTTTTTGGACAGCAATAGTTTACGAAGAGCATCATGATGATAGGCATACAGTGCTCAGCTGCGTACATTGCTTTCTTTTTGATCTAACTGAAGCACCGTTAATCATTTTGCTTCAAGTTTTTTGCTTATCTCATCAATGCTAACTTGGCATATATTAGTCAGTGTTTGTATTGGTAAATAACCCACTGGTTTGTTTTCTCAAACTTCGTATAGGTGATTTAATAACTCTTCGCGATCTTTTTGCATATTTTGATCTCATACAGAATAAGTGATGCATAATTATACTCACACTGCGTCTGGATGCAATACAAAGATGTGGTTGTTGATCTGATTATCCTTCATGAATCATACTGGCACTTTTCCCTTCCAGGTTTTCATTGATGTAGATGATCTTAGCGTTGTTTTGTCCTACTTTTTCCAATGTTTCAATCCTGCTGCTGTTCAATAAGAAAGCTAGTATTTCAGTCCCAGACAAATTTTTGTCACTTGATTTGATCTTTTCGATAGATTCCTGGAAACCATCCGCGATAGCTTTTCTTTGTTCTGCCATACCTTCTCCAATCAGTCTTTTTACTTGTTTGTCTCACTCTGCTCTGAGTATCTCTGCTTGTTTGCGTCACTCTGCTTCGGTGATAGCGGCAGTTTTGAG
>JBAYVQ010000106.1:0-3148 GCA_041674565.1 Candidatus Absconditabacterales bacterium
ACAACTTGTGCAATCAGGTTATAAAAAATTTTGATTGACAGGGGAGTTGGGCGCAGGCAAGACCCACTTTACCAAAGGTGTTGCCGTGGGTTTGGGGATTGATCCAGATAGTGTGCATAGTCCCACCTATGTATACTTTCACGAATATGATGATAAACTGTTGCACGTGGACATGTATAGGATGACTCATGAGATGCAAATCACCACTATCGGTCTTGATGAAAAATTGCAGGATTATGAATATCGATGTATCGAGTGGCCCAAAAAAGAGTGGTCATGATGGTCTTGATGAGCGGATATTGTATTTCTTGACTTTTTGATAGTGGACGCCTATACTAGAGAGGCAGTAATTCGTACTGTCATTTAGTTTTCCGTCACCGCATGAAACGCTCTTTCATGGACCATTTTTCGAACTCCGTCGTTCGTTATACAGGTAGTTCATACGCATTTACGGTAGCATGTGGATTGGTCTTTGTGTGGCTTATCACAGGTCCTTACTTTCATTACTCTACCAACTGGCAACTTGTCATCAATACGGGGACTACTATCATTACTTTCTTGATGGTATTCCTGATCCAAAAAGCACAAAATAAAGACAGTGTGGCACTGCAGATCAAACTCAATGAGCTAATAGCTGCTTCCAAGATAGCAAGCAATAGACTTATTGATGTAGAGGATCTTTCTGAGGAGGAACTACAACTGATTCGCGGATTTTACGTGAAACTGAGCCAGCTAGCTAAACAGACTGGGCATTTGCATAAGACGTTCTCTATTGATGCAGCGCATAGCAAGCACGCAAGCCAGAGTCCAGAGCTTGGAGCTGAGACCCTAGAAATATTGGAAGAGGCTATAGAAGAAGATATGATGAAACAATAATCTGATATATTATCACTGATATACTACGTAACTATTTGGTGTTTCCCAGAGTTTGATACAAGTAAGCATGATGCTTGTACCAAACTTTTTTTGATACAAAACTTGTAAGTGTTGGAACACATACATACTGATATGTTCCGCAGTGGGAGGAAAGTCTACAGCGATACACTTGAGCCCTAGTTGTTCTGCATTGTTGCCGATAGGGTCTGAGACTTGGAACATATAGCCGTGATCCAAGGTGCTATCTATCCATGTTTTTGCAATGTCCTTGATGTCAGAAAAATCAATAACCATCCCGTTGGCACTATGCCCTGGTTGGTCCAGGATATCACCGCTGAGTGTGATCTCTACTTTGTATCTATGTCCATGGAGATTGTGGCACTTGGAATTGTGGTCCAATAGTCTGTGGCCCATATCTCGTTCTAGTATCTTGGTGATGTGCATGGTATAGCGTATATATAAATGGTAAACAAAAACTCAGAAGATTCTGAGTTTGTGGTACTGTATTAGGAATCCAAGTGATCAAGTTCTTCCAAACTGCGTGGATAAGGCTTATCTCTTATCTGTAATGCAATATGGATGTCGTCATCCAGACTGTCTTCCAATCAAGGTATTACTGGTACTCTTCAGGGAGACTGCAATGCATCCATGAGTTCTTGTTGCTCTTGTGTACACAGCTTCTTCCAATCCTCAGGTACTACGCCAAATGCTGGGCAACAGCTTCGGACTTGGTGCTGACAGTTTACTATAATGGTCTTTCCTGATTGTAATGCAACTGCTTTGAATTTTGCTGACAAAAAATATCCGTTCATGATGATACTACGTACTCGTACTAAATGTGAGGATATCGACAACTCACTATCTCTTACTCCATTGTGGTCTTCTTCTTGCTCCTCTTAGACCTGGTTTTTCTCTTTCTCTTCTTCTTGGATCTCTTTTGAGCAATCCATAAGGTTTCATGGTAACTCTTAAGCCTGTATCCATAGTGACAAATGCTCTAGCAAATGCTAATTTGATACTATCAGAGTGTCCTTTGAGACCTCCTCAGCATATTTCTATATCTGCATCGTAGTTGTGGATAGCATCTTTGTTTAATATCAACAATGGGTACACTGCATTTTCATACAAATACTCATTACCACCAAAGTAGTCTTTGAGTGATATAGTGCTGCCGTTTGGCTTGTGTACTACTAGATTTCCAGTACCTCCTGGATAGAGTTTGACGTTTACAGTAGATCTATTTCTTCTACCTACCGCGAATAAGTAACGACTAGCCATTTATAGTAAGAGTCTTAAGTGGTAAATTTGCATACTTGGTAGTTTCGCCAAGGAACATCTTGAGCATTTTCATCCTCTGATCTCTCAGCTTATTTTTGGGCAGCATACCTCTTACCGCGAACCATAGTACTTTGCATGGATCCTTCGCAAACAAAGTCTGGAGAGTGACAGTCTTGACGTTACCTTTCCATCCTGAATAGGTGTGGTATTTTTTGTTAACACCTTTGCTACCAGTCCAAGTGAGTTTAGCGACATTGGATACGATCACAAATCATCCTGCATTCCAAAAGTCCATGTAGTGTGCCTTGTTTTTACCGATCAAGTGATCAGCTATGACAGTTGCCAATCTTCCTAGATTGACACCCGCTGCGTCTACTGCATACCAGTCGAAGTTTTTGTTCAACCAGTCTTGCTTGACGTAGATGGTCTTATTTAAATCTTGTTTTGTAGTTATCATTACTAGATGCTAAAATGTAAAATTAAAGAGTAATCATGATTTTTTCTGCAGAGTCTCCTTTTCTGAAACCAAGTTTGAAAGCGGTAACATACCCACCTTTACGGTTGGAGTTGATGTAATTGGGAACCAACTCATTGAGTACTTTTTTGCCTTCTTCTTCAGTCCACACTACAGATTTGACAAATTTGATGGACTCTCTCTTACTGTCAGCCTCTTGTTTATCAGCAGTATATCCTATCAATCTTGCGAAAAAATGATCAGCGTATGCTTTGAGCGCTTTTGCTTTTTTGTCAGTAGTAGTAACGCGACCGTATTTGATAAGGTTTGTTAACATACTTCTCAAGACATGGCTTCTAGTCTGATGTTCGCCTATATTGAGTTCTATCAGACGATTTCTTTGATGTCTCATGATGAGTTAATAATTCAATAAATAGAGTAAATAATCTGATGACATCTGCGTACCGCTGCAACGGGTAGCATAGCCAGTAATACAGCAAATTGCAACTGTATTGTATATATTTTTGTAACTTGTGGGGC
>JBAYVQ010000107.1:0-3110 GCA_041674565.1 Candidatus Absconditabacterales bacterium
AAGGCGGAAGGCGGAAAGCTAAAGGCAATGTGTGTATTGGATTTGGGTTGTGGTTGTGGAGTATTGGGCTTGTCGGTGGCATCTGAATTATCCGAAGATTATGATAATCTGAATCTACAGTCTCGAGATATATCGGCTGATGCGGTCGCGTTGACCCAACAAAATATACAAACATATCAAGCCTTGTTGCCTCAGGTGCGCATGACGACTTGTGTGAGCGAATGACTCAAGCAACTGCAATACCAGCCAACCCTGCTTGAGCAGTGGCAGATGAACCCTCTGGTGATTGTATGTAACTATCCGTATATCCCAGATGAGACATTTGAAATTAACGCTGACGAATGCGCAAAAACACGAGAACCCAGGTCGGCATTTGTGGGTGGTGAAGATGGATTGGATTTGTATAGAGTGCTGTTTGGAGAAATAGAGCAATACGGACTAAGGCATGCGGTCTTATTCCTGGAGATGATGACTTGGCAGATGGACAAGCTTATCCAAGAGTTTGGTGATCACGTTGATCTTCAGATTATCAAGACATTTCACTTCAATATCATTATCGTGAAAGCACAGTGGAAGCACTAGGTTTTGGTAAAATTGTCGTACTCATGTCCTTTTGCTAATATACCTGCACAGGTTCCATCTTTCTCGATCCCAAGTCTGTAGAAATTTTCGTAATCAAACTTGATAGAGATACGTCCATTGCGTAGCTTGGTCATGTATTTGTACTTGTCCAATATGCTACTACATTTATTGAGCAGCGTAAGATGTGCCAGGAGACGTCTTTGTGATATATCTGGAAGAGATTGTAGTTGTTGTATGATGGTGCTTTGCCTCGTCGGCGATATACTAAAACCAGCTTGCTGTATGAGATCCACTATATCCATGATATTGATTGGCTGTTGTTCCACTCCAGATTTTTTGTCCTTATGTTTGGCTGAGTGATGTCTTTGCGGGCTGTTGTTGAGAGAGACTTTGAGGCGAGACCCATTATGCATCACTTGCTCTGTTGCTGATATTTCTAGGCTTTTTTTGTGTCAATCGAGCAATGCAAAAATGTCTTCTTTTGCATATGAAATTTCTTCCAATTGATCCACAAGTGAACGAGCTAATTCAAAAAAATGTCGATAGTTTGCGCTTTGGTAACCATGTTGCCTGATATCTTCAAGATAACGTCATAGATGCTGTGCTTCGTTGCCAAGGCTGCTTCCTATCTGAGCTTTGATGCGGTGAAGAGAATCAATATCATGAATATCCTGAGACAATATCTCTTGGTGTTGTGCAAAAAATTCTGGAAATAGTATTTGTATTTCGTTTTTCACAATTGCTCGCTGATCTTGTGCCGATACTTGTTTCCTAAAGAAATCTCCCAAAGTGTTCATGTTGTTCTTGTAAGTATAATAAGTTAATTATTGATAAACTATCAATATCCCGTCGTCATTTTCAAGTTGTTTCAGCTCGTGTTTGAATCCATACTGTTCTAGAGTCTGCGTGAGATCGGTCATCCTGTCTTGGTATTTGATGACATCATCAAAGATGATTTTTGTATTTTCGTGTATGAGTTTATTTTCCACCAGATGTGTGATATACAATGGATACTCTGCTTTTTGCGCATCAACAAAGATAAAGTCGTATGGTTCATTACCTCGTGAAGTAATAGGTAGTTGGAGAAATTGTCCGAATACACAGTTGTAGTTGGTCAGTCCATATTGTCTGACGAGTGCGGTGTTGTGCGACAGGATGACTCGATTGGGATATGCTCTTTCGCAACCACATACTGTTCCGCCTCGTGGTTCAACCAGTAGCGCTGTAGTGAGCAGACTATAACCACATGCTGATCCTATTTCGAGACAACGCATTGGTTTGTGCTTAGTGAGAAATACAGCAAGATACTCTTGCGTGGCTTGTGATATACAGGGTACTTGGCTACCTATACAGTACTCTCTGAGATTGTGTTGTATGAGTAATAGTGATTTGTGATGCATAGTGTATCTATAGTTTTCGTGGGTATATTTTCAATCGCGTATATTGCTTGCAATATGCATACACTTTTGCATACACAATCTGCATTTAGTAATATGTCAATAGTATGAATATGAATCAACCTCTCGATACAGACCCCAACAATAACACCAATGATGACGATGACTTCAAGGAGGTCACCAGCATGCTTGGACAAATGGTAGTTTGACTTGGTTTATTGGCGCTCTTTGGTCTGTCTATTTCTCAGTGCAGCAAAAAGGCTATAGAAGATGGCTATATCGGTTCCCAAACTAAGCAAAAGCAAGAATTATTCCATATATTGGATAATCAGAACCACAGCGCAACTAGCATAGAGTTTTAATCCTTTTTTCGAGCAGTATAACTATATCCTTTATTGAGGAATTGGAACCGTGGAGTAGCTACTTGCGAACATTCCAATATTTTTTTCATAAAGCCCTTATCCAGTACCTGTTTATCAGTAAAATGATGATAAATAAGGTGCTGTTTTTGTTTTACCAAGTCCAGGTATGGAGTCTGATTATCAAATCATCTTGGTAGTTTGGTGGTACTTGTTCCTTGTATCTTACCAAAGAGTTTCACAAATTTTTTATCACTGGTGAGAGCAAGATATTGCTTGCCGTACTTGCTGAGATAGTGTCTAAGATTGAGCAACTCTTCGCTTGTAGGCCAGTAAACACCTCCACCAAAAAACGATTGTCCTGGTTGGATGTGGATATAATGTCCAGCACGACTATCATTTTTACCATCTGGTCATACGAAGAGTCCAAAATTTATCTTGTAGACAGGATCACCTTCTTTGAGCCTTCTTGCGTCACGATAGATCCTAAACAGACATTTTTTGGGAGCTATATCTTCAGACAGACTATCATCTATCGTGCGTAGTTGATTGATATAATCCACTGCAAACTGTATCAGTTGCTCTCGCACTTGCTCATACAGTGGTTTGATGATGCCAAAAAAATGTCTTGTATTGTTTTCGGCGATAAGAGTGAGGAAATTGATGGTATCGGCATGAAGAGATGTCATTAAGGTAGACGATAGTAAATCTGTCTCAGTGCTATACTATGGCTACAGGTATGATATTGTACGTAATATTTGCAGTCACAATA
>JBAYVQ010000108.1:0-3083 GCA_041674565.1 Candidatus Absconditabacterales bacterium
CAAACAGATCTGTTGGTAACAGGTCCAGATGGTTCAGGTACAAATACTTTTGGTGACATGGTGAAAATACTGATCACTAAACAAATCTCTGTGCTCAACTCTGTAGTTGGTCAGCCAGAAAACAATGAAGAATTTAATCTTCCTCTCGTATTACCCAAAACAGGAGCAGGAAACTAATCTATAACACAAGTATCATACTATATCATCAAACGTCCCCAAGGGGACGTTTTTTTTATTTCGCAATTCTGTCAGTTTTCTTCTCAGGATATTTTGTTAGTAGCGGGTATGCAAAACCAAAGTAGCCATGTCAGATTATATTACATCAATATATTGACAAACTACTTATTACTGTATATAATAATGATACTGATTTACCTGAAGAACTAAGAGAATCATGCATAATAAAAGACTTTTGATCATATCTTGACTACTGTATACCGTGGGAGCATTGTTACCCTACGCGTCATTTGCTACATCAAACGACTATATCCAGTCTATCATGGACCAAAAACAGATCGAAGTCATACAAGGAGATAGCTGGGAAACTCAATATCCCACCTGGGCAAAGCCAGATCCAAGTTACGAAAAGACAGATCTTGCTTATCGAGTGCATGAAGTCTTACCTTACAAAAGCGACAGAAACAGCAAAGCATATATCGTGTACCCCAAAGTCGGCATCGTTGCACCAGTAAAAGTAATTAGTGAAGCCGATAAACAAAGCATACTGGCAAGAAAATGATTTAATCATTTCCCTTACCTGGAGCTAGGTGTACTGCATTACGTAGGATACTCTCCTGTACAAGGTGTCGGCAATATGGTGATCGCCTGACATAGTGCTTACTTCAACAATGATCCTGGAAGATACAAGACGGCTTTTCAAGCGGTCATACTGAGCGATAGAGGTGATCGTATATGGTATTTTGAGCAGCAAGAAGATGGTAGCTACACTCGTTACGAATATCAGATCACCGACTCCCAAGAAACTCAAACATCAGATGTATCCATCCTTTTCCCCACTAAAGACATCAAACAACTTACTACCTACACCTGTTATCCTATCGGTACAAGCAAGGATAGATGGTACAACAAGGCAGATCTTATTGGAGAACTGTGAGGATTTAGCGCCGCATTGACCACACCTACAGAACTGTTGGTAGAGGATGAAGTACAAGAACCTACACAAGTAGCGGTCGTAAGTGAGCAAGATCAGGAGGCCCAAGAGATCCACGAAGCAGCGCCAACAGACAATGCACCTAAGATAATCAGAAAGACAAGACAAGTATACGAAGTCTCTCAGAACGCTAAAGAAGAGGAAATGATACCACAAGCAATGATATACAATGCTGTGACCATCGCTACTGCCGTAGCCACTCACACTTATTATACTTCATTCTAAACACATGAAAACATTGATAACACTAGCAACCCTAGCTACCATACTCATGACTTGATTGCGTGGACTTGAGTAGTATGGACAACGAGGTAGTAAGCGCTCTCCATCAATCACTACAAAAGATTGATAAAGAGGATAACTTTGCTATCAGCAAATCCACTGCGTAGTAATCATCCTACAACAACTCAACATAACTTATCGACTCAATATGAAGAAACTGTGCTCTATCATTGCTCTTACCGTAGTATCGTGTCAGATTATCTGATATGATTTTACAGCCTTAGCCTACGATACCAGCAACAAAAACCAAGGTACCGTGCAGACTTCAGCAAGTGTAGACACCTCCATACCCACGTGGTTCAAACCCATGGATACCACCAACCTCAATACTTGGTTGGAAATCATGCCCAAAAACCTGCGTAAATATCGAAATAGCGATCAGTTTTTAGTCATACCAGCCATGGGTTTGGTTACACCTATCGTGGAACTGGGAGAAAATAACCCTGATTTCCATAAGGCCCTACAAGGAGATTTTGATTACAATAAGTACCTCGTGTGATGACCTACCATCTATCCTGGCACTGCGAGCGTAGGTCAGCCTGGTAATACGTTCGTCTTTGCTCACTCTAACTATTGGAAGAATAAGGCTGGCGACTTTAAGACCATTTTTAGACTTACCTACAATATCGAACCCAACGATACTATTTTGTATTATAAGAAGATAAACTGAGTATGGACGATGTTCACCTACAACGTCATCCAATCTATGCTGGTGAATTCTACTGATGTACGAGTCATGTTGCCTGAAGAAGGGAAGCAGTTATTGACTCTATCCGCGTGCCGACCTATCGGGACAGCAGAAAAAAGATGGATCAACAGAGCCCAGCTTATCTCACAAACAGCATTGGACTACGAGATAGCACCTCAAGCCCCAACGGATCCCGTCCCAAGCGCTGCCAAAGCAAATAAGCAAGGTGTTTCACCTCAAGCCATGATTACCAATATTACCTATGTACCCAGCAACATTAGCCACTATACGCCAGAGCAAGGAAGCAAGGACCCAGTAGCGCAAATCGCCACCAATCTTGCTCTTATTGTGGCCAAAACCATACTAGGTAACTAATGTTCAGATTGCCTATCTTGTAGTATTATTATGTAGTATATGTACAACATGGTAACAAAATCATTACAAAAGTATACAAAAGTCGTTATATCTTCATAATATTGTTGAATTTCTCTGACAAATAATTATTTTATGTTTTCCACCTAAAGTATCTTGTGTAGATGCTTTTTGTTTCAATGGGCATAAGTGCGCTACTTACGGCACATTTTGTCATCTTCTTTTAATCTTTAAATCTACATTATCATTATGCTAGATCTTCAAAAAACTATCTGAGCACCAACTATTTCAGTAGAACTTGTTAGCAAGAGCGCGTACAAGTTTACCATAAAAAACCTCCCAAGGGGATTTGGTCATACATTTGGTAATAGTATCAGAAGATTGGTCCTAGGATACTCGTTTGCTGGAGCTATCACTGCCCTCAAGGTAAAAAACGCACCACATGAATATACAGTATTGGAGTGAGTAAAAGAATCAGTACTAGATATGATGATGGCATTCAAGGCTCTCAAATTCAAGGTCGACTCTCATATCGAGAATATCACTTGGGTTTCTCAAAAATTTACTGGC
>JBAYVQ010000109.1:0-3010 GCA_041674565.1 Candidatus Absconditabacterales bacterium
GTTGAGGATGATTCATGATGTATGATGTGGATAATGTAAATAACTGATACTGTCCTTTATAAATATATCTCTATATTTGTCAATACAATCTATTGACAAGATGATGCAAATACTTATTTTCATAATCAGTTTTTATTCAATTAGTAAAGTCTAATGGATAAGATAACCAATAAACAAGCGGCCTCTTCTGGTGTCAGCGCTATTGATCACGGCAACTATGTCCGTGATATTTTGGGTCATGCACAAGGAAGTCTCCCTGACGAAGTGTTTAGGTTTCTCAAGCATACGTTTTTGAGCCAGACGACGGCTGCTAGTATTATTAGGGAGGCTGTGAAAGTCTATCCAGAGATGAATTTATTGGTAGGAGCAAAGTACGCAACTCCAGAAAGAGGCGATGGTGTATCGCAAGAAGATAATAAGACATTTGGTGAATTTGTCTATGGAACGAAACTTTCGAAAGCAGATCTTATTGAGTTCGAAAGAAATGCTGTAGGTACCATGAATCTCAAGTATGTCCTGATGAACGAATATAATCGTTTTACTGAGTGTCAGAGCGGACCCGATAAGCTAACGCAGGCATCATTTGATCGCATGAGGAAGTTTACATTAGACACGTTGGACTTTAATGTTTCTGGTGTGGACGCTATGCTAAGATACATGGAGCTTATGGACACTAAACTGGTTTATATGCCTATTAGCGATATGGGTAAAACACAGACTTTGGAAGATATACTTTTGGAACAATTTAATAAAAAATTTGCTGATCATGATCATGCTATCGCATATTGCCTAAAACATGCACCGCAATACCTTCCTAGCTTCGCAAGATTGGATACTCAGTACAAGGAGATAATCACTGAAGCAACTAATTGCAAAGTTAATATTGGGCAATTTATTCAAGGAGAAATGCCTTCTGGCACTCTGGATGAATTGAAGGGGATGACTCAAAAAGCTTTTGATTTTTATATGTCACACTTTTGGTATGATGTATCTGGAGCTTTGGGTATGAAAGTACAAAATGGTTCTGTGACCTGTAACGAGTCTTTGGCGCAAAAGTTTTTCAAAGCGTACGAGTTACTTAATATGGTCAGATTATGAAAAATAGATCATAAAAAGGCATACGCTGATTACATAGGACGAGTATGTCAGGAATTTGGAGGCTTCCCTATGAAACAACCAAAAGATATGGTGATGGGCAGAATTATTGCTATGATGAGACTGTCCAACAAACAAGAGATAGCTTTGATCATGGAGGAATACAACAAGCTTGATACTCATACGAGAGCAATTCTAGAGTTGCATTTCAACAAATCCTGATATCAAGAAGATTATGCATATTTGCCATACTATGGGCCAGCAACATTCACGAATCTTATTGGGCAGTTCACAAATCTACTACATGGAGATCGTGATTTAGGTCTCAAGTCAGCAGCGCATTTTGCATTCAAGCTGTTCGCGAGAATATTTCAAAAAACTGAAGTATACTTATCCAAAACTAAAAAAGAGTGAACAATTATCGTGAATATGACTGATATCGCAAATCCTCAGAAAGCTTGACCAGATGGGCAGCTTGTGCCTGAAAAAATTATCGATAAAATTCAAACTCATGATCTTGTAATTGAGTCGTTTAATGATGGATTCAAAGTGAAATTTGTAGATAAAACTTTATTTTTGCAGACTCTTCAGACTATCCATTCTTTAAAAGATCTACAGCAAAAACAAGTGGTGCTCATAGCAATGGGTGGTGGTAGTGACGTCGTGCAAGCTACATCTCTTGCGGATCAGCTTAGATCACAGTGAGTCTGAGTAAAAGCGATTGTTTCCGTAAGAACTGCCAAAACAGGATCTGAAGGCAAGGGTGCTCTAGGTTCGCAAAGACAATATAAAAACACTACTATATTGGCTCCAGGTGTCCATCAAATAAGTAATGATAGCTCTGAGGCTAATGGGAGGTTTTATGAACCTCTCGCTAGTCAAGAATGATTTCAGTCTTTTTTAGTGGAGTACGATCCTGCGCAGCCTCAGCAGTTGCAGGAGAGATTGGATTCGCTCGGAAAACAAACGGGAATATTGATTGATAAGACTGGAGTAATCTGATTGGATACTTGAGGAGATATGCTTTATGCTTTCTCGAAACAAGTGGCTTCCAATGATCATAGCAAGGATCAAGATACGCTGGTACAGGAGCGAATACAAGCACAACAAAATCCTTCTTTTACCTTTGTTGCTGCGCCAGGGGTGGACACGCCTGCTGATGCTAATACAATCATTGATGCCAAAAAGATGATGATGTATCGTCCAGATTCTAGCATGAAAAAAAGAATTGTCAGATTTTATGATAAGCACAAATTTAATGGATCTGATCCGACGAAATATGGCAAAACATCAAACGCATTCTATCTCAAAAATACTCAACCAGACCTACCAGTAGATTTTCATGCTATGACACACATACCCTTGAAGAACGTGTTATCTTCTACCAATCCTTGGGATCCTTACGTGTATATCCACGACGATACTGGAAACTATCTCGTTATCCTTAATAAAATGCTTACTAAGTAATAACACATAACGAAGGTAGCTACGCACTTCGTGGAATTTTGTTTTGTCTTGCAAAATTATTGTACTTTTGTAGTATAGCACCACGCACTTTGTGGTGCTATTTCGTATACGAAATATAATCTGATTATTTATTCTTTATGAGAAGAAACATGTCAAAGATTTTACCACTAGGGGAGTACGTTTTGGTAGAAGCAATTCAAGAAGAGACGCTTACGGCAAGTGGGATTGTGTTGCCTGATACGGGTAAAGAAAAACCTGGTTCTGGAAAAGTATTGGTTATTTGACCTGGTAGAACTATGGAGGACGGTAAATTGGTACCTATTATTGATATTGTGGTGGGTGATACAGTGTTTTTCGCAAAATACAGTCCAGAAGAAATAGAATTTGGAGGTAAGAAACTTTTATTGGTAAAATATAGTAGTATTTTTGCTAAGCAGACGGCGAAATA
>JBAYVQ010000110.1:0-3005 GCA_041674565.1 Candidatus Absconditabacterales bacterium
ATGATTACGAGAATAACCTGAATAAGATATACGACACCATTACGAAATAATTCCTATATCGATATTACCATACATACTCTATTGACTCTCATAGATAAATAGCTATCAGATTATTACTAATCTTGTATGTTGTTTATTTTTTTGGAATACTGTATGATCAATAAATGAGGAAGTTTCGATATAGCCCATGAAGGCAATGATATAAAGCTAGCTTTTTATAAACCGAACGAAAAGTATTCTTTGTATGATGAAGCGTATAGAGATACAGTTTTACGATCACCAAAGGAATTTGATGGGATTTGGTGAGATATGGCTTTGTACTACCTGTATAGCAGAGTGCTACAGGATATATTGATGGGTACGGTGGGCGATATTACGCAACCGTTTGCATGTTCCATCGCACAAAAGATTTCACCCGCATTGGTAAAGACAATACAGAATGAGAACTTTGGAGACTATGTTGGTATGGGCATAGTGCATGCTCACAGAGAACAGATTACAAGATTATTTGAATCTGAGACGAAAGAAAAAATCCATGCTTTGTCAGTGCATATCGGTCGACATAGTCATACTCACAACGGCTTCACGGTGAATGCTTTGGATAGTAATTTGAGGAGAGTGACGGAAAAAACCATGATCGGGATTGATATCAAAGAATGCCAGGATCCCAAGTATGTTGTTTCCATTTTATCGAAGTTGTTTGGAGTTCCTAAAACGTTGTTCCCCTCTAAGACGTTGCGCCATGATCAACTCGAAGATACTGGCACCTCACATGGTAATGGCCTCGATATTTGGCCTCCGAAAAAAGTAAGTAATCATGAAGGTTTTTTCGTGATCGCTAAAGACAAAATGTATGAAGGATTGCATGGGGACGAAGACGTTATGTTTGAATTGACTCCTTTGCATGGCCTCAGTCAATTGTGCACACCAGATGAGGGCAATAAGATGAATCTATCCATTGGTTTGCAAGACGATGCATTTGTATCTTTTCAAGACGCATATCGCGTAGAAAGTATGAAATTTGGTAAAAAATCAGACAGACGAGAAGAAGAATGACATATACATCAAAGCGAATGGCGTCAATTACGAGAGATGTTTCGTACCAACAAATCTGCTTTGTTGCAGTTTTTTGGCGCAAGCAAGATCATTATCGAGAAAACTATGGAATACATACCATGATTGGACTATATCGATGTGGCAAATATCACATTCATTGCTCATGATCGACAACCTATCGCAACCAAGAAAGTAGGCTTAGCTATAAGTAAAGATGGAGCTATCAGAAATATCCACAAAATAGCTTCCTGTCTCATGGAGTCTTGATTGACGACAAAAGCAGTTACACGTGATGATATCAAAAGACATTTGCTGGTGTAAGTTGCCTTGATATTGAAAACATACAGAGATAAACTAAACTTCTCTGATTATTTATTCATATACCAAATATATGGAGAAGATTATCTCATGACATGAGCTTGGGCAAAGGCAGCCTCTAAGAGGCTTATCTCGTACCAAAGAAATACTCGCGTGATTGGGCCACGTCCCGATCGGTATGTCGCAAGTGGAATACTGGGAGCTTATGGATAATTTTCATGCATTTCTGGAAAAGGTGCGTAGAGATGCGCGTTTGAAAGATGCTTTATCAAATCAAAGTGCCGCACAAACGCATGTAGGGTAGTTTTTATCGAATATGTTGATGATATGCAATTGCTACAAACCCACTGACATGCAGATTATATTCATGAACAGTACGGAGATACATCATTTAGCGCCGTATACGGAGCAGGTTGTGTGGATAATCCCAAATTAGTCTTGGTGTTTATGAATCCCACTGCAAAAAATGTTTCTGCGCATCCAGATCGATCTTGAATAAGAGCCCCACGGTTGGGTTTTAAGCAGACACGAAAAATGCTGTATGCTTTGTGATGGATACCTGAACAGTTATTTATGCAAACCCAAGCATTGCATACCAGTCTACGGCAACCAGATTTTGCTCACAATCTTTACAAAGAATTGAGTAACAAAGGTATCTATATTACCAACCTTGCAAAATGCACGCAGTCAGATGCAAAACCGCTGCCAAATCAGGTTTTTAGGGACTCTTTGCCTTGATTTGTGCATGAAATGCATTGTCTGTGAGCAAGCGCTCTAGTTACTTTTGGCAATCAAGTATCAAGCATTGTATGCAATACGCCGATCAATGTCTCATGATATGAAGATAATCAGAAATGCGTCGTAGATCTGGATAACAAAACCTTTGACGTATACCCCTGTTTTTACCCAGTGGGCATGGGATATAGAAATATCAATAAAGCTATCGATAGACTAAAAGCAGTGGCTAGCGTATGCAACATATCATAATATTATCACAATCTGTTTTATGTCCGATCATATTGACCACCACATTTCCCAAAAATGAATCCTCAAGAATACGTTCTGGATTTATGCTGCTGCATTGATTACTGCTCCTATGCAGTATATCATCAGGATCATTGTGGCTCAAAATCTGCCTTTGGAGCAGGTAGGTTTGTACTATTCCTTGTTAAGCTTGACGGGGATCTTGGCGGTGTATAACGATCTAGGATTTAAAGAGGCAATTGGATACTTTTATCCCAAGTACTTGGCTGAAAAAGATTACAACAAGTCCAAAACATTGCTATGGTTTACGCTGGCGTTTCAGCTTATTACCTCATGTATCTTAGCGTGACTATTGTACTATTTCGCACAACGAATAGCGCTCAACTATCTCAATGACCCGACATCTGCATTTATCGTACAAATATTTGGCGTCTACTTGGTTTGTTATATTATCTACAATTTTGTAGACGGTTTGTTTTTGGTGTTTCAGGACGGATTCTGGAACAAGATGCTGAGTTTGATCAATTATATATTGCTGATAACTACTATCGCTTTGGTTCCCTATGGTTTGTTTTCATTTTTGGGCGTTCGTTCCAATCTAACAGGCTTTGTACTAGCTCAGATCGTGCCTGCTGTCTTGACTATTG
>JBAYVQ010000111.1:0-2937 GCA_041674565.1 Candidatus Absconditabacterales bacterium
GCAGCAGTCAAATCGGAGTTGATTAAGTTGAGAGATGCGACAGATACTCCGCCAGAAAAGAAGAAAGAATTGGATAAGCTGATCACATGACTAGATAGGAAAGAAAATAGAGATAAGCTGAGATGGCAGCTTGCGTCTGGTGGCTTGATGGCAATGATTGGCGCTCAGTACAGAGAAAGGCATGAGACGATACCAGTGTATGACCAGCAATCCAAGATACCTGTACGTGCTGATGCAAGCGGTGCGCACTTACCTTACGATCAAGCTTACAATGTTGATGGCACTCCCAAAGCAGACACGTACCCTCTCAATAGTTACGAAGATGCGAATAGCTGGAAAGATAAACTTAAGAGGACCAACTTCTCCTATGGTCTAGGAACTGGTGGGACCCTGCTGGCGGAAAATAATGGTAGTTACAAGCAAAGTGTTACCTATGGTATATCTGCATTGTATTCGGATTTTGCTACCAACGATCCTAGCCAACAAAAGGATGGATTTAGCTTCTGATTATCATTTGGCTACAATGGTACAAAGTGATTGGGTCAAGTAGGGACTAGTAACTCATACAAGGCAAACGTCAACTTCTGAGTCTGAGTTGGTATGGGTGCCGATACACAAGGTAATTTTGTCTTCGGTCCGTACGTGTATTTGAGTCCAGATGTATTGCTCAATGGCGGTAAACTGACTCATACCTTGGATGCCAAGGGAGCACTGAGACTGAGAGCTGGTGTGAGCGGATCATTGAATAAGTGATTGTTGTCATTTGTGCCCAATATGGGATTATCCAATGATCGTATCGAATGATATACTATTATTGAAGATAATCTGAAAAACAAAGTATGACCTATACTGGAGAATATATTATTGTGACTCAAGGGAAGGGATCTCAGCGCTCCATCAACACAAGCAGAAATGGAGAAAATGTACGCTGATGTAGTGATGAGTATTGACGAAAAACTTGGAAGATCCAAACCAAAAAATATCAATAAAGCAGCGAAGCTGTTATCGTCAATATTGTCGGTATACGCTGGATCTGAGGTTACTGGTAAGGATGACTATGAGGCATATGTAAAAAATATCGCACCAGAACTTGCAACGGTATTTGCAAATCAGTGGTGGAATGAAAACATTGAAGCAGTCAGAGGACGAAAAATTACATCGGTCAATGTATGATCGATTTTTGCCTTAGCGCTCTTTGGTTTCAATCCATTGTCTATTGCGTCTGCGGTGCTTGGCACGGTTGGTACTACCAGGTATGGTAGAGCAGTGGCTGAAAATCAAAAACAAAGTCTTGCCGAAGCGCAAGAGGATTTTGAACAAAATTATTCTGCACAGAAAATAGAATTAGACCCAGCCGAAAGTGACAACCTTGGAGTAGGTAACGCTGCTAGTGTGAAATTGATTCGTGATACCTTAGTTAGTAAAGATCCTAGCCTTGCAGACGAAGTGGACAATCTGGTAGTATCAGACAATGCTGGCAATCTCAAATTGCACAAAGATATAGCATCAAAAATAGAGGTGAGAATCGCTAAAACATTTACGGTCGGTGAAGAACCAAGCAAGCAAACCTACAATATTGCTGACTATCTTCTTACTGAAGCTGACTTCTTGATTGTACCAGCCGATATGGCGTGAGGTATCAGTGAGTTAGTCGATAAAAATACGAGAAAAACAACATTAACAATAGGTGTGCCAGTAGAGAAATCTATCTCAGATGCTACTGTTTGGAAGGGGACTGAAACATTTGCTGGTCACCCAGAGCAGTTTAATGGTACTGGAGAGGTGTCGTTGGATGATCTCAATACAAAGCTGAAGGCAATTACTGTAGGTGGTACTGCTACACCTTTGGCGTGAATGAGTTTCGCATACGATGCCGTTACTGGAGTTTTAATGCTCAATCAAGCTGGCGCAACTTCAACACAGGTTGCTACCTATACCCAGGCAGGTTTGCTATGATCTGACAAACTCATCACTATTTCCAAATGAGTTGATGGTGCATATACACTGGCTGTTACTGACCATGCTGATGCGAATTTCAAATGACTGAAGATAGACTATAAGGAGACTAGTAATATAGTTGGTAGTGGCTTTGCGGCTGCAAGTAAATTGAATTTCACTAGTGCGGCATATGAATGAATATTTGATCAACCATTTGTGGCTCAGTTTGCTGATGCGAAATTGCTGAGATCCATCATGTGGGGTAAATATCACAAAATATACAACGCTTTCAATGCCGCTATGGTAAATGGTGATCATGCTACAGCAAAAACAAAGGCAACGGAGCTGTTGGCAAAATTACAGCAAGATGGACGTATTAGTCACACGATGGCGTTTTCTGATAGTGATCCTACACTACAAAAACAATTATTCCGCTTTGAAGCACTCCTTATTTATAGCAATGCGTGTTATTGTGATGATCTTCATGGCAATTCATGAGAGGTAGACTTTAGTAAATTTATTCTTCAACAAGACTCATCCTACAGACAATTTGATGGTCTGATGAAGATTAGGAAAGCTGGATTTGCAAGGAGAGTTAAAAATACTTTTCCAGACTCATATGCAGATCTCACTACAACAAGAAATGCTGTTGCAGACAAGTTGAGTACTATAACCAATGCAAACGGTCAAAAACTGGAGTATACTAGGAGAGATGGAGCTGTTGGTTTGGTATTTGGTTATCCAGAACAAGCTGGCGTAAAAGACAAATTGGAATCCAAGATCGTTTACAACCCTAGAGCTATCACTGATAGTATCACCAAGATGGACATCAAGGACGCTGCAAAAAATGCAGAGTTAATGAAAGCGTTTACTGATAAGATGGATGTGATCCACGGTGCCGATCGGTTGAAAACTATGCTTACAGACAAAGTAACTACGCAACAAGCAAAAGATGAAATAACAAACAATTTTCAGGTTATTTATGATCAATTTTTAAAA
>JBAYVQ010000112.1:0-2894 GCA_041674565.1 Candidatus Absconditabacterales bacterium
ATCATTGATGATGAGTTCTTCTTGATATCCATTTCGATTGTATCATTTGATCACTACGAGGTGTCATCCTCTTTTTGTGTTATCAAACTCGGGTGAGACAGAGCAGATAAGTACTTTGTTGTTGTCGATACAGTCTGCTAGCAGCATTTTGAATCAGATTATATCATCATAATCAGTATTTCATTCTTGACCCTGTAGTCATCGCTCTTTGGCTATACTAATTAGGCCTCCGTAGTATCGTCCTGTTGCGTTACCTCGATACAGTAGGTTGTTGCCATGTGTCTTGTTGCGGTATTCGATACATTCTCTATATGTTTTCTTGTTTGCTGAAAAGTAGTTGTTGGCCATCAAAATGCAGGCCAAGCCACACAGCCTACCGTGTTTCAAATTGCTTTCTAATCCCATTCATCGATCGATCTCTTCGCTAGTGAGTTGTTGTTCGGGTTTGTGTAGCCAGTCGGCGGTTTGCCCCACAAAAGGTATCTCTAGCTGCTTGTTGATAAGCATGGTGGGGTGTACTTGGCTGATATGTTCTTGGAGGGACATATCAAAACGGAATGTAAGGATAGACTTGATAGGGCGGCGGTCGTTGTAGGTGTAGTGATGCTGCTGTGGCACGCCAAGCTCCAATCATTGTGCTACAAAGCGATCAGACATATTACTGATAGCCTGACTACCTCAGATATAAAAACCTATATGATAGTGTCCAGATCTAGCATTACCGTAGATATCTTGTTTTTCTTCTCCAGATTGCTGTGACCGCACAATCACTGATCCAGGTAGGATATCTTGCGGTCTTGTAGCAGGGTCTATAGCTTGCCGTCCATACTGCAATAATGCTTTCTCGGTACTGAGCACGTTGGCATAACTGGCTGGAGATAGCCCAAATGTCTTCAGTACGCAACTCACGAAATAGGCACAACTGACATTACCATCTTGAAGGATATCTTTGGAGTTTCCATTCTGATAATCCACAAACAAATGCTTCCAAAGTGGCACTCCCACGCTGTTGCGTATCATTTCCAGGTATGATCTATAGTAGTTTATAAACATAATATCGTATTTTGAAAAACTAATGCGAGTACTCAGTATAATTTTGACACAAGATGTATCAATATCTTGTATAATCTGACTGATTGTGTACACTGGAGGCTCGATCTATCTATCTGTACTATAGCAATGAGCACTCTGCAAGAACAATCCCTCCTCTTACATCAACAGCTTCGTGGCAAGATCACTCAAGAAAATAAAGTTCCCGTCAATACCTATGACGACCTAAAATTATTGTACTCGCCAGGTGTCGCGGCCCCCTGTGTCGCAATCCAAAAAGACCCAGAACTGGCTTACGACTATACACGAAAGGGTAATACGATAGCAGTTATCAGTGATGGTAGTGCAGTGCTAGGTTTGGGTAATATATGAGCCCTAGCAAGTTTGCCAGTCATGGAAGGCAAGGCTTTGCTGATTAAGGAGTTTAGTGGTATCAATGCGGTACCCATTGTTTTGGATGTACAAGATACCGAGCAGTTGATTCAGACTATCATACATCTTGCACCTGGTTTTGGTGGCATCCATTTGGAAGATATTAGTGCGCCAAGATGCTTTGAAATTGAAGATAGATTGGCTGAAAAGCTTGATATACCAGTGTTTCACGATGATCAACATGGTACTGCTATTATTGTGCTCGCATGATTGATCAATGGCTTGAAAATAGTCGATAAGCAGATACAAGATGTCAAAATAGTACTGAGTGGTGCTGGCTCTGCTGGTTTTCGTATTGCGGAATTGTTGTGGGCATATGGTTTCACAAATATTGTGACATTTGATAGTAAAGGTGCTATCTACACATGAAGAGATAATCTGACTTCACAAAAACAACTCCTAGCAAGCTACAATACAAACAATCATGCTGGCACGGTATTGAGCGAAGCAGTGCGTGGGGCAGATGTGTTTATAGGTGTTAGCCAGCCGAACTTATTACATGCGCACGATATCGCTGCGATGGCAACTGATCCTATTGTATTTGCGCTGGCGAACCCTGATCCAGAGATTTCGTACGCTGATGCAAAAGCGTGAGGTGCGACTATCGTGGCCACAGGTAGGTCAGATTATCCCAATCAAATCAATAACTTGAGTGTATTTCCTGGTTTGCGAAAGGGCTTGCTGGCGAAAAGGATCCCTAAAGTAACCGTTGACATCAAACTCAAGTTGGCTACACTTTTGGCTGACTACGTATGAGATAAACTGAGTGCAGACTATATTGTCCCTACTGTATTTGATAAAAATCTCGCTGACATGATAGCGCAGCGTATGTAACTCTATATATTTACTCTATAATCTGATGTAGTATGAAAAAAGTATTTCAATTGGGTATGTTGGTGTTTGGGTTTGCAGTTATTGCTGGATGCACCAAATCTATTGTGGTGACTGACGATATGCTTAGTGGCTCGATTACTACTGGTGGTGTTGCTGATAGCACTGGTGTGGATGTTGCTACTGGCGCTGGCCTCGCTACTGGCCCTATAGCAGCTGATCCCGTAGCGATTCAGGGTGTAGGTACAGAGCCATTTTGGGCATTTGCATTTACAGGTGATACGATGGTACGAAGCGCTCCAGATAATACTGGTGTCTCCCATACGACATATACTGGTATTACTCAGGTGGTGGTTTCTGGTACTACGACTATCTACTCTGATCTAGCAAATCTTACTATCCTCAAAGTCGCTCCAGGCACTTGTAGTGACGGCATGAGTGATATTGTTTATCCTGGCACGGTAGAAGCTACTGTCGGTGGGCAAACTTACAATGGTTGTGTGAAATAAGTACTATACATTTTGGAATGCGATGTAGTGTTGTTTGAGACTATTGTTTGCTAGTTGATCTAGAAGCATATC
>JBAYVQ010000113.1:0-2779 GCA_041674565.1 Candidatus Absconditabacterales bacterium
AGTAGTCAAAACGATAGACGCCATTAAAAAAATTTTCATGCTTGAGATGACAATAAAATATGTATGAATTCCGTACTTCCAATAGATCTAAACCAGAAACAATCACATATACTCATCTGGCAACAACTAATACTCAACACAATCTATAAAAAA
Organism: Candidatus Absconditabacterales bacterium; assembly: GCA_041674565.1. Classification (GTDB taxonomy): domain Bacteria; phylum Patescibacteriota; class Gracilibacteria; order Absconditabacterales; family Absconditicoccaceae; genus CALMFT01. Next base: position 154 of record JBAYVQ010000113.1, read on the forward strand.
ATCCTCGCTCTATACAAGCGAGGAGTTTTTTGGGTTTACAGGGATTCGAACCCTGGACCAAAGGATTAAGAGTCCTGTGCTCTACCAACTGAGCTATAAACCCACAAATAACAAATTAGCAATGGGCAGAATTGAACCGCCGACCCCGGCCTTATGAGAGCCGTGCTCTAACCATCTGAGCTACATTGCCATAGTATATAAGGTAAGCAAGTGGCCTTGTAAATATCAAAAAGCCAGTAATTTTCAAGTTGATTATTCTTTTTTTTTATGTAGATACTAGGAAAAACCATTTAATGGCAGGATTTCACGGAAATGAAATTATATAGCAAAAAGCAGTCATATATTGATAACTCATCTCAGTCAGATTATAGTTATCATCAAGAATTTGATAATGGACTCGTACTCAAAGCAGAGCTTATTTTTTTTTATGATGAGTATGCCCAATACCAACAAACACTCGTCAAAGAGATGCTCGAAGAACTCGAGACCGAAGCAAATAGTGCCAAATTTTCTATCATCAAATTCAAATCATATTTTGAGCTTGCCCTCCAAGAACTCAACTCCAAACTTGCCGTCTTTGCCGAAAAACTCAGATTATTTGAAAAAATAGAAATAAGAGGATTTGTAGAATTTTTTATGGATAATTATTATGTGTGTTCTGTCATTGGTGACGGATCGCTTACTATTTTCCGTAAAGGAGCACTCTACTACTCACTGCACAATGACGCCACAAACAACAAGAAGATAGATTTGTTTGCTGAGCTTATTGAAGGAGATCTTCACAGTGGCGACGATATATTATTTTTTGCCAACAATATCAGTTACTTTACTGATGCGGAAGATTTTCATTACGTAGGAGAGCTCAACGGTACTGATGATAGGACTTTGCTTCAGATTATTGAAGATATGCTTGGAGAAAGGACAGACATGAGAAATATCGGCATCATCAATGTAGACTCCGTCAAATTTGATCAGCAACTGATCAGCAATCCCAAGACACAAACAGCTTCAGATTATATAGATCATATTGGTTATTGGTTTAAGAAAAGAAGATATATCCTGAGCGTCAGCGCATTTGGTTTGCTTATCTGTTTATTGGTGGGGCTATTGGTAGCAAACTTTTTGGAAACAAGTAATGGTGTCAAGTTAGCAGCCGTAGATGATCAAACACAGGAGTATTTTTCACTCGCTGGATTGAAGAAAGAGATAGAACAATTCAAGGCACTCGATCCTACAGTGCCAGAAAAATACAATATGTACAAAAACTTGGAAAATAAAATCAATGCACTTGAAGCAGAAGGCAAATTGCCTTTGGATATCAAACAACTCAAGAATATGCTACAAGCAGAATATCAAGCATGATTCAATATAGAGTCTATTGATCAATTGGATGAATGGATCGTTACGTTCAATAGCACCGACCTACTAGATCTAGGCACGCCCATGAGTGTATTTGCTGGCCAACAAATCAATGTCGGTGGTAGTGCTGGTGCGATGATCGGTATCTCTAGCAGCGAAGTAAGATGAGTTACACAAAAAGTTGGATTGGAAACAAGATTGCTTGGTTGTTCACTAAATCTCCAAGTCAATGGATTGCTGTGTTTCGATGGTAGTAATACGATATATAATCTGACCAAACAAAATATACAAACAGCAACGGTAAGCTCTGGATTGTTTGAACAAAACATAAAACAACTTTCTATATTTGGTAGCAATCTCTATACCCTCGTAGACAATCCTGTGCTGAATAGCAATGGCACTTTTATCATGAGGTATCCACTGGTACCAGGTACAAAAGAAAACTTTAAACCAGCTATACCTTACACGTTTGCGTCATGAGCAAATCCTGCGAGTATCAGCAATATGAATATTGATGGAAGCTTCTTGCTCTGGTCCAATAAAGATCAAACCCTGTACCAATTACGAAGAGATGGTACAGAAAGCAAAAGCAGAAAAGTGACTATGCAGTGAGGAAGAGAACTTCATGGTTCCGCTGGCAGTGGTATGAAAATCATATCGTACGCCAATAGCTCATATGTATACTTATTTGAGCCTGGTAAAAATATCCTTATCGTATACAAATCTACACCCTCCAAAGCATCTGACGCGAGCAAATACAGCTATAGCCTCAAATACTTTTTTGCACTTCAGCTGCCCCCAAGACAGGTTATTGACATTGCTGTATCCGATAGCTCCAAACCACAATTATACTTGTTGACAGAACAAGGAGTCGCTAACGTCAAATTGTATGATTACATAGAAAGTTACGATAGTATTGAACAATCTAACGCGCAAGCGCAGCAGCAATAAGACCATGACTACTGCATATTTCAAACGGTATGAGAACGAGTACTTTTATATGGTACGAAAGCCACACGGCATAGCTAGTAGTTTTGGTGATACCACATCTGTACTGGATCAGATTATCAATCAACAGCAATGGCCCATACCGCAACTCCAAGACCAACGAAGTAAACAAACACAAAACAAAGAGCTGGGTTTGGTAAATCGTCTTGATATTGTAACAGCTGGTTTGCTTTTTTTTGCCAAAAATCCAAGCATCTACGCGGAGTACAAAATACTGCAAGAACAAGGAAAAACACAAAAAATATACTATGCTGATCTA
>JBAYVQ010000114.1:0-2774 GCA_041674565.1 Candidatus Absconditabacterales bacterium
GAAACAAGAGATATTGGATACTCTGAAGGCGAAGTGAGTTGATCTTCCAGAATGATTTGTGATAGAGGACGCTTTCTTGGATGCAATTATCAAAGCTCATGAGATCGCATGATGAGAAGGTGAATGATTGGGTAGCTTTTCATTATGAACCTTATTAAATAAACGTAAAGCACTCGATGCATATCTTAGTACCACAAGCTTGAACCCAGAACAACAATCCGCCATTGCGAGATGTCTTATGGAATGAGGATTTTGTGGAAAATGAATAGCTAGCATATTGTATTATATGATAAAGTGAAGATCCGAATATCAAGATCCCAACGCCTGATTGCCTTTTGAACAAAGGAGAGCTATTGCGCAACAACAGTTGGAGCAAAATGGTATCACCGATGAACAAAGATCTGCATATATGCCTTGATTGAGCGAGGAGCTATATAACAATATAGATCCATCTGGATATGAGATTGTTGACAAAATTTGGGATTTTTTTGATCCTAGTGAAAAGCAAGAGCTTGACGAGATGATTAAGCAGCATAGTGATGTCTATGACAACTCTAAGAGAAAAGACGCGCGAGCTTTGTATTTAGGTTTACCTCAACGGCATAATACTTTCAAAACTTCTGAATATAAACCATCAAAGGCCAAGGAAAACAAGACCTATTTTGCTCTCCAGGATGAGGTAAGAATATTTAATCAATATAAAGAAGCGATTGATGCATTTGAAGAATATAAACAGGCACTTGCTTCGTGACAGACCATAAAAGATCTCAAAGCGGATCAAAAGCAACGAGCAAAAGAGAGAAAAAGGGATGGTGCTTTTGATATACGCGAAGAATTGATTTATGCGAGAGAGCAAACTCTTCTCAACGCTTACGAACAGTACGAAAAGCAGGGTACTATTGTTTTACAGGATTTTGAAATAGGCAAAGAGAATGTGGTCACCTGAGATATTGAACAAAAATTTGATAAAGGCGTTATGTGACAGTATACAATATCAACTTGAATCGATCCAGAAAACGGTCTGCATTATATGAGTTACTATGATATATGGGATTTGCATCCATTTACATGACCGCTCAAACGACTCGGGGATCGTTTACCATGAAAGCCTTTTGAAATTTATGGTCGTATCTATTATAATCCACAGACAATGCAGATTATTGATCCAGACATGTATCAGTCGTCTACTCACAATGATCGTATCGATTCCCAACCTTAATGTTATTGTTCTCGGGACTCAAAAATGCTCAATAGTTTTTTTGAGCTCATCTGTAGTGTCTAATAAATTGCCCTTTCCCCTTGCGATATTGACGAGTAGTTACTTATGTTTACTCAGTCTGTATACTTCTTCCAGCGTAGTGAGTTGCTTGATAGATTTGAAAATACCATCTCTTTCGAGATTGATCATATCGTGGGTGAGTAGTTCATGTTCTACTTCAAAAGCAGTTTTGCCCTCTAGGAGCATCCCTTTCAAAAAGTCATTGTACTCCATACATTCAAATAATCAGATCCTTCATTTGTATCCTGTGCCATTACAGTTGGGACAAGCGTGTCACTGGCTATCTTTGCCTGTTCAGATTATCAATGATCATGTACCAAATGCCTCTCGTTGGTCAGTGGCAATACCTCTGAGATTGAGTTCTGCTTCGAGTGCTTTTGGATTCATCTGAGCAAGTGATTCTTTGGCGTATTGATAATATGCTTGTTGAGCAGATGTTGCGTCTTTGATAGCTTGTGTAGTTTTACATGTGGTGCATACTTTCCTACTCAATCTTTGTGCCATGATCAGATTGAAGGTACCGCAAATCTGGTATGATTTCGCTCCCAGATTCATTACTCTGGTAATGGTTTCGGCAGACGAGTTGGTATGCAATGTAGAAAATACCAAATGTCCTGTCATAGCAGCTTCCATGGCAGTGTCCAGTGTCTCCCGATCACGGATTTCTCCCACCAGCACGATATCAGGGTCTTGTCTTAGTGATCATCTGAGTCCAGAGGCAAAAGAAAACCCTATGTCACCTCTGATCTGAGCTTGATTGAGTCCATCAATCCTGGATTCGACTGGATCTTCATAGGTAAGGATGTTTACTGATGTTTTGTTGAGTTTGTTGAGACATGCATACAGGGTAGATGTTTTACCACTTCCTGTAGGTCATGTGGTGATGATAATCCCGTTGGGGTAAGTCAGATTTTTCAATAAGATGCTTGCATTGGATCCCTCTATACCGAGTTCTTCTAGTGGTGGTATTTTCTTGGATTTATCCACGATACGCATCACGAGTTTTTCTCACCGCACTGTAGGTAGGGTATTAGCTCTCAGATCTAGCTCTTTATGGGTGAGTGTGATAGATGAAACCCTGGCATCTTGAGGGAGCCTTTTTTCATCAGGTCTCATTTGCCCAGACTCGATCTTAAACTTGGCAATGATATTTTCGTGGATACTGTTTGGATATTGGATGATCTCGTGCATGATACCATCTATCCTAATTCTAATCCTGCAGTAGGTTTCGTAAGGTTCGATATGGATATCTGAGGCCTCAAGTTCTGTAGCGATAGTAAGCAGATTGTCAAAAAGCTTGACGATATCGCTAGATGCTATCGATTTGGAAAGTGCTTGGAAGTACTGATTGTTGGAGAGATCGAGCATGATAGGATGGTCACTGATAAGATACGATATATGATAATAAAGTATAATCAGAGTCATTCCGCATTACAATAAAACACCCTTATCTCATCCAATCCTTATTGACATTTTTGTTTATTGTAAAGGCATC
>JBAYVQ010000115.1:0-2718 GCA_041674565.1 Candidatus Absconditabacterales bacterium
ATCTGCGAGCAATGACCATGCATACAAAAACAATCCGTCTGACTCTTTGACAAGTCACTGCTCGAGAGACGATCTTTTGGCAAAAAGTTGCTGGCGACAGCAGTATACAAATTCTTGCGTAAGTCCAAACTGTTCGGGATCATACTCCCTAGTTTGTGCTTGTCTCAATCATGCTGGTACGTTATTTTTTGTCATACTCACTTCAGTGCCACAATGTCATAAAGATGCTCATCATACTCTCGTATAGTCTCGGACTATGGATAATGATTGCACTCATCTCGTCATCGCTAAACAGTGCTATAGCCACCTTACCTGGTCCATAGAGGTTTATTTCCGTGGTTAAGCCGAACAGATCGCTCTTCACTACCCTTGTTTCCTTAAAATACTGCTGATCCCAAGATTGGTATTCAAGATCACGATCTTTATTGGACACGAGTACATGTGCAAAAATCTTATGTTGTAATCTGCGGGGAAGAAAATCTTGGACCAGAAAGTGCTCTAGGTCTTTATTGAGTACATTCATGCCCAAAAATGAGTAGATAGGCTGACCACTCGTCAATAGGTCCTCATACATATCCTTTACCCCTGACAATCCCTCAAAGTACTGAATTCTTGGTTTGTGCTGATATATATCCGTAAGAGCCAACAGTTCTGGCAATTTTTGCTCTAGAGAGGATATCTTCTCTTTCAGTTTATCCAATAATTTTACAGGATCAATAACCTGGAAGTAGGTCACTCACTTTTTTTCAATAGTACAGGCTATTTGCCTACGTTCTAGGTCCCTAAGGATGCTATAGGTAGTCACACGCTTGATGCCAACCCTCCTGGCAATCGCACTGGCAGGAGCAGATCATCGTTGTAATACAGCAAGGTAGATAACTGCCTCTTTCTCGCTCATTCCTTGCTGCAGTAAGATAGGGATTAGAGTGTCATGCATAAAATAGCTAACAATATAATACTACAAGTATAATCACAGATCCAATAATATGCAAACCGCAGAGCTGTTGTGCGGCCATGAGGGTACCCAAATTATGTCATAAAGTAGTGACACTAAAAAATGGGCTCAGTAGCCCTGTCCAGAGGATATGTGTATATTCTCATCATTATATATTGACATCATTGCTAGGTTGTTTACAAACCGATGTCTAGTGATTTTTTTTATACTTCTCAAAACATGTTACTCAAGACACAACCATTGATCTGAAAGCATCTTGTCACCAAAGACACTATGTCTGGTGAAGCACAGGACACCGCACTACTATCCATGTCCAAATATCCGATAGGGATAGGAGCATATGGCAACGTCTACGCTGGCACAGCGCACTATCAACCAGAACAAGCTACTACATCCATAGCGATCAAAATACTTGGGGCAAAGTTTGGTCAAGACTACCTCAATGAGATCGCTGCCATTTTTCATCAAGTCAAAACAGATCGCCTACCCACCTTTGACTACCTCCACACAGGGACTCTTCATGATCAAAAAATCATGGTCACACCAAACCTCAGTACACCAGACACACTGTGCATCACCTTGAATAACTATTCTGATGATCTTGAAAAGTGCATGAAACTCCACTGGGATAAAGGCATTGTCACACAATCGCAGCACAAACTCGAGGAGTTGTTTGAAAACGCGACCGACACATGATACTTCTTGTGACAGGTCAATCACAACACACCTATTGTCGATTCTATATTTTTTCTCCTCAATCACGACCAACAAGACGTACAACTGCTGATAGGAGATTTTGATAATGTAAGCAAATTTGATGGAGATCTGAACGAGTTATATGATCTAAATTTTAGTCTTATGGGCGAATCTATGGATACTCTAAGACAAAAGCTATCGTACGCTTGTAGAAAGAAAGTATCCAAAAATGCTATTTATACTTTGAGATAATACATCATGAATAAGCTGAAACTAGATCACACACCAGCTGCGCAGCCAACCACATCAGCACTGCACACACAGATCGGGAATAGTCTCAATTCCTTTGCCCACGATATCTTGGGAGGAATCACTACAAGCAACTATATCACGAGTGTTGACCAGCTAACACCCTACACTAGTGGTATGTTATCAGATATTACGCCTGACACAACTCTCAAGACCACAACAGTTAGTGCCATCATTGCCAAGGCAGAGCAAGAACTAGCATGAGCAGCGCGACAAGGCGGAGTATTCGTTATTGTATTTCGTGCGTTACAAACCATATTTAATGAACTGTGAATTGATTCAGCTTATGGACTATTGTCATGGAGGACTGACTACAACAGTAAGGACAAGAACGTGTGATGAGCACTGTCGTTATTCAATCTCATTAGAGGAGACCGAGGAACCTCCAGGCCATTCCTCAAAGCAATGCGAAGTGTATTGCCACAAGGATCATTTTATCCACAGAGTGCGACAAGCTATTCATACCTCACACCTCAGTGACTCAATCAGATTGCCGTATCTTGGTTTGATAAACAATACATCTCCCTATCAGATATGCAACGCATGATAGATTGGTTGCACAAGTCACTGAGACAACGCAACATCATAGATCAAGAAACACTGAAATCGTACAGAGTCACCGATCAATGATGAGACCAAAGCTTACTCAGCAATAGCATAGCACTAGTACGTGCATTGCAAGGAACCAATCATTGATTTGGCTCGTATATCAAGTTGTTGATATTGCTCATGGAGTATCACTGTAGCGCCAATGCAGC
>JBAYVQ010000116.1:0-2712 GCA_041674565.1 Candidatus Absconditabacterales bacterium
TGCAGATATTTAAATCTACTCAGCTTATCATATATTTTTATAGCAAATCACTCTTTATCTGGCTCATTATAACTGAGACCCATAGCAACTCTCATCCACATCCATTGAGGTTTCTCCAGCAAAGCTTTATCATAATCCCTGATCATGTATCTATGCTTGACGGTATCCAATCCAAAGTAGGTCCACAACAAATCTCTTTGGTAGTCCATCGCAAATTCAAGTCTATCCAGGTCAAACTCCAAAAGTCTTGGATCCAACAGATCCTGTTTAACACCATATGCAACATACTCAGAAAACGATTGGAACTTTTTATTCACACTTTTTTCAATCATCTTATTTACCTGCTTGGTGGCCAATGCATCGTAGTCAGGGTCTTCAGGAATCAAGCCCTCCAAAGATTTCAACAAAAGCTGATCAATTTCCTCTGTCTTGATTTGATCAGGCAGCTTCAACTCAAAATTCTTGATGATCTTGAACATTATCATAAAAGGATCAATCACACGATTGCCCTCAAAAAGATACTTAATTGCATCAATAATTTTCTCTGTTTGAAAGAGCTCTGTTCTACCATCGCGGTGGATAACTGTTTTGGACATAATACGCAAGCAATAAGATAGTAAATAAAGATGGTAGTTAGTTTTGTCTCTCTGGTGTATGTAGGTCTTCTGGTGCTTTACTACGGCGCATCAAATCGCGCTGTATCTGTTTGGCTATGGTTCACACTGTTTGAGACACTCATCCACGCGGTGGTGTACCAAAGCTTCCTCAATCTACTCAAGCAGTACGATCTTTATCGCTCCCAGGGGTATGTTGTTGTGACATAGTTACATAGTATTAGTGGTTAAAAAAGCTGAGGTCGTCCGGCCATGGTTCTTGTTTGCTGTGCTTTTTTCTGTTTATGGGTAACACATCTCACTCAGCATTGACGTAGTTTTGACCATCACGCAATAAAATCGCAAATATAGCACGTCCCTTATTGGGTACTATATCGTCCGATTCCAAAAATACTGAGTCGAGAGTAGGTAATTGATCTGTTTCAAATAAGCTTCATTGTGTGGTTCTTGCTGTCATTATCATAAGGGTTAGTTTTGAATCTCCGAATAACATCTTCTACATAGTGCCATATAACAATCCGAACCCGCTACTAGTACTTGTTTGTCTACGGGGCACATACGAAAACTATAATGAGCATTGGCACCGCACTTGGTACAAATGGCATGCAACTTAGTCACCTCATCAGCAATAGCCATGAGGTTTGGGATGGGTCCAAATGGTCTACCCATATAATCCAAGTCCAATCAAGCTACGATAACCCTTACTCCATCATTGGCTAACTTATTACACAAATTGACAATATGCTGATCAAAAAACTGTACTTCATCTATGCCCACGACATCTATCTGCTTATTGGTAATATACTCTACAATGTCACTCGTTTTGGTTACCACTATGGATTCAATTTTCTTACCATCGTGAGATATAATATGATTGGCTTCGTAACGATCATCAATTTTTGGCTTAAACAATAGTATTTTTTGTTTGGCTATTACTGATCTTTTTACCCTACGGATAAATTCTTCTGTCTTCCCAGAAAACATGCTTCCGCAAATCAACTCAATAGATCCTGGTTGTCTAGTTCATTTCATCATATGTACATAATTGTGTTGTTATCATCATTGCATTGCATCCAATCGCATAGAGATGGTCTTGGATGGTTTCTGGATCTCAGGGCACGGGCTGTAGTATCTTTCTCACATGCCTAAACAAAGCTTGCTCAAGGAGTTCTAATGATATCTTATTAAGCGAGTTTCCTTTGGGGTATTTTAGCTTGTTGGCATTCATCCTCGATGCAATACCATCCACAAAACGCCAATCAATCTCTGAGTAATCTATCTTGTTATCATGTTCTTTTATGCCCATACTTATTGGCGACGTGTCATACATAAGCACAGATACAATAAGAATAAAACTACTCCCAGGTTTGTTCTCTTTGATCAGTAGTATGTTTCAGTATCCTTCCTACTTCTTGGGTCTTCACATATATTGTCTGACTATCTTTTGTATATCTTGTGAATAGTATTTCGCCTATCTTATGGGCACCATCAGATACCCAAAGATCATTCCTAAATGTAAGCATACTATCTGCGTGATGGATTTCTAACTCACCCGTCCCCGCGGGAGATCAGTCATTGAGGTGGACGTTTACTTGCGTATTATTCATGGATATATTGAAGTAAATAAAAAACAGGGTATTATATAGGCACATCATCCGATCTATTTTTCCAAGGCCACTTGGTGCTCCTGACAATACAGGAATCACAAATTAGTATTGGTACATCATCCCTTTCTACATAAACTCCTTTCTTGTATAGGGTCACATACATCAATAAAATAACCATCAATAATTACTACCTTAGCATCCGTTCCCGCAACCTGTACTCATTCCAAATAGTGCATGAGAGTAGGGGTTATGTGGTAAATACCTCATCTAAAAGTTGGTGTAGTTGATTGGCGTAGTTTCAAAAAAGTTCTGCAAAGTAGTGAAGTCTTGTTTTTTCAAAAACCTCAGTGGATTATCTGGTATCATGTAGTGCGGTCCAAATCACAATTCTTCCAGTCTTCTATCTGTCACATACTTCAAATATTGCTCCATTTCAGCATAACTTAGTCAATTTATCGTGTTACCAGCAAATTGCTCTTTTACAAATTCCA
>JBAYVQ010000117.1:0-2648 GCA_041674565.1 Candidatus Absconditabacterales bacterium
AGTTATTTCGCGTAGCTCTGTGCATTTCTCAGCTTATAATACATTTGGTGGACTGGTGTATAGAGTTTGACTAGTTCGTTCCTAAAGTTCACAAGATCTTCCAGATACGCTACCAATCCTATGTGGATGGGAAATTGCGCATACAAATTTCTTACGATCTTGATGGTATTAAATACTGCTTCATCTGCCACCTCTAATTCTAGTTGTGCTTTCCAAGATTCTTCATCAAGATATTCTTGTGTGGCGGAAGCGTCTTTACCTAGTGTCAAAGTACCAAACTGTTTGTCATTGGGTATGATGGCAGCGTACATCTTCATGAAGAGTCCATAAAACAAGAGTTCGTTCATGATGAGATGCTGGAAATCGTCCAACCCACACGATAAGTTTGCAGGTCACTCTTGCGTAGAACAGTCTTCAGCAAAGGCATCGTACAGGATATTTCCTTTTGCATTGGTTTCCAATAACTTATTATAATCAATGATCTTGTTGTCTGCTACTTTCGCTCTGGCGTTTTCGATATAATTGGTAAGTACTTTGTAGGTATTGGGGTGACTACATTGAGCTTCTTGAGATGAGCCGTCGATCTGGTCTTTGTTGATATAGGCAAACTCTGAGCTTGTCGTATTGCATGGTCCGTAATAGGTATCTGAAAATGCTTTAGTGCTCTCCAACAATGATTTGCTATTGGCTTGTGCGTTGTCTGACAACTTGCTCGTATATCCGTAGATGCTAGCTATCTTACTGTTGGTGTAGTCATTGATAAGGGCATGAAAGACGCTGGCAAAGTGTGTGGATATGGGACAGTCATTGAGATTGCTTGACCAGTTGCAGTTGGTACGCTGCCAGAGTTTGTTGTATGATGAAAATATAAGATAATCTGAAGAGATATTGGAAAGTCCTTGAGTGGAGGCTTGTACTCTTTCACACAACATCCTTACGAAAAGTGAATTTTTGGGACTATAACACAAACTAGGATTGCTTTTGCAGTCGATAGTAGAGCTGGTATCAAAAGGAAATCCATCAATCATTGTCGGATCAAAAATCACGTCACAGTATCTTTTTACCAATCATCTTCTGTTGATATTGGGAGCCTTGATCCCACCGTTTGGACCAGTGGCGAGGGTTTTGTAAAAACTGGATACATAGTTGGCTTTGGTGAGTGCATTGTCTGCTTGTAGGGTTTGCTGCTGTCCCCAATACCATCCTGCGACTCAGACCGCGCACAGGATTCAGATTATATAATATATCCTTTTATTTGACATTCTTGATACCAGCGAATATAATGAGAGCAATGTATGCTCATTTACTTGTAAGTTTGTAGTAATGAAAAACAACAAAAAAACAACAAGTTGGAACCATAATCTCGTAGCTATGGCATGATTTTTGGGTTGACTTGTGGTGACTAGCCTTAGTGTAAGTCTCGTTGGTATCTATAATGTCACCTTGGATCCTGTGCGTTTTGTGGCACAACAATTTCTCGGTACTACTACTGTCGTAGGATGAGGCGCTTGAGGAGGTGCAGTAGGCAATCAGTTTATTGCTACGGCCGCTCCCGTTAATCCTTGGACATTTTTCTTCAATTTTATCATGCAAAATGCTCTACAAAACAATGTTGTAGCACCAACGTGTGATGTAGTAGGCAATGTGCTTGTACCAGTTACTCCTGGCATTATTGGATTTGCTACTACTACAAATCCTCCTGCGGGAGTGGTGTCTATATGTGGTATCTTGGATCATGCCACCAATCAAGTGGTTGCTGCTGCTCCATTCAATGTGTTGCTTGGTCAATTTAAGAACTTGTTACCTGGATCATATGATCTGGTTTGTCTCACGAAGATGCAAAATAAGCCACGAAAAACAGCGAACTTTTGTATAGATGGAACTTTTGATATCATTGATACAACGCAGGTTAACCCCATCCCACCTGCTCCAAACCCAATTCCTGCTCCAAACCCAAATCCAGGAGGCAATAATCCTACTGTAACGCCTACTCCAGCGCCAGCCCCAATTCCTGCTCCAAATCCAGGAGGCAATAATCCCACGGTAACGCCTACTCCAGCACCAACTCCAACGACCCCAGCACCAGTTGCTTTGGATCTCGAGTTGTACGCTAATACTTTCCCTAGCCAAGGAGCCGCAGGAACGCCTGGTGTCGTGGCATACAAGTTTAAAGTATTCAACAATCCTGCAAATGCTGGTGGTGCAGCCAATGATTTTACACTCAGAGTGTATTCTCAGTGACTTAGTAACATTACTGCTGCTGGAGCTGTACAAGTTGGTCCAGTGACGATATGGAAGATCAATAGCTTAGCTGCTGGAGATAGTATTGGTTTCTTTTTACAAGGAACACCAGGCGCTTGACTCAATGTAGTTGCTGAGTTGTGTGATTACGCCAACGACGGAGACAGTAAAGAGTGCAATATGATCAATCTGACACCAAGCGAAGATGATGAAGTAAAAGCGTAATATTGATAAATTTCATATAATCTGAAAAACATACTCTAGCGGGTATGTTTTTTTGTGGTTTGAAAAGCGCTATCGAAAAATTATAGTGTAGCTGCTTCGGGACTTAGTTCAGATGGATAGAATACACGGCTGGGGGTCGTGTGGTCGTGAGTTCGAGTCTCACAGTCCCGAGATCGTTATGA